>JADHWO010000001.1 GCA_016783445.1 Candidatus Aminicenantota bacterium
CATTTCGTCATTCCTGCGGAAGCAGGAATCCAGTCTATTGTAAAATATTTTTTTTATTCTTCTGGATTCCTGCTTCCGCAGGAATGACAGCTTGCCTTCTTACTCCGTCATGATTTTCAACTAATTGGGAGATGAGCCTTATTTTATTACTTTTTTCTCTACTAAAATCTAGGACATATTTATCCAATGGATTTTATGTATTATTACTTGGCATTGGCTTTTAAATAGGAGTTTTTGAAAACTTTAACAGCCGTCTTCAGTTTTTCGACATTTGAGAGATCTGTAGTTTGTTTAGTCTTCATAGCGTAGACAAGAATCTCGTGGCATAAGGACAGATGCTCCAGGTAGATTTTATGGGTTTTATCTTCTTCTTTTTCAGCCAGCTTCACTCGCTGTGTCAGAAAATACTGGCTTATAACCTGCTGAATTTCTTCAGCATGTTTTTCCTTGTTGGTGACCCAACGGACAATTTGATTAAAGTTGAGCGGTTGATGCCCGGAGAGATGTTCAATTTGTTTTATAGCTTTTTCGATGGTTTTGATGTGTTCTTCAATCATTGTGAACCGCATCTCATCGTTATAAATTCCACATGGAATCTCACAATGTGAAAAAACAGCCGGTTTGAATAAAGTAATCATCATTAAAAAAATGAAAATCCCTTGAGTTTTTTTCATGGTCTTTCTCCTTTTTTTATTTACCATATCTTAAATAAAAAACTGTGAACAGTAAACAGCATAACTTTTTTATTCTCTTTTTTTACTGCTTGATTCGACCATAAGATACTTGATGCCTCACAATTTAAGGAGGAGTAGATAAAAAAAGCCCATTCCAGTGAAAATATTATTATTTTCCTTTATTTATTCATCTTATTACACATTCTTATTTATGTTTCCAAATATTTCTAATTAACCTGGATTATTCACGAGTTGAGGTTGCCGTAGACGTCGTTGCGAGGAGCAAAGCGACGCGGCAATCTCACAAGATCGGCTCGCTCGAAGAGTAAAAAATGCCGATGATTGATATAAATGAATTAAAAAAATAGAGTGATGTTCTAAAACTAATGAAAAATCATGCTAACGAATTGATATTATAAAGAATGAATGATGGCATCGGCAGTTTTTATGAATAATTCAAGTTAATTGACACTTTCAGAAATATCTTTTACATTGAAGAAAAGAAATATAAAAAAGAAGAACTTATTTTTAAGGATAAATAAAACATGAAAAAATTCTGGCGCTGTCATGTATGCAATGATATTCATTACGGAGTCACTCCTCCTGAAATATGCCCGACATGCAAGGCAAAAAATGCCTTTATGGAGGTCTCCTCAAAGGAAGCACGAAAAATAATCGCCATCACAAAAACCAAAATAAATAAGAATAAATTTCAAGAGGCCATCGGAAAATTTGCGGAAAATAGGGAATTCCAAGTCAATCCGGACGAGGAAAAAGTCAATATGCTGTTAGAAGGAGTATTTGAATGTGAAAAAAACCAAGGCTTTAAATATTGCCCCTGCAGGATGATTGAAAAAGATATCGAAAAAGATTTAAAACTTATCTGCCCCTGCAATTTCCTCATACATGAAACATATAAAGACAAAGATCATGGAGAATGTTGGTGTGGGCTTTTTGTAAAAAAAAGGATATAAAATGAATAAACTGATAATGTTTTGGGCAAGGGAATGTCCTCACTGCAAAAAAATGATGCCCCTAGTGGATAAATTAGAAAAAGATATGGGTATTAAGTTGGAAAGGCTTGAAATCTGGCATAATGAAAAAAACGCAGATTTGATGCGTTCTTACAGAGATATCATTGCTCCCAAATGCGGAGGCCAGCTCCGTACTCCTACTTTCCTCAACATAGAAACTAAGGATGTCTTCTGCGGAGAAGTCGAATACAAAACTCTCAAATCTTGGGCAACAAAATAAAAGATCTTTATACTATTTCTTTTCTTTTTTCTCTTTTTTCCAGTAATCCAGGCATTCAGTGTTGCAGAAATGGAGTACATATTCCTGCCCTTCTG
The DNA here is from genome assembly GCA_016783445.1 of Candidatus Aminicenantota bacterium. Lineage (GTDB taxonomy): Bacteria > Acidobacteriota > Aminicenantia > Aminicenantales > Aminicenantaceae > JADHWO01. The sequence continues at coordinate 2,024 of JADHWO010000001.1, forward strand.
AATGAACAGCAGCCGCTTTTGGGATCATCTTCTTACAAACATGACAGGCAATTTTTTCTTTCTCTTCAGTCATTTTTTTATCCTTTTATCTAAATTTTTATGATGGTTTAATACTTATTTTTTACTTTTAGAATAAAATAAATCCAATTCTTACCATTTGTATCTTCAGTCTTGCACAAAATTCTCTTCTTTTTATCTTCTCTTTAGCTCATTTTACCACAATTTAATAATTATGAAGGAATAAGTTTTTTCATTCACTTATACAACCAGAAATAAACTTATTCAAGCCAGGTAAAAAATCCAGCTTATCTGACTTACCAAAAAAAATAAACATCTTATTTCTAGTATTGAGTGTACAAATGACGATAGCTATAAATCCTTTAACCATGATACAATGTCGATTCAGGTATCCTTAGGTTGTTCCTTTTTTGATGATCTTATTTCATCTGAAACTTAAATCGATGCCCTTCTTATATCTACCGCTTATGTATTCAAAAAAACATAAAAAGCTAAAAGTATTAATAAAAGGGAGAGTATTATGCCAGATTTGATAACTTCTTACATGGGATTAAAACTTTCCAATCCGATAATTGTTGGAAGTTGCGATTTAACTGGGAGTGTATCAGGAATCCTTCGGTGTGAAGAAGCTGGAGCGGGTGCAGTTGTTTTAAAATCTATATTTGAAGAACAATTTATGCTGAAAGAAGATATTCTAGCCAAAAATGTTAGCCTCCATCCCGAAGCTGTCGATTATTTACGGAAAGGAGGGTTGCTGGAGTATGCTCCACAAAAAATGTGTCAAATGATCATAGAAGCAAAGAAAAAAACAAAAATCCCAATAATCGCCAGTATCAACTGTCAATCTATAAAGTTATGGCCCAGCTTTGCAAAGCAGATCCAAGAAGCTGGAGCCGATGGTTTGGAGCTAAACATATATTTTCTTCCTCTTGAGCTTAAAACACCTGGCTCCAAATATGAGGAATCTTACGTTAAAATCCTTAGAGAAATAAAAAACACAGTCAATATTCCTATAGCAGTAAAATTAACAGCCCAAATTACCTCTGTTCCATATTTAGCCCATAAGCTTACAGAATCAGGTTGTGACGCCATTGTTCTTTTTAATTGGTTCCTTGAGCCTGATATAAATATTAAAAACCTTAAAACAAGAAATATTTTAGGAAAAGGAAATTTTAATCAATCCTTGAGATGGGTAGCCCTTCTTGCCGACAGAATTGATTGCGACCTTGCTTCCTCTGGAGGATTAAAAAATGGAAAAGATCTAATAAAACAGGTATTAGCAGGAGCTTCAGCGGCACAGGCCTGTACTCTCTTTTATCAAAAAGGATTAAAAGTTATAAAGGATGTTTTAGCAGAACTTGTTGCCTGGATGAAAGAACATCACTATAAGGCAATTGAAGATTTTAGAGGAGAACTTTCTTTTAAAACCCAGGAGCTGAGCTTTAAAGATATGGGAGAAGCAGATGTTTACTTTAGGGCTCAATACTTAAAAGCTTATAAAAAATTTAATGTCATTTAAATTTTTCCAAAATTCTATTAAATTTTTTAATACTAATTTTCAAATCATTAAAAACAAGGGGTTTTTCTCTATCAGGTAAAACGAGCTCCTCAAAGGAAGGTTTCTCCTCTTGATAAATCAATCCTACTGGGATTTTGCCATTTGCACTTGTCCTTTCCCACGCCTTTCTCTTATCCCTGGGATTAAAGCTCGAGTCTTCTTCGAGGTAATAAATATTTTTCTTGAACCACGTATAGGTATTCACTTTATTCTGAGTAACACACGGACTGAGAACATCAATCAAAGCAAATCCTTTATGACTCATTCCGCCCTTTATGAGAGCGGCTAAACGAGATGGCTCTCCAGAATAACCGCGGGCAATATAAGTCCCTCCTGCAGCGAGAGCAAGCTGAGGTCCATCTAAAGGATATTCCCTAGAACCATAGGGTGAAGAGTTGGAAACAAAACCTAGTCTACTTGTTGGCGAAGTCTGACCCTGGGTAAGAGCAAAAATCCGGTTATCGACAACTAAATAGGTAATAGAAATATTTCTCCTCAAAGAATGTATAAAATGTCCCATTCCAATGGAGTAAGCATCTCCATCTCCACTCACTGCCACCACATGAAGCTCAGGGTTAGAAAGCTTGATTCCAGTTGCCACTGGCAAAACACGACCATGAAGACTGTGAAATCCATAGGCTTTAAAATAATTGTTTAATCTTCCATGACAGCCGATACCAGTCACTATAACTAACTGTTCTGGTTCAATTTTAAGGGATACAGCCGTACTTTTCAGAGCATCAAAGATTGCATAAATTCCACAGCCATTACACCATGTTGGATCCTCTAAGTGATAATCCAGTTTTTTCTTCATCTAGATCGCCTCTGGATCGGGATCGAAATTTCTTGGGGAACGAAGGAGTTGCTGGAGTATTTTCTGATACTTTTTAATTTAATCACTGGCCTTACCTGGCTATTTATCAATGTGTTTAATTGCCCTGTAAAATTATTCTCGACAACAAAAATTTCTCTGCTTTTTGATACAAACTGATCAACCTCCCTCGTAGGAAAAGGCCACAAAGTTCTAAGCTGTAGAAATCTTGCCTTAATTCCTCTTTCTTTTAGTTGTTTTATAGCTTCCTGAATGGGACCAAAAGTAGAACCAAATCCTATAACGCCGATTTCTCCATCCTTCTCTCCCCAAACCTTGGGAGGAATGAGCTCTCTAGAAACGGTTTTAAGCTTCTTCATTCTCTTTTCCATCATCTTGACTCTGTTCTCTGAATCTTCATTTCGATATCCCCTCTCATTATGCTCATTTCCTTCCACCATATGAATCCCCCCTATCTGAGATGGAATAACTCTTGGCGAAATGCCGTCCTTAGTAAATTCATACCTTTTAAAATCTTTGATCTTGAGAAGCTCTTCCTGGCTGAGAAGTCTTCCTCTGTCAATTTTTACTCTTGAAAGATCAAATTTTTTTACTGTCCTCAGGTTCTGGCCATAATCTTGCTCGGTGAGAAGAATCACAGGGCACTGATATTTCTCGGCTAAATTAAAAGCCTGGATCATGAACTCAAAACATTCTTCCACAGTTCCAGGGGAAAGAATAATACGGGGAAACTCTCCGTGAGAACCATAAAGCCATTGATTTAAATCTCCCTGCTCAGTTTTTGTGGGCATCCCTGTACTTGGACCTGTTCTCTGAACGTGGGCCACAACTATAGGAATTTCAGCCATTCCTGATAAACCGAAAGCCTCCATCATCAAGGAGGCACCAGGCCCTGAAGTGGATGTCATAGCTCTCACTCCAGCATAGGAAGCTCCCAGAGCCATATTAACAGCTGCTAATTCGTCCTCAGTCTGGATAACAATCCCGTTAAATTGGGGCAAATTAATTGCCAGCCACTGCCATATTTCAGTAGCTGGACAGATGGGATATGCAGCAAAAAACCTGCATCCCGCTGCCAGAGCTCCTAAAGCAATGGCTTCATTTCCTGAAAGGAAAAGTCTGTTTTTTTCTTTTTCTCTTAGAAGTACATGACGATATCTTTCTTCAATTATTTTTTTTGCCTCTTCAAAGCCTAAATTTATAGCATTAATATTTTTCTGAACGACTGCTTTCCCTTTTTTCTCCAAAAACATTACAGAAATTATTTGTTTTATAATCGAGAAATCCAGATCAAGAATATAGCTTAAGGCTCCCAAGGCTATCATATTTTTAAATATTTCTTTGCCAAAATTCTCTCTTGCCAGCTTCTTTAAAAGAAATTTATGGTGAGTAACTTTATTAGTTACAGAAGGAGCGATTTTAATAAAATCTTCACCATCGCAGAGGACAACTCCTCCTTTAGCCATTTTTTTCTCATGTCTTAAAATAGCTTCACAATCAAATGCCAAAAGGACATCCAGCTTATCGGCTCTCCCATAAATTCTCTTTATACTTGCTCTGATAGTATAATTAGTTGGTTCTCCCCTTATATTAGAAGGAAAATCCCTGTAGGTTACTATCTCCCACCCCGACATTTTTAAGATTTTTGCGAGAACATTCCCTGTAAAAAGAACGCCATCTCCTGCTTTTCCTGCAATCATTACTGAAGTATAATTTATTTTCATTTTTGTAATCTTTAAGGTATCTTCTTATATGGTTAATTAAATATTATAATATTTTTAAAAAAAATTCATTTGAATGAACAAGAAGGATCGGATTTGCTAAGTAAAAGATTAAGGAAATATTCCACGGTAACGATATACTTCAGCAATTCTTTCGATAGCTACCAAATAAGCCGCACATCGAAGGGAAACTTTTCTTTTGGTTGCCTTTTCCCAGACTTCCTTAAAAGCCTTTATCATCTTCCGCTCAAGTTCAGCATTGACCTGTTCTTCTTCCCAATAAAGACCACTCAATGCCTGAACCCATTCCAGGTGGCTAACTACTACACCACCAGCGTTAGCCAGAATATCGGGGATGACATCAACACCTCGTTTTTCCAGTATTTCATCTCCCTCCGGAGTTATTGGGCCATTGGCGCCTTCAATAATGATTTTTGCTTTAATTTTATGTGCGTTTTTCTAGTGAATTTGGTCCTCTAGAGCAGCCGGGATAAGAATATCTACATCTTGAAAAAGAAGCTCTTCCTTGTCTATTTGTTTTCCAGGATGTTTTATAACACAAGCGTGTTTTTCTACACATTCCATAAGCTCAGGGATATCCAGACCGTCTGGATTGACAAGGCATCCAGAAACATCAGAAGCTGCCACTACTGTAGCTCCCATCTGGGAGAGGAAAAGAGCAGCGTGGCCTCCTACATTACCGAATCCTTGAACAGCGATCTTCGCTCCTTTTAGCTTTTTCTTTTGAGCTTTGAAAAATTCCCTTGTAATTATAGCTAAGCCCCTTCCTGTAGCCTCTTTTCGACCTTTGGAGCCGCCCAGAATTTCAGGCTTTCCTGTGACTATGCTTGGTTCTGTGTAACCTTTAAACATAGAGAAGGTATCCATAATCCAGGCCATGGTTTTTGATGTAGTATAGACATCCGGAGCTGGGATATCTATGTGAGGACCTAAAATAGGCATGATTTCTGTTGTGTATCTTCTAGTCAGTCTTTCTAACTCAGTCTCAGAGAGCTTTGTTGGATCACAGATAATCCCTCCTTTGGCACCTCCATAGGGCAAATCTAAAAGAGCGCATTTCCAGGTCATCCATGCTGCCAGAGCCACTACTTCATCCTCTGAGACATCAGGATGATAACGAACGCCTCCTTTTGTTGGTCCTTTAGCATTATTATACTGGCAGCGGAAGCCTGTAAAAACTTTTATCTTTCCGTTATCTAATTTAATGGGAATAGAAACTTTGAGAGTCCGCATCGGATTTTCCAGAATTTTTAAAATATTTGTATCAAGCTTGATTTCTCGAGCTGCTTTATACAATTGTTTCTGGGCCTTCCGAGCCAGGGAATCATCGATCATTGTTCCTCCTCATTAAGAGAACAAGAAAGGCAAGATACATTTTTTCTCTTTCTAGTTCCTTGAGTTCTTCTTCTTGTTTATTGACACAAGAGATTATCTCATTATAATTGTATTTACTTCTTAATTGCAATTTTAAAGCGACTTATAAGAACTGTTAAGAACAAATGAAGAAAATCCAATAGTCGAGGATAGAAAGACAGCATTTATGAAATATGCAGTCATAAAGTAATTATAATCAAAACTGGAAGTTAGACCTAAATAGCCGTTTCCAAATAAAAAAAAATGAAAAATATAGAAAGGAGTTAGATAATGAAATTGTCAAATTTTGGGGATGTCATTAATTTTGCTATTAAAAGAGAAGAAGAGGCAATTCAAGTTTATGGAAATTTGATTGATTTGGCAAAAAATCCCGGAGTTAAAAAGCTACTTCAAGAATTACAGGAAGAAGAGAAAAATCACAAGAAGCTTCTTCAAAACATCACAAAAGAAAAAATTGAATCTTTAGCAATTACAGATGTTATTGATTTAAAAATCAGTGATTATTTAGTAGAAGAACCGCCTAGTGAGGACATGAATTTTCAAGATCTATTGATTCTTGCTGCTAAAAAAGAGCAGCAAGCTGTTGAGCTCTATTCAAATCTGGCAAATAAGTCCAAAGAAGGAGACCTAAAGAAACTATTTGAATTTTTGATCGAACAGGAAAAATCTCATAAATTAAAATTGGAAACAGAATACGACAGCCATATTCTTGAGTGGAATTGATCGGTTTTGTCTTTTAAATTATCTGTTATAAATTATATTTGAGTGAGGATTGTAATGGAAAAATGGGAGTGTACAGCTTGTGGTTATATTTATGACCCAGAAAACGGAGATCCAGAAAACGGAATAAATCCTGGGACTCCTTTCGAAGATTTACCTGATGACTGGGTCTGTCCACAATGTGGAGTGGGGAAAGAATATTTTCAAAAGCTTTAGTAAAGTTAACAAAAGATTATCTTAGAAGATGCGAGTTATAATTATAGGAAATGGTATATCTGGAGTCATCTTCTCTAAAACTCTGCGTGAACTCGATAAAAAAGTCGAAATTGATATTTTTACCAAAGAAAAATATCATTACTATCCACGTCCAAATCTAATCGAATTTCTGGCAGGAAGAATTCCTTATGATCGGATATTTGCCTTTTCTGAAGACTGGTATAAAGAACAGAATATAAACATTCACCTCAATAAACCTGTAAAAACAATCCACCCTGATTCTCAAGAGATCGAACAACAAAATGATAAAAGGGGAAAGTATGATAAACTTCTAATTGCCAGCGGTAGTTTTTCATTCGTTCCTCCTTTTAAAGGAGTGGATAAAGAGGGAGTTTTTACCTTTAGAACAATTGATGATGCTTTTAAAATTCTTGAGCACCTTGAAGGTCATCAAAAAGTTGTCATCATTGGGGGAGGAGTTTTAGGTCTTGAAATAGCACGAGCTCTTAAATCAAGGGGAGCTGCAGTTGAGGTTGTTGAATTTTTTGACCGCTTGCTTCCTCGACAGTTGGATTCCCAGGGTGCTTCTATTCTAAAAGTCCAAATCGAGAAGATGGGTATTAAAGTCCATCTTGGCATGGCCACAGAAGAGGTTCTTGGTCAGAAAGAAATGAAAGGTTTGCGGTTTAAAGGAGGCAAAGAATTAGAAGCAGACATGAGTATTGTGGCAGCAGGAGTTAGGTCATATATCAACATAGCCAAAGAATCAGGCTTGGAAACCGATCGTGGACTTGTTGTCAATGACTACCTTCAGACCACTAATCCTTCGGTATACGGAGCAGGAGATGTTATTCAACATAAAGGCAGGATGTATGGAATAATCTCCGCTGCTTTCAACCAAGCCCAAACAGCCGCATATAATATATTCGGACAAGAAAAAAAGTATGAAGGAACTATTCCATCAAATACATTGAAGGTCGTTGGGCTCTCTGTCGCCTCAATCGGCCTGGTTAATCCAGAAGAAGGTAATTATGAGGAATTCAGGAAAGAAAATAGAGAAGAGGGAATTTATAAAAAGATTGTTGTTCAAGATGGGACGATTGTCGGGTCCATCTGGATGGGTACCAAAGAAGGAGTTAATGAAATAAGCCGGCTAATTTCTCAAAAAACAAATATAAAAAAGTGGAAAGAGTCGATCCTTAAAGATAATTTTGATTTTTCGGTTTTATAAAACGCTAAACATTCTTTACTTATTTCTTTTAAAAAACCATAACTTCATATCAAAAGGTAATTCAGTAGGCAAATTTGGGTGTTATGTAAAAAACACAGTACGCTATGTTGGGAATCTTTTTGCTTACTTCTGACTCCAAATCCTTTGAGATTTGCTTGAACTCAGACTCTGGAATATCTTCTTTTACATCTATATCTGCTGCGATAATAATCCTCTCGCGGGATTCGGAAATAACGCGAAAATCATGATAGTCAATTATCTGGGAAAAATATTTAATAATTTTTATGAATAAATCTTCAACAGCCTTAATCTCGGGAGTTTTTTCCTTGAGGGGATCAGTATGACAGACGACCTCACCGCCGAACATCTTTCTTAATGCCCCTTCACAGCGCTCAGCTATTTCATGCATTTCTGCTGGCCCAAGTTTTTCAGGTATCTCCACATGAAGAGAAATCAAGTACATTGACCCATAGTCATGTACAATTATCTCATGAACATCTTCAACACCATCGATAGATTTAGCCTTTTCCCTGATCTTTTGTATCGTATCCTTGCTTGGTGCCTGGCCTAAAAGCGGCACAATAGCTTCTTTGCCATGAGTATATCCCAGGTATAGCAGCCATGCTGATAACAGGATGCCAATATACCCATCCACCTCAGGAAGATCAAAGTAATTGCCAGCAAGCAATCCTCCTATCACCACGAGGGACATCACTGCTTCAATATTGTGATGAAAGGCGTTTACCAGAATTGTTTTGGAATTTACCCTCTTCCCCAGGAAGCGGACAAACTGGCTGAGCCACTGCTTCACAACAATAGTGGCAAGGATAATCCAAGGCAGTGCTGGCCAGTAATGAATCTTATGGGGCTCTAGTGCTTGATGAATTGAAGACTCAATAATTTGTAAACCTGACACAAAAAGGAAAATCGACATGATAAGCGGAGCTACATGTTCCATTCTTCCATGACCAAAAGGGGTTTTAGCAGTGGCTGGACGAGCAGTCACCTTAAAACTTACCACCAGAATAATGGAATTAGCCAGGTGCGCAAGGAGATGAAAAGCATTAGCAACAACTGATATAGAATCTGCCAAGAGGCCGAGAAGTATCTTTATGATAAACAACAGCAGTATTGCGACAACGGAAATCCATCCTGCCAGCAAACCATATTTTATACGTACCTTTTTGTTGTTAATTTTTTCAAAGTCCTTTATGAACCAACCTGTCAGTTTTAGGTTTATCTGCTCAAAAATCTTCATCTCATTCTGTCCTTCTTCACAAGAATAGATACAATATCTTTTATAATTTTATTTTCTTTTAAAAGAGCTTAATATTACCTGCTTCATCTGTAAATTGTGTACTTTTTCAGATACTAATCTTATCGAATGTATCAAATATAGTTCACAAGTTCAAGGCTATCGCAGCTCTTCCAATTTGTTATTGTGTTCATAAGAACTCCCCCTTTTTATAAAACCAAATTTTAAAGCTATTTTTTCAACCAATAAATTATAGCAACAGAAAAAAATTAAATATAACATAAATTTTTGAAATATTATAAAATTCACCATTGACAAAAAGGATATCTTTTGAGAAAATAATGTATATAATATATATAGGTTTTATAGTAATTGGAGGTAGAGATGCCAGACTTAGAGCCGGATAAGACATTAGATTGTATAGGACTCTTTTGCCCGGAGCCTTTATTTCAAACCCGGGAGCAGATGGACAGTATAAAAGTAGGTGAAGTATTAGAGGTTCTGGCTGATGATCCAGCTGCAGAAGAAGACATTAAACGACTTGTTAAAAGAACAGGACAAAAAATCATCAAATTTGAAAAAAAAGAAAACCATATAAGATTTCTGATCAAAAAATTACAATAGGAGGAAACAATGAAAGACAATTCAATATTATATGTCCAGACCAGCGATCATCCGGAGAGGCAATACTCACCACTCATTCTGGCCCAGACAGCCAAAGCCATGAACATCGAGGCTAAAGTATATTATTTAGGTCAGGGATTGAGGACGTTAACCCCAGAGGCTGCAGAAAAAATTAAATTGGGTTCTTTTCCATCCGTTAACGAAATGATCAGGAAGACTCTTGATATGGGTATCGAAATTTATGTATGTGAAGCTTCTAAACAGATGCTTGGATGGGAAAAAGTTGATTTAATTCCCGGGATTAAAATCGTAGGTGCCGGAACTCTAAATGACCTCGCTCTGGATGCAGGCGCAACAATGTGGTTTTAATAAGGAATTTTTAATCATGAACGCTTATCTCGATTACCAGTCATCCAAACCAATTGACCCAAGAGTTTTTGAGGCTATGATGCCGTATTTTCAGGATAAATTCGGAAATCCTTCTTCTCTGCACCAAATAGGAGATGAAGCAACAAAAATAATGGAGGAATCCCGGCAGACTATTGCGAATTTTATCAATGCTAAAAAAGAGGAGATTATATTCACCTCCGGAGCAACTGAATCCAATAACCTGGCTTTTTTTGGCTTCGCCATGAGGAACAAAGAGAAGGGAAATCACATTATCATTTCAGAAATCGAGCACATTTCTATTCTAAACATTACCAAGCAGCTGGTGAAACTTGGATTCACTATTTCCAAAGTCCCTGTTGATCAGTATGGTCGGGTATATCTTGATAAAATAAAAGACCGTCTCACGGATAAAACAATTCTGGTCTCTATCGGCTATGCAAATAATGAAGTTGGTACCATTCAACCTATTTCCAAAATCGGAGCATTCTGTAGAGAAAAAAATATCATGTTCCATACAGACGCGGTTGCTGCAGAAGGATTACTGACGTTGGATGTTAAAAGAGACAATATTGACCTGATGACACTCTCTTCTAACGACATCTATGGTCCCAAAGGGATAGGAGTTTTGTATATAAAAACAGGTATTAGATTAAACCCTACTATCATAGGGGGAGGACAAGAGCATGGTAAACGTTCGGGTTCAGAAAATATCCCCGGAATAGTGGGAATGGCTAAGGCTGCGGAAATCATGCAAAAGGAAATGGATATGGAAATAGAAAGGTTATTAGGTTACCGCATTAAGCTAATAAAGAATATCCTGGAGAAAATTCCCAGGGCCTATCTCAATGGACATCCAGAAGAGAGGCTGCCTAACAATGTCAATCTGAGGTTTGACGGCATTGAAGGAGAATCTCTGCTTTTATCATTAAATGATAAACAAATATCCGTTTCTACTGGGTCCGCCTGCTCGTCAAAAACATTGGAACCTTCCCACACATTGATTGCCTTAGGGCTTATTCATGAAGAAGCGCACGGCTCTCTGGAATTAACTGTGGGCAGATTTAACACAAACAACGACGTTGAAGCCGTAATAAAGGCATTGCCTGAGGTCGTAGATAGATTAAGAAAACTATCGCCGCTATATGAATAGGAGAAATATTATGAAATCAACTGCATATTCAGAAAAAGTCCTTGACCACTTCAGGAAACCTAGAAATGTCGGAACAATGGAAGGAGAGGACATTGGGAAAGGAAGAGTGGGTAATCCTGTTTGTGGCGATCTGATGGAATTTTATATTGAAGTCAAAGACAATCGAATCAAGGATATAAAATTTCAGACTTTTGGATGTGGCTCTGCTGTGGCCACAGCCAGTATGATCACGGAAATGGCTAAAGGAAAAACCCTGGAAGAAGCCTTAAAAATCACACGAAAAGATGTAGCTGATGAACTGGATGGATTACCGCCTATTAAAATGCATTGTTCAAACCTCGCTGCTGATGCTCTCAGGGATGCGATAAAAAATTACCAGAAGAAAAAAGGACAAACTTCAGAAACCGAGGTCAAAGAGGAAAAGTTCTCCAAGGAAATCGCCGGGGAAAAAGAATTCTTAAACAAAGGTGTCTATCATGATGCCAGTGATATCTCCTCTTTTGAGGGAAAAAGAACACTCATCGTTGATAGAGGAGAGCAGTCTATTGCAGCTGCCATTAAATTGAGCAAACACATTCCCAGAGTAGTTTTTCTGACCCCTGGAAAGAATGTTTCCGCAAGTGAAGAATTAGCTACAAAATTGAAAAAAGCAAATGTCAAAATTCTCTACGAATCTGAGCTATTAGAAATACATGGCATACGGACTGTTGAAAAAGTTCTAATTCATGACCTGAACGAAGACACGAAGTATGAACTGTTCGTTGATGCCGTTATCCTTCTTTAAATTCTTTATCAAAATCTCCCTGGCAAGGTGAGAAAAACATTTTTTTCAGCTATTAAAACAGGAAAAAGCTAGTACGCCCGACAGGACTCGAACCTGCGACCTTCTGATTCTCTGCAAAATGGGCTAATCAAGTAATACAAAAATTACTGACTTTTCAGCCCAGCAACCCTCTTCTTCACATCCTTAACCTCAGGAATATCTGAGTCAGCATAGTTTCCAGAGAGCAAGGAATTTCTCATAGTATTTGTTGGCCTTGCTGCCTTACGCAACTAATTTACAAAAAGTGCGTTTTATTATTTAGAAAACAAAATGCTAAAAAATTAGCATTATTTGTTGACAAACAGAATAAATGGTGCTATATTTTTAGCATGCTAAAAAATTAGCATTTATCAACCGGCTAAAATACGGAAAGGAGATAAACATGAAAGAGCAGAAAAACCTCAGCCGAAGAGAAAGGCAGATCATGGACATCGTCTATGAATTGAATGAGGTAACAGTAGCCCAGGTTCTCGAAAAAATCCCGAATCCCCCTAGTTACTCTACAATCAGGGCCTTGCTCAGAGTGCTGGAAGAAAAAGGACACCTGATTCACAAGCAGGAAGGCCCACGCTACATCTACTCCCCCACTCTTCCCCGGGAACAAGCGAGACAGAACGCCTTAAAGCACGTTATGAGAACTTTTTTCGACAATTCCACAGAAGATGCCGTTGCTGCTCTGCTTAACATCTCTGAAGATAATTTATCTGAGCAGGACTACAAGCGTTTATCCGAGCTTATCAAAAAGGCGCGGAGCGAAGGGAGATAGCCATGGAACTGCTATCAGAGTTCAAAGGCCTTAACCTTATCTGTGAATTTTTGATCAAGAGTTCTTTAGTACTTGTATTTTCGTTTCTGTTGGTTTTTTTGTTCAGAAAAAAATCCTCTTCTCTGAGACACTTTCTTCTTTCATTCTCTCTTATTTGCCTGCTTCTGATTCCATTCTTCTCTTCCATCACAAAGGGATGGGAAACAAGATTACTTCCTACCTGGCAGACAGGGAAAAACAGCTCTTTGACTTTAGAAGAATGGAATAAAAACAAAGAGATTCCGACTCAACTTAGCTCAAAAGGTAAAGTTATTGATAAAAAAACACCGCAAACATCAAATTCTGAGAATACCAAAATTCAAAATCGAAAACCTTTTATATCAAAAATCTCAGACACAAAAAGTTTTATTGGATCAGGCTTAATCATAATCTGGGCCACAGGCTTGATCTTTTTACTAATCAGGATATTTTTAGGGCTTTACGGAGCGCACAGACTTACCCGGCAGGGAAAGAGAATATCAAGCTCACTCTGGCAGCAACTATTACATCGTTTCCTGGAAGCGATATCCATAAAGAGAAAAATCAACCTGTTAAGCCACAAACATGTAAAAGCCCCGCTAACCTGGGGTGTGGTCAAACCTGTCGTGATCATTCCGGCTGAATCCAGGAACTGGACAAAAGATCAGTGTTCATCCGCCCTCTTTCATGAACTCTCTCATATCAAGAGGAGTGATTTTCTAATCAAAATCCTCGCAGGTTGCAGCTGCGCTCTCTACTGGTTTAATCCTTTAAGCTGGTTTGCCTTTAGAATGATGAAAAGCGAACAGGAAAAAGCCTGTGATGAACTTGTCCTGAAAGCCGGAGTCAAACCATCAACATATGCAGCCAATCTTCTCTCAATTAAAAAGGCTGGACAGATCCACTGGAATCCTCCTGCCGCCGTGCTTGGAGCAGTGGGAAAATCCCAGTTGAATGAAAGGTTGGTCGCAATTCTTAAACAACAATTAAAACCTAAGGAGGTCAAAATGAAGACTAAAATCTTACTTTCATCTTTAGTTATTACGGCTATAGCACTCATCGGACTGGCAAGACCCTCGCAGTCTGCATCCTTCATTGAAAAAAGTATTTCGGATAAAGATCCAATAATAATCAAAAGCCAAAATTCTCCTCAGGAGAAAGCCGTTCAGGAAAAACAGGAAAAGAAAAAATCTAAAAAAGTAGAAAAAAAAGAATCCAAGGACAAAAAAAAGGAGATCACTTGCGTTTCAAAGGGCGGAGAATCAGTTCATCTCAGCATCAATATCTGCAAAGACGATGAGGTAGAAAAAGTTATTATTGTCGGAAAACCGCATATTCTTTTAAAGAAAGGCTCTCTAGAAAAGGGATATATTTTTAGCACTTGCGGCAAAGATTTAAAATTAAAATTAGGAAAAGGCGAGAAAAGCCACTGGACGATTAAAGAGGGCAAACTGTTACTCAGCAAGGATGATAAAACAAAAGTCATCAACCTTGGCAAAGACGATTGTATTACGATTAAAGTTGAAAAAGGAAAAGACGGCAAGAACATTTTAGTGTTAAAAAGTCCGGAGGTCCATCTCAAAAAATATGACAAATTGGATAAGAATATCACCATTCATATTGAGGGAGAAAAAGGAGAAAAGAAAAAGATGCTTTTCTCCCCTGATGTGGATTTACACGTTATTCCTCATGTGGAAGTGCTTCCCATGATTCACTTGGAACTTGAACATAAAGAACTTAAAGAAAAGATAAAAAAAATCAGGGAAAAGCTGAAAAACATCATAGAACAAAAAATGCAGGAGGACGAAGTCAGAATCCAGGAGGTAACCCTAAAAGAAATTGAAGAAGTCCTGGAGGAATTGAGTGAGAAACTGGAGGAAAAGTCGGAAAAACTGAAGGATATTAATGTCAGGATTAAGACAGATTTAAAAAATGTACATATTGAAAAAATTAAAGATATTATAAAAGACAAAATAAAGATGGATCACACTTTTATAGAGATCGAAAAAGATACAAAAGTTATTAGTGTTGTAGACAAAGATGAAGGATTTCAGGTAATTATTAAATCCAATCTTGACAGCGAAAATAAAAGTAAGTATGAGGAAATTCTCAAGAAATTAAAGAAAAATCTTCCCGAAAGTTATAAAGTCAAATCCGATATTGATGAAAAAGCAGGAACAATAACCATTAAAATTACCGGAGTCAAAAAGGACAAAGAATCAAAGAAAAAAGTAAAAAAACTTATACAAGATGTTACGGATGAACTCTCAATAATATTTAAGGAAAAACATTAGGATTTCTCCTCTTCAGCCTTTTAAGCCGCCTAGATAGCAGATTCCAATACTGCAGTTTTGTATCTTCGAAGGTGCATTGATGGACAGCGCCGATTTTAAAATCAAAGAAGCGATTATTCTTGAGCACACCGTTGATAAGAAGGAAAAAGCTGGTACGCCCGGCAGGATTCGAACCTACGACCTCTTGACTGCCAGTCAAGCCCGCAGCCTCAAGGCGCTCAGACAGGCGAAACGTCGGGAGACGTCGTTGCACAAACGAACTGCGACAAGTTAACCTTAGCGTATTAACCCTGCTCTTGGGGGGATCGCTCTCAGTGGCAAAAAGATTTTATTCTTCTTCTGATTCCTGACTAAGTATACGAACTAGCTCTTTTATTTCTTTGTCCTCTATTCTCTTCTGTCGTAAGTATTGAATTATTCCATCATAAAAGTCTCGCTTCATCGGGATGCCTGCCTTTTTCCTTTCGTAATATAGCACATATTCTTCCCAATATTTTTTTTGCTTTTTCTCTATGGGCGAATATAATTTCCTTAATTCCTTATACTTCTCTTTTAAGGTTTTTCGTAAGGACACAATTTCCTCTAACAACTCTTTAAGATGCTGTTCATCCTCCTCAATTTCCTGTTTTAATTCCTCTAACTCCTTTGGTGTTTTTCTTTCGCTCATGTCGAAATTATTATATCAAATACTGAGTAAAAGAAAAAACCTCATATAACCGCATATAGTAGACCTCATATATAGCCTACTATGGGGTTTAATATATTAAGCCGTCTGAGATAAGTTTCTAACCCCTGAAAAAATCCTTATTAGCGCCAATCTGCACCAAGAACTCACCTGCAAGGCTCCCAACTCAATACGCTCAGATTATCTTTACCATTCCTAAGATGTTCCGCCTCTTTTTCAAGTAAAAGAGGCCCCTTCTAAGCGTGCTTTGCCACTTTTCATCTTATCCCTCCATTTCACTTTATATTGTCAAGGCAACAATTTGCTATTTTCTAATCTTTCCATTTAATATCAACGTAATTTATTTTTCCGCTCTTTTCTTTAAAAATAAATCTCATGGGACCTTTCCCTTTTCCCTCTATTCGTTCATAAATTACTACTGATTTGATAGATTTTATTTTTGAGAAGTATTCATACGCTTTAGCTGTCACCTCTTCTAAAGAATCATAAGATTCGCTATCATCGACTTGCAGAGCTGCTATGTAAAATTCTTCCTCCATCCTTCTCACCTCCCTTTTTTAAAAAGTTATCTTCAATAATACCCAGATTCAAGAAAGGACGCAAACGCGATTTAAGGCTTCATTGGAGATATGTTTGAAGTTGAAGAAGTTTCTTGAAAAAGACAGCTGTAGCAAATTTAATGCATAAACTTAATATAATTTTTATATTCATCTAAAAAGTGTTCAATAATTTCCTCTTTTTTAATATCAGAGATATCATAGTCCTGAATACCTCTCCTTAATAACCCCTCGGCTCTTAATCTCCTACTACTAGCCCACTCTGTATAATGAATTACTGGACGAGGAAATACACGAACTGGAGATATCATCACTTCTATCGAATAATCAAGCTCTTCCTCGGCCTCGAAATTTACAATAATTGATGCAAAATCTCTTCTTTCGGTATATATCTCTACTTCTCTTCCGTGTTTTTTTAATTCAGACTTAAGCTCCTTAAAGGCGGGATTTACAATCGTTGAATAAAATTTCTCAACTCTCAATCTTTCATGACTATGCTTTATTTTTTTCTCCCCTCTGTCTTCTTTTTGTTTTTTTAAAATGGTTGCTAAAATTTTTTTCCAATTTTCCATTTTTCCCTCCTTTCTGGGCACATCTAATGCCCAATCAAATGCTTTTTGACTTATATCACAAAGGGAATTTTGATTCAAATGAGAGAAGACAGACCTCTTCCCATGTGTCAGCTTCAGGTTTACAATGTTAATCCTTACCAATGATGAAAACATATCCTTAAAAGATAGGAATTTCCTTATTGTGGTTGACAAAAATTCCTCTCAATGGGAGTTCCCGTTGGCAATATGGTTGTAGCGGCAGGCGAAAGCTATGGCATAAAAGCAGCTGCAATTGTATATAAAAACTAATACAAATTGTAAGCAGTAAAGATCTCAAAAAGCCTCAACTTTTGGCCATATTAAATTTCAATTGCGAGAATCCTGTTTTCTAACAGCAAGTTAGATATGCAATAAAAAGTGAAAACTATAGAAATATAATATAAATGTATCGTTGAGGTACTTATACCCGCCCCTGGGTTGAAGGGGGGCTCCGGGTTCTAGGGTTTTTTAATACGAATGTCTAATGCTTTAGACAAAGGAGTGGAAAAGTAGACTTATCTCCATGTGCCACATATGTGCCAAAAATTGTTTAAAATAGCTAAAATTACGGGTCTGTAGTATAAAAGACAAAACAAAGGAAAAGCCTAAAAATAAGGAAAAAGCTGGTACGCCCGACAGGACTCGAACCTGCGACCTTCTGATTCGTAGTCAGACGCTCTATCCAGCTGAGCTACGGGCGCACGGAGAAAAGACATGCTTTATTATGCCAGATTTTAATTGGTTTTTTAAATTAATTAATACAAAGACTGTTACGTTCCTCTCGGAAGCTCGTAATTACAGCCCCTTTTTCAGTCGGAGATTTTAAGAACTGCAGCGCCGTTAATTTTACCGGCTTTGAGAAGCTGAAGAGTCCTATTTGCTTCCTCTAAAGGAAAAAGCTGGGTAGTTGTCCGGATAGGAATTTCAGCCGCAATTTTAAGCAACTCTTCTCCATCCTTCCTTGTTGCATTTGCCACGCTCCTGAGGGTTCGTTCATGGTAGAGATACTTCACATAATCCATCTCTGGAATTGGACTCATATAAATTCCTGCAAGGGCTACTGTGCCACCTTTATCAAGGACTTTTAGTGCATCAAGAACCAACTCCCCGGCAGGAGCAAAAATAACAGAGGAATCCATCTTTTTTGGAGGCTCATCCTTTGACGTTCCTGTCCAGACAGCACCAAGTTCTCGTGCAAGCTCGCGGTGCTCCTCGCTTCTGGAAAAAACATAAACCTCACATCCCCAGTGAACAGCCACCTGGATGGCGACATGTGCGGAAGCGCCAAAACCGTAGAGACCAAGACGCTGGCCGGGCTTTACTTCACTCTGCCTCAGGGCTCTGTAACCGATGATCCCAGCACATAGAAGAGGTGAAGCCTCTTCATCAGAGAATATTTCGGGGATAGCATAGGCAAACTTTTCGGGAATAACTATATGCTCAGCGTATCCGCCGTTGGTATTGTAGCCTGTAAAACAAGCATTCTCACAGAGATTCTCGTTTCCCCTCTCACAAAAACCACACAAACCGCAGGCAGAATTAAGCCAGGCAACACCAACTCGGTCTCCTTCCTTAAAGCGAGAAGTAATATTCCCTCTTCGTTCGACCATCCCTACAACCTGATGGCCAGGGATTATTGGTAATTTGACCTGGGGAAGTTCTCCCTCAACAGTATGAAGATCCGTATGACAGACACCGCAGACTTTTACCCGAATGAGTATGTCCTCAGGGCTAATATTAGGGATGGGAAGGTTAACAAGCTCCAGGGGATTTTGGTCTATAGGAGCGAATTTTTTCAAGATCATTGCTCTCATTTGAGGACCTCTGTTATTTTTTCTGGCAGTCTTTGCAGTAGCCAAAAACCTGGATTGAAAATTTATCTGTCTTAAAGTAGCTTTCTTTACCTATATTTTTTATGATTGTCTGGATTTTCTCATGGGAAAATTCTTTAACCTTGCCGCAAGAAAGGCAGACCAGATGCCCATGGGTTGCCTTGGATATTTTAGGTTCATAATGGCTGTGGCTCTCTCCAAAATCAATTTCACTTACTAGGCCGGTCTTGACTAATAGATTTAGTGTCCGGTAGATAGTGGCCAGAGAAACCTCATGGCCCTTGCTTTTTAACCTTTTGTGAATTTCGTAGGCATTAGGATGCACCTTTTTTCCGGAAAATATCTCTTTAAAAATCATAAGTCTTGTCCGGGTAAATTTAAGCTTTTGAGAACTCAAATAATCCTGAAATGCCTTAAGTTCCATAATTATTGTCCAAAAGTAAGGGCTTTGCTCTTTGCAAAAACATCTATCTTGTCCCCTGCTTTTTTTCTTTTTGCTCCTTGATCTTTCGTTTTAGTCTTTCGAGTCTATGGGCAAAATCTTTCTCATAAGAGGAAGAAAGGTTAAGGGAGAGAACAAATCCTTCTTCTGCTATTTTTTTTGCCTCTTCATATTTTTTTTCTTTGTGTTCGAGGTACATGGCAAGTTCTCTAAATGAGAAGAGTTGATTTATTGAGGTCACATTTAAGGAAGCTATTTCTTTCCACAGCAGGAGAGCCTTTTTCCAATCCTGTTTTTTCTTGAAATAGTAAGAAAGCTTTTTCTTGGCCAAAAGCGATATTTCATCAGATAATTTTCCATTAAGAGCCCGCCTGTAATATTGAACAGCCTTCTCAATATCTCCGACATTTTCCATGATTTTTGCTGCTCCATAAAGGTCCATGGCATCTACAAATCCCTTTTCTCCTTTTTCAGAAAATATAAGAGAGCCGACAATAACCACTCCTAGAAGAGAAAGAATGTCCTCCTGGTTGTGGTAAAGGATGGGCTCAATTAACTCAAAATTTCCTGTGTTTAGATATTGAAAATACATCCAGGGGATCTCAGCTGAGGGAATATCCTCAGAACGGTCTGCCTCAACGACCTCACGAGCGAGATGGCAAAGCCGGCAGTTTTCATACTTATGCCTCCAGAGACTGCGGGCTGAATAGAGAAAATCAAGATGAGGCAGTTCACCGAGGAGGAAAGGCTGTCTTGAGAGAATGAACCGTGTCTCAAGAATGGGAATATCAAAACTTTTTCCGTTATATGTGACAACTGACTGAAAGTTCATTTCAGAAAAAAAACGACCAAGCTCCTGGATCATTCTTTCTTCTTCAGCAAGTTCTCCCAGGAAATACTGGGCGACATAAAACCTATCATCCCTGTAATAGCCCATACCTACAAGAAACGGGATCACCCCGCTTCCTCCTGAAAGCCCTGTGGTCTCAAGATCTATAAAGAGGGCTGTAGAAAGGTCAAGGTCTTCGAATGCATTTTCTTTGCTCAAACAGGAAAGAATGTCCCCTTTTATATCTAAGCCCGCAGAAATAGTAATTTTTCCGTATCTTACATCAAGAGGATAGGGATTTTCTAAAAACTTGATGGGTTCCCTTTCAAGAGGCTCAAAAGGCGGAGTTTGTGGCTTGGATTTTTTTTCTTCCCCGGTGAGGTCAATGAGGCGCTGTAGCTTCTCTTTCACTGAGAGCTCTTCTTCTTTGTTGATTTCTTCCCAGGTCCCCTTGATCTGCTGCGATTTAGAGCGAGCTTCTCTTTCTTTTTTCAGTTGTTTGAGTTTGTCTTTTATGTCCGCCATTTTTAAATTAAGCTAGATTAGATTTTGGACCATTTATTAATTTATTTGTTTAATACTATTATTCTCTGTTTTTAACTTACCTTATTAGCTTTTCTGATTTAATGCTCATTCTCCCATAAACTGAAGAAGGATTGTGCGGGAGCGGGAGCGGTTATCGAAATCGAGAAAGACAATCTGCTGCCATGTTCCAAGATTCAGCGCTCCGTTGGAAAAAGGGACAGTCAGGGAAGGCCCCAGGAGTGATGCCCGGACGTGGGAAAAACCGTTTCCGTCTCCCCATCTAGCATCATGATTATAGGTGACATTACTGGGGATTACCTTTTCCATGAACTCAGAGAAGTCTTTGACCAGGCCGGATTCATACTCGATAGTCGTAAAACCACCGGTGGACCCGGGGACAAAGAGATTGACAATACCGTTTTGAAGCCCACTCCCAGAGAGCTTTTTGGAGACGTCTCCAGTAAGATCCTTCATGTCGTTAAATCCGCGCGTTGAAAAGCTTAAGGAATCGCTGATTACTTTCATCACAAAATCTCCTCCATAATCATAAGGCAAATTTCTTTTGTCGTAAAGAATAAAAGATAAATAGTCAACCTTTTTACACCATAAAACGTCTTACACATATAAACTATATAAGGACTTGTCCTCTTTCTAATTGAATTTGTCTTTGTATATAGCTAAATCGATGCTATTATCAATCAAAATTATACATATAGGGGTACATAAGTGCTAAAAAACTACCTGAAAATTGCTTTAAGAAACATCAAAAGACATAAAGGATATTCATTCATCAACATAGTAGGCCTGGCTATAGGAATGGCCTGCTGTATCTTAATACTCTTGTGGGTTCAGGATGAGTTGAGCTACGACCGCTTCCATGAAAACGCTGATGATATTTACCGGGTCATACAGGACATCAATTTTACCGACCACAGCACTACCTGGACAATCACACAGGGCCCGCTTGGCCCCTCACTAAAGGAAAACTTCCCTGAAATCATCAATGCCACACGCATTACAGGGCGTGGACTCCGGCTGACATATAAAAAGAAAAATTTTGACGAAGACGTCGGCATGGCTGACTGCTCTATATTCGAAATGTTCACATTTCCCCTTGTCAAAGGTGATCCTTCCACTGCTCTTTCTGATCCATTCTCCATGGTTATGACGGAAGAGATGGCAAAGAAATATTTTGGGGATGAAGACCCCATTGGAAAAACCATCAAAGCGGATAATCAATGGGATTTTCAAGTAACCGGTGTTTTAAAAAAAGTTCCTCGTAATTCACATTTACAGTTCGATTTCCTCATACCTTTTATATTTGGAAGGGAACTGAATTATACTGTCGATAGATGGGGTAATAGTCAATTTCGCACTTATGTTCAGCTACCAAAAGGAGTTCCTGCTCAGGAAGTTATCCAAAAGATATCCGGTTATTTATATGAAAAGCCCACCATCGAAAAAGATGCCAGGTTGAATCTTCAGCCTCTCACCCGGATTCATCTCCATTCAAACTATGAGTTCGACTCAGCCCACGGTGATATAACATATGTTACCATTTTTTCCATTATTGCATTTTTTATTTTGCTTATAGCCTGCATCAATTTTATGAACCTGGCTACAGCCCGTTCCGGCAATCGCGCTAGAGAAGTGGGCATAAGGAAAGTTGTCGGTGCATATAAAACAGATATTATCAAGCAATTTTATGGCGAATCGATCCTGCTTGCTTTTATTGCACAAATCTTTGCATTGATTATGGTGTGGCTCTTGCTTCCAGTTTTTAATAATCTCTCCGCAAAAGAATTGTCAATGAATATAACAGGAAATCTTCTGGTTTTACTGGGATTATTAGGCATTGCGTTAATTACCGGGATAATCTCCGGCAGCTATCCAGCTCTTTTCCTCTCATCTTTTCATCCCGTAAGAGTATTAAAGGGGTCTTCGTTTTCCGGCTCAAAAGGTTCATTATTTCGAAAAATCCTGGTGGTTTTCCAGTTTTCCCTCACAATTCTATTAATCATATGTACAACTGGAGTTTATAACCAGCTCACTTATATGCAAAACAGAAAACTGGGTTATGACAAGGAGCACATGATTTATATGGGAATGCGCAGAGAAATGCAGGCTAATTTTGAATCTGTGAAAAATGAATTACTGCAAAATCCAAATATTGTGAGAGTAACTGCCAGTTCAAACGTTCCTACATATGGATATTCTTTTTCAAACAGTTTATGGCGCTGGGAGGGCCAAAATCCGGATGAAGAAACCTTAATGCGGGCGGTTTTTATCAATCTAGACTATTTTAAAACATTCGGCATGGAGGTAATTGAAGGCAGGAGCTACTCAAAAGAGTTTTCAACAGATGCAACAGAATCAATTATAGTCAATGAAGAAGCGGTCAAAGCCATGGGTATGGAATCACCTATTGGGAAGCGGCTATCATTAGGAGAAGACAATTTTAAAATCATAGGTGTTGTTAAAAATTACCATTTCAGGTCGCTTCGTCAAAAAATTGATCCTTTGATACTCATTTACGACACTGAAAGCAGCTGGATTCTGTTTGCCAAGCTCAAATCAGAAAATATCCCAAAGACCATAGGTTATATAGAAAACATCTGGAAAAAATTTGCTCCAGGTTACCCATTCAATTATCGCTTTCTCGATGAGGCCCTGGATCGTTTGTACAGGTCCGAACAGCGAATTGGGACTCTCTTTAAATATTTCTCTGGCCTTGCAATACTTATTTCCTGTCTTGGACTGCTCGGATTAGCCTCTTTTATGGCAGAACGGCGCACCAAAGAGATAGGTATCAGGAAAGTACTGGGGGCCTCTGTATCAAATATTATTCTGCTTCTTTCCAAAGAGTTTACAAAATGGGTGATTGTAGCCAATATTATTGCCTGGCCGGTGGGTTATTTTGCTATAAAAAAATGGCTGCAAAGTTATGCTTACGCAACAAATATCGTTTTGTGGTCATTTATACTGTCCGGTGTGGTAGCACTGCTTATTGCCTTAGTTACAGTAAGTTATCAGTCCATAAAGGCTGCCCTGGCAAATCCAGTAGACTCGTTGAGGTATGAATAAAAAAGCTCGCAACGTTAGAAAAACGAAAAAAAACTAGGACTATCCCCAACTTTTTGTAAGGACTATCCCTATTTTCTTGCCAATTTTTGCCCCATTTTTTGTCAACTAAAATGCAATAGGAAACGTTTTGTTATATATAAAGAAGAAGTATGAATGAGATAGCTGCAATCAAATTAGCCCAGGAAGGAAACAAGGAGGCACTGAAGACCTTGTTTGAAGAAAACAAGAAAAAAATTTTTTCTCTTGCCTACCAGTATGTAAAAAACGCCGAAGATGCCGAGGATATACTCCAGGAGACATTTGTAAAGGTATATCGTTCTTTACATAGATTTAACATACAAGACGGAATGAGTTTTTCTCCCTGGCTCTACCGCATCGGCATCAACTGCAGCATTGACTATCTAAGACGGAATAAAATAAAAAAAGAGAAAAATTCGGGCGTAAATAACTTAGATAACATATCTTGCAATAATAAAACTTCAGACCCTGAAGAAAGCAGAGGCCAGAAAGAAATCCGGGAGAAAATCAGCCAAAGTCTAAATAAATTATCGGGCCAACAGAGAATGGTTTTCATCCTCAGACACTACCAGGAACTGAACACCAAAGAAATCGCAGAATATCTGAACTGCACGGAAGGAAGTGTTAAAAAACAACTATTTCGTGCTGTTTCTTCTTTAAAAGAGCATCTAAAAGGTCTGATTCTGGAGAAAAGCTATGAAATGTAAAAAATTTAAAGAAAAAATCATTCTCCATCTTTACGGAGAGCTTAATGAAAAAGAAGGAGCAGAATTAGAGAATCATATCAAAAAATGTACCGAATGTTCTCAGGATTTTTTATACACAAAAAAAGTTTTTAAAGCACTTGATGATGCCAAAGAAGAAGAACCTGAGGCAGACTGGAAAAAATGCTGGCAGGGAATAGACACTCATATTCCCGAAAAACCCCACAGACAAAGGAGCCCTTTTCTTTCTCCACAATGGGTATACGCTGCAGCAATTCTGTTGATCGTTTTTGTTCTGGGAGCGATTTTCGGAAGATATCTATTTTTCCCGGCACAGGAATCTTCGCTTCAGCCAGTTATATCTCAGAACTCTATGGACCTCGCATTAAAAGAATACTTTGAAGAAATCAAACCGATATTAATTGAGTATGCCAATTACACTTCATCCAATGGAGAAGAAACCACAATAGTTCTGGATAAGGAAGTCGTCAACAATCTCCTTATCCAGAACTTTCTCTTAAAAGATATAATTACCAAGACAAATCCCTCACTCGTACCTTTTATGGAAGATCTGGATATTGTTTTAAGGGAAGTTTCTAATCTTAAAAGAGGGGATATACAGACACCTTCTTTGATTAAAGAGCTTATCCACGAAAGAGAGATTCTTTTTAAAATGGAAATCTTACAAAAAATATAAGGAGGTTTTAAAATGAAATACATCAAATCTATCTCGGTATTTTTAGCCTTGTGCCTGATCTTCAGTTTTTTCCTTTTTGCCCAAGAAAAAGAACAGGAAAAAAAAAAAGAAAATGAAAAGGCCCGCGTACTCCTTGTAAATGCAAAAAAAATGATCTATCAAAAAGACTGGGAGAAAGCAGTTGAAGCCTTAAAAAGTTTGGTCGAAAATTATCAAAAAAGTGGCTATCTGGATGATTCTCTTTACTGGTTAGGCTACAGCATGTACAAACTCAGCGCCAATCTGGAAAACGTGGAAAAACAGCTTGAGATAAAACAAGAAGCCTTAGAAAAGCTTAATTATTTGATCAATCAATATACTCTAAGTTCCTGGGTAGATGACGCCAAAGTTCTCCGGATCGAACTGGCAAAAGAACTGTATAAAAAGGGATTGAGCGAGTACAAAAGATACATAAACGAAAGCCTTAAGGGATTAGAAGAGGTGGAAGGAGTGGAAGGATTAGAAGACCTGCACTCAAAAAAAGAGACTGATCCTGAACTCGAACTAAAACTGGTTGCCTTGAATGCACTTTTGAGTATGGACCAGGAAGAGGCTTTTCCAATTCTGGTAAAAATTGTCAATGAAGATAAAAATCCGAAACTCAGAGAAAGGGCTCTCTTTGTACTCTGTCAGTCTAAACATCCAGATGTAATCCCGATTTTAATCAAGCTTGCAACTCGAGACCCGGATGACAGAGTTAAGGAAAGGGCCATTACTTATCTAGGGATGAGAGAAGAAGGGCTTGATGCTCTTCTTGATGCCTACAACGTAAACCTCGCTTTAAAACTAAAACACAGGATAATTATATCCATCTCAATGAACAAGAGTAAAAAAGCCCTGGATAAGCTACTCGATATCGCTAAAAACGACAAGGACCAAGAGGCAAGAGAAAGAGCCATTACTATGATCAGTGTAAGAGGAGATAAAGAGACAAAAAATAAAATTGTCGACCTATATGACAGTATTTCTGATCCAAAGCTTAAGGACCGCTTGATAATTGTTATCGGACAAAATAAAAGTAAAAAGGCTCTGGATAAGCTACTCGATATCGCTAAAAACGACAAAAACCCAGACGCAAGAGAAAGAGCCATCACCATGATCAGTGTAAGAGGAGATAGAGAAACAAAGGATAAAGTTGTTGATCTCTATGACAGTATTTCTGATCCCAAACTCAAGAACCGGTTGATATTTGTTATTGGACAAAGCAAGAGTGAAAAAGCCAGAAAAAAACTTTTGGATATAGTAAAAAATGACAAGGATATGAAGGCAAGAGAAAGAGCCATCCTCGTGCTGGGGGATGTAAAAAGTGACGAGATGATCGAGGTTCTTTCAGATATGTACCTAAAAACAGACGACGTCAATCTCAAAGGAAAAATAATTTTTTCTATGGGACAAAACAAAAGCGATAAAGCGATTGAAAAATTAATCGAAATAGCCAGGAAAGAAGAAAATTTGAAATTGAAAAAACAACTTATATTCTGGTTAGGTCAGTCTAAAAATGAAAAAGCCATGAAATTCCTCAAGGAAATTATTGATAAATAAGGCAGGTAAAAAATGAAGCAAACAAAAAATAACATTGGAGCAATCATTGCGGCCATCCTTTTTATCTTATTTGTTTCTCCCCTTCTTGGAGAAAAAGCACCGGATTTTTTAAAGGGAAAAGTCCATCTCCTGGATAAATCAAATCTCTCTCTCGCTCAAAAGTTTGCACAGGCTGAGAAAGAATTTAAAAAGTCAAAAAGCGGAGACACCTATTTTACAGGCTATATATTTTTAAGCAGGTTTGGAGTTCAAATGGGAGAAAAATTCTCCTCAGAGGAACCGTATAGAGCAACAGTAAAAAATGACGAAATTAAGCTACGGAAAGTTTCAAAATGGAGAAAAAATAAAGGCGAATCTTTTAGCACAGAAGATGGAAGCGAGCCAGCAGGCATCCTCTTCCTTCACAGGATTTCAAAGAATAAAGCAAAAATTCTTGATGCCCGAATAATTGATCTAGACCAGACCTTTGAATTTCAAGAAGTACCGATTTATTGGCTTGGTGAAGCTGATAATAACGAAAGCCTGCGGTTTCTCGAAGAAAAGTTCAATTCAGGAGGCTCTGACCTTCAAAAAACACTAGTTTTTGTTTTTAGCTCCCACGATTCTCCAAAAGTTTGTGATTTCCTGCGCCAGGTAGCTCTTGGAGATTACAGAAAAGAAGTGAGGAAAAACGCAATTTTCTGGCTGGGAGGTCACAAAAACACAAAAAGCCTCAAATACCTCAAAGAAATCTACAATAAAGAAGAAAACACTGAACTCAAAAAGCAGGTCGTGTTTGCCATTCAGCTCAGCGATCAGAAAGAAGCTGTGGTTGAATTGATCAAAATTGCAAAGACTGACCTCAGTCAGAAAGTAAGGAAAAACGCCATTTTCTGGCTGGGCCAAAAGGCCTCAAAAGAAAGTCTCAGGGCATTAAAGGAAGTTGTGGAAGAATCAGAAGATGTTGATATAAAAAAATCTGCAGTTTTTGCCATAAGCCAGCTACCCGAGGATAAATCGGTCCCTATGCTGATAGACATTGCCAAGTCAAATAAAAATCCATCGGTCAGAAAAAACGCCATTTTCTGGTTGGGGCAAGTAGGCGGGGAAAAAGCCTTAAAATTCTTTGAGGAAATCCTGTTGAAAAAATAGCCTGTCCCTGCCTCTACAGGCCGGGCCAGGAACGTGGATAAAAGAGCTTCTCATACAAGCTCAAAGCATAGCGGTCGGTCATTCCAGCAATAAAATCTCCTACCCTCTTCTCAACAGAATCTCCCATGGGATAGGGTTTTATATAGTCATCGGGACTTCCCAGGATATATTCATAGAGGTCTGTAATAATTTTCTCTGTTTTTTTAAGCTCATCTCTGGATTGAGGATTAAAGTAAACTTTTTCATATAAAAAATCACGCAGTTCCATAACAGCTTTTTTTATCTTTTTACTCATTGCTATTTTCTCAAGGTCTGACTTTAAACTAGCCTCAACAACATCCTCTACCATCTTATCGATTCGTGAAGCATGCCATTCGCCTAAAATCTGAATCAGATGTGAAGGGATATTTTTTTCTTTTATAACATCAGCCCTAACAGCATCATCAATGTCATGGTTTACGTAGGCTATGATATCCGAGACTCTGACTACCTGACCTTCAAGAGTCAAGGGCATATTCTCCTTTTCATTATCAAGGATTTCTCCCCGCCCCTTTGAATGCTTAATAATGCCGTCTTTAACTTCAAATGTCAGGTTCAATCCCTTCCCCTCATACTCGAGTTGATCAACCACACGAAGGCTCTGTTCATAATGGCTGAAACCACCAGGTAAAAGCTTTGCCAGAGTCTCTTCCCCTGCATGGCCAAATGGAGTATGCCCGAGGTCATGGCCCAAAGCAATGGCTTCGGTCAAATCATCATTCAACTGAAGAGCTTTTGTGATGGTTCGAGCAATCTGAGAAACCTCTAACGTGTGCGTTAACCGAGTCCTGTAATGGTCACCAAAAGGTGCAAGAAAAACCTGGGTTTTATGCTTTAATCTCCGGAAGGATTTGCAGTGGATAATCCGGTCCCTATCTCTCTGGAAAGCGGTCCTTAAGGGATGAGGAGCTTCCGTTCTCTCCCTTCCACTTGTCTGCGAGCTTAAACACGCTTTGGGTGATAAGGTCTGTTTTTCTCTTTTCTCAAGTTTTTCTCTGATGTCCATATTGCTAGATTGTACTTTTTTAAGGGATTTTATGGGGGCGGTTTACTTTTTAATTCAAAAAAAGAACGGCTCCCAATCTTTTTCTAACTTTAACAATACCTAATTTTTTCTCCTATTCTATTAGCAAAAAAGCATAACGATTCATCTTCTGCGAATAATCAGATAAAACATGAATCGGATAATCAGCCTGTCTTACAGTAGCGTATACATCAACACACATTGCCTCTGGAGTTGGGCGCGCCAATTTTGGTTCCTTACACTTTTCCTTCTCTCCCGGGCATTTTTCACAAATATTGCAGCTGTCCAAAAACAGAAGGAAAGCTTTCTCATATCCGGATAAAAAAATCTCACGCTCCAGCTTTAAAAGCTTCAGGTTGACCTTTCTCGTCCAGGCAAAGCGGTCTTCAGGCTTATTTTCTTTTTTTTCAAAATGAAAGACTACGACCTCCTTATATTCCTTAAAAAATTCCTGGCATTCAGTAACCGATGGCACATTTGGAGGGCAGGAAGCAGTTTTTCCGTATTCATCGCATCCAAACATACATTTCATCCGTACCCAGCGGCCGGTCACAATTTTTTGGGGACTTATCCACTTGAAGTCTGAAAAATTGTGTTTAAGGAATTTTTCTTCCAGTTTTTTCCTATCAGCCATGAACTGTATCCTTTCAGAATAATCTTCTTAAGGAAGCTCATTATAACACAGGCCCAAAAGACTCGCCAGATTAGAAACAAGAGAAAAAAACAGGTAGCTTTGTCCATGGAAAAAAGGTAGATAATACCTTCAAGAGCCTGTATTCCATTTTAATTTTCGGTTTTTATAATCCATGTCTGGAAGCATCTTTTTTCCCGTGATGGATTAGTAAGTGTATTTGTGGATGGATGAAGCGACTTTGAAGATTTAGCCTTCCTGAATCGATTTTTGAGGGAATCCGGCGTAGCCGGACACCGAGTATGTTTGAGCACAGCGAGTTACGCAGGTGTCGAAAAGAGCGATGAAGGAATGGCGTTAAAAATCTGAACGGAAGCTCAGGCATTCCCAAATACACTTATAATGTGATTGATCTATCCTTCATCACGGCAAAAAAGTTATTTAAACCATGTCCTTGCAATTTTCCTGGTGTTTGATTAAGGTTTTAATTAGCTGAAATATATAGGACTCCGGTAATGATCGAAGAAAACACAAAAAGAATTCTTAAGGAATTACCGGCAGGAGTCGAACTTATGGCTGCAGCAAAAACCAGGTCACCTGAAGAGATCCTACGGGCTACTCAAGCAGGTATCCAAATTATCGGAGAAAATTATGTCCAGGAAGCTCTTGCCGCCTTCAATGTTGTCGGCCATAAAGTCAGATGGCACTTCATAGGCCATCTCCAGAAAAACAAAGTTAAAAAGGCAGTGGATATATTCGACATGATTGAGACAGTTGATTCCATAGGGCTCGCCAGGGAAATTGATAAAAGATGCGGCCAGCGCAACAAAATAATGCCTGTTCTTTTAGAAATAAACAGCGGCAGAGAAAAACAAAAATTCGGCATCTTCCCTGAAGATGCGGAAAACCTTATCAAGGAAATAATGGACCTAAAAAATATAAAAATTGAAGGCTTCATGACAATGGGTCCTATGTTTGGCGACCCGGAAAATGCCAGACCTTACTTCATTGAAACAAAAAAAATATTTGACTGGATAAAATCCCTAAATCTTCCTGGAGTAGATATGAAATATCTTTCTATGGGAATGACAAACTCTTACCAGGTAGCTATAGAAGAAGGTGCAAATATCGTTAGGATCGGAACTAAAATTTTTGGACCGAGGGACAAAAATTAGCTATTTTGCTTTTTTTATACTAAATTAATATTCCTTCCTTCCAGCCCAGCTTTATAAGCTCTATCTTGTCAGGATCGCTCACTCCAAGATTATGCCGTGTATCAGCAAGAAAGACATGTTTAGCAGGAGGCTGCAAAGGCCGATCTTCACCGAAAAACTGGCGGCGCTGGGCCTGTAAAATCTGAACACCTATGGCATCCACAGCCACTGGATCTTGGCTGGCTAGAATTCCCTTATATTCCCAGACATACTTATCGCTGTAATGATGGGGACCAATACCATGGAAGAGAGGGTAAAGCATCACAAGGATATTCAGCTTTGTCCTTTTTATAAGATTATACTCTTTCCAAATTGTTGCTAAATCTGCACAAGAATCACCATGATAATCATAAGGCCTGGGGACAAACATGATAGGATTTTTTAAACATCCGCCCATGCCAGACCAGTGGTGGGTTCGAGCCGGCCGTGCATTTATAAGCACAGTAGCATTTTGAAATATCGGATCCTTACGCACACCCCTGTCATTAATACTTATCTTCTCCTCAGGGACACCGGCATCCATAATTCTTCTCTTCAAAGCTTGTTCAACTTCTTTTGTCGTTGGAATAGGGCCCCAGACATTATTCTTGATACCAACTATATCAGAGGGTTTTACAAGCTTTTTCCAGGCTTTTACAATGTCTTTTTCTCCTAATAACGTAGAAACAGCATCGTCAAGCATATTCTGGACAATATCAGGGTCTGGTTTTTTAAAAGATATCAAGGCATTCTTATCTCTGACCAGAACAACCTTGGTTTTTCTGGCAGCTACCTTTTCTCCCGGGGCTTTTATACTATAAGCAAAAGCTCCCGCAAAGGGAGTCATAGCTGCAACCCGAATAAAATCACGCCGGGTGATAACTTTTTTCTTCATACGTTTCTCCTTCATTATTCATTAAAAGACATTTATTTTGTTTTCTAAATAACTCTCGATTATATCTGGCTAATTTTCTTGCTGACTTTTTCTAAAATATCTTTTGCATAAGAATCTGAAGAAGCACCAAAAACGATAATAAGAATATTTTTTTTAACTCTTGCAGCGGTCCACTTCAAATCCTCAGTCTGTACAATACCTGATTTCCTTGCCTCCGGCATATATATCTTAGTAAAACTTTCATAGGCATGGGAAGCCTTCTTTATTTCGGGATAACGAACCAGAAGAAGGTAATGTTTATCATCTTTTGCCTCATAAATCCCAAGAGCAGCTTCTGTTTTCTGGTCCAGAAAAAGAATATTCTCATCAGAGACATAATAGTGATAGTTTAGAATCAAATGATTGTGAAAATAATGAACATCTTTCTCAGAAAGATCCTCAAGGGGTAGAAGAGAAACAATGTCAGGTTTCTCCCCTTCTTTTTTGATAGAAGAAGACACCTCTCGCCCTAAAGCCAACAAAGCATTTTTTGTATCCTCTGTCTCCTCTTCAACATAAAGAGATACAAAAAAATGATCTTTCCAGAAAGAAAGAAGCCCTCCTTTATAAGTTGAACCCTGCCCGATTCCTGCATCTTCTCCTTCAAGATCGTGTGTAAAAACTCCAAAGGCATCCATGGAGGACGCCATATCAAACAAATCTGCAACAATGTTAGGCTGGCCTTCTTTTATAAAACGCCTCGCCAGAAGCAGTTTAAAATTATAAGAGCGGTAGATCTCTCCTGCACCGTTAATATAATCAAAAATAGTCTGCGGGTCATAGATCTCATCTTTTTCTTCTGCTTTCCAGCCTTGTATCTCCTGCGGCAATAGTCCTCCCAGAGTGATTTTTTTATCTTTTGAATTTTTGCCCATTAAGCTTAATCCTCCTAAGAAGAAAAGGAAAAAAACGATCCAAGCTACTTTTTTCATCTTAAAGAATTTTATCAAAATTAGTGCAAAGACGTAAAGAATAATTAAAATATCATAAAATTAGTTCTTGCATAAATCTTATAATTTCTATATATTTATGATAGAATAAAATGGGTAAGGAGTAAATATTAAGTCTCAGGTCTTTTATTATTTTAATAAAAGGAGGAAGTTATGATAAAACTTTCCACAAAAGGAAGATATGGGACGCGCCTGATGGTAAATCTTGCGCATCACTATAATAATGGGAATGAAGCAATCATACTTAAAAATGTATCTGATGATGAAGAAATATCTATTCGGTACCTGGAACAAATAATCATTCCCCTTAAGATTAATAAACTTGTTAAGAGTACCCGAGGAGCAGGAGGTGGTTATACCTTAGCACGAAAACCTTCTGAAATCAGACTAAGTGAAATCCTTCATACTTTAGAAGGAGCATGCTGTCTGGTTGATTGTGTCGATGACAGCGATTACTGCCACCGTATCCCCATCTGTGCAACATACGATATCTGGAAAGAAGCCAGTAAACTTTTAAAAGATTATTTCGGAAGTTTAACTCTCCAGGATCTTGTTGAGCTTACTAACAAAAAGAAAACTAAGGCCAAAGCAAAAAAGAAGTCCCGAAGCCGTTAGCTTACTCCCTCTTTTTTTACAATCCAAGAAGATCACTATAATTCCAAGGCATGGATAGCAACTGCCTTGTTGGATCTCACTGCTTTTGTCTTGCCTTGTTTATTAAAAACTGACAGAATTAATTCAAATGAAATCTATTTTTAATCTTTTTACTTCTGTTAAATTGACCATTGTTCTTCTGATTTTTTTTGCTCTCTCCTCCGGCCTCGGCACTTTTATTCCTCAGCAAAGAAGTCCTGATGAGTATGTTGCTCGCTTCGGCCAGCTTGCAAATGTATTAATCGGGCTCCAGCTTACAAAACTTTATCAATCCTTGTGGTTTATCGTGCTGCTTTGCCTTCTTGCTCTGAACATTATAATTTGTACTTTAAATCGTCTTTCCCCAAAATTTAAAAAAGTTTTTCGGCCCAGGCTTATTATTAAAACAAAAGAGCTCGTTGCCTTAAAAATCATGACAAAACTCAAGATAAATAAAAGTCTGGACACAACAAAAAAAGAGCTAAAAAGGGAACTCTCCTCAAGGCATTATCGCATCAAAGAAACAGAAAAAGAAAAAAAAGCCTTCCTCCTTGCCAGGAAAAAAATTCTGGGCTGGTTTGGCGCTGATGTTGTTCACCTCGGCATCATTATTATTCTTGTTGGAGGAATTATCAGTGGACTTGGAGGATTTAAGAAAAACTTAACTTTTTCAGAAGGAGAAGTTCTTGATATCCCTGAGGCTGGAATTAAGCTCAGGCTTGATAAGTTTGAAACAGAATACTACCCCAACAGCAGCGTCAAAGACTGGAAAAGCACCCTCACTATCCTAAAAAAAGATAAATCGGTTCTGAGCAGAGTCATTGAAGTAAACCATCCTCTCTCTTATAAAGGGTTTGTTTTTTATCAATCTAGTGTTGAGTGGGACTGGACAAACCCATCTGTTGAAATCTGGATAAAAAAAAGTAAGAACCCATCCTTCTTAAGGAAAATTAAATTAAAAGTCGGGGAAAAAGTTAGGCTCGAATATGAAAACACCCAGATTGCTGTCCTCTATTTTTTCCCTGATTTTGTAATAAACGAAAGAAATGAAATCACAACTCGCTCTCTTCAGCCTAATAATCCCGCAGCTTTTATAGAAGGATGGCAGGCAGATGAAAAAATTTTATCTGGCTGGATATTCGCCAGATTTCCTGACTATTCCCGTATTCATTCCAATAAAGAAACTGATTTTTCCTTTGAACTCAAGGATTTTAAAACTGACCAGTTTTCAGTTATTCAAGTAAGAAAGGATCCGGGTGCCAACTTTATTTGGGCCGGATGCGCTTTATTGATGCTGGGCCTCTTCTTGGCTTTTTACTGGTCGAGCAGGGAGATTAAAGTTATTCTGGAAGAAATGTTTGGTAAGACAGAGATCACTGCAGGAGGTGTGGCTTCAAAAAACAAGGACGCCTTCCAGGTTGAGTTTAAGAAAATCGCAGCAAACCTGAGGAGATTAAATTGAATGAATCGATTTTATTCCAAATTGCTTTTATTCTTTATGTCATTTCAGCTATTCTATATTTTTCTTTCCTTTTCTCAAAAAAAGAAAATACAGCTGGAATAGGATTCAAATTCGCTTTTGTTGGTCTTCTTTTTCATACAATTGCTCTTATTTTAAGAACCATTGAATGCGGCCATGCTCCTTTTACCAATATGTACGAATCCCTCTCCTTTCTTTCCTGGGCTTCTATTCTTGCCTATATCATTATAGAGGCTAAGTACAAAATACTAAAAGCAGGGCCATACTTTATTCTGATTGTCATCGCTTTAATGGCCTTAGCTTCTTCTCCATTAATGCCTAAAGAAGCAACTCCCCTTGTCCCAGCACTTCAGAGTTACTGGCTCTGGCTGCATGTATCGGTTACTCTCCTTGGTGAAGCCTTTTTCGCTATGGCATTTATTACTAGTATTATGTATCTAAGGGCGGACTTAAGAGAGAAAAAGAATAAAGTAGTGAAATCCAGTCCTTCATCAGAAAAACTCGATTCAATCAGCTACAGATGTATCGCTATTGGATTTCCCCTCTTTACTCTGGGCGGACTTATTTTTGGCATGATCTGGGCCTATAAAGCTTGGGGGCGCTACTGGAGCTGGGACCCTAAAGAGACTTGGAGCCTTATAACCTGGTTCGTCTTTGCTCTTTATCTTCATACTCGGATCGTTATGGGCTGGAAAGGGCGTCTCTCCGCATACATTGCTGCAATCGGATTTCTTGCTGCCCTATTTACATATTTTGGAGTGAATTATTTACTTGCCGGCCTCCACAGCTATGGTTAAAATTGTCATGATATTCTTCAGGCTTATTTAAATACGGTACTTAGATAAAATCAAAAAGACAAAAAGAAGTAACTAATGAGAATTATCAAAGTAAAACAAAAACTACAAAATGGTTATAAAATCAGCGGAATCGTCTTGTGAAGGAACATCCCTAAAAAAGGAGAATTTGATGAAAAAAGTCCTGTTAGTACTAATAACTCTAATAACCTTCGTATTTCTAATCACTCTATCCAGTCAAGAATTTACTTATGTAGGTCCAAACAAATGCAAAGTTTGCCATAGAGCCGAAAAATTAGGAAAACAATTCATTATTTGGGAAGAAAGTAAACACTCCAAGTCCTTTAAAGCCTTAACTTCAGAAAAAGCTCAAGAAGTAGCTAAAGCAGCGGGGATGGGAACTAAACCGACTGAGAATCCAGAATGTTTAAAATGCCACTCTCCTCTTTTTAAAAAAGCCTCCAATATTACAAAAGAAGGAGTAACTTGTGAATTCTGTCATGGCCCCGGCAGTTCTTATAAAAAATTAAGCATCATGGAAAACAGAGAAGCGGCAGTAAAAAACGGTCTAATTATCCATGACTCTTCCGAGGCTATAAAAAAGCTCTGCTTGACCTGTCATAAAGATTCTCAAGAAAAATCCTTTGATTTTAAGACTTCCTGGGAAAAAATAAAGCATCCCGTCCCAGGAAAAAAATAGGTTTTTTATTTATATTATTAAAATATATAGCTAATCCCTTTTTTGGCTTTATACTAAAGCCACCCAATCTCAATTCCTACAAAAGGACCTTGTACCATTCACCCTCTGGAATATCAAAAGATAGTTTAAGAGGAATGAAGTTTTTAATAAAAAGTTTAAAATGAATTACTCTTCTACTATCTTCTCGAGCTTTTGACAGCAAATTTCTCCTGTGCTATAAGTTTTAAGTCGGAGTTTAAAGAGAAAAATAATGAAGCAGATAGGTCAATTGCATATACTCACAGATACTGTGTTGCAATCCCGTTTCTCGCATGTGGAACTCACAAGATTGGCAATCCAAGGAGGGGCGGACACCATCCAGTTCCGCCAGAAGATTGGATCTACACGAGAGATGATCAAGATAGCCCAACAGATAAAACAAATATGTACAGACTCTGGTGTGGCATTCATTATAAACGATCGAGTGGACGTTGCGATTGCCTCAGACGCTGATGGCGTTCATCTGGGGCAGGATGATTTTCCCCTGCCTCTAGCACGTAATTTACTGGGTAAAGACAGAATTTTGGGCGGGTCCGCAGTAACTCTTGAGGAAGCCCGGAAATGCCTCACAGAGGGAGCAGACTATATCGGATTTGGGCCCGTTTTTCCGACAGCATCCAAAGACGACGCTGGCCCTGTCACTGGAATTGACCTCTTAAGACAGGTTGTTGATACTATTCCACTGCCAATTATTGCTATCGGAGGCGTCAGTGTTGAAAATACACCTGAGGTGATACAAGCAGGCTCACACGGTATTGCTGTGATATCAGCCGTCTGCTGCCAGGAGAATCCTGAACAAGCGACTCGGGCACTTTACAAATCTTTGTTTGTGGGCTCGAAGAGAGGGAAGCATGTCTGAAACTGTGGCTGAAATTGGAGAATTCGGATTAATTAGCCGGATTCAAAAATTCCTCCAACAGGAAGGCGTTCAGGCTCCCGGAATGATACTGGGAATTGGAGACGATACAGCGTCTTTCCAAGCTCGCTCAGGATACGACATGTTGGTTACATGTGATTGTCTAGTAGAAGGACGTCATTTCCTGCCTGATCACATTACTCCTTTAGATTTGGGCCGACGTGCTATGATAGTAAATATCAGTGATATTGGCGCCATGGGTGGTCAACCTCTGTACGCTCTCGTGTCGTTAGGATTAAAAGCAGACATGCTCGTTGCAGATGTTGAAGCCATGTACCGTGGATTCGTCATGGAACTCAATCCGTTTAAAGCTTCTATTATCGGTGGCAATATTACCAAGATGGATAACATCATTTTCACTGACGTCACTTTAATTGGTGAGGTAAAAAAAGGTGAGCTCATGCTCCGTTCGACCGCCAAAGTTGGGGACACAATTCTCGTCACAGGAAATCCAGGACAAGCCGCTGCCGGCCTACAACTACTGTTGCGTTCCCAATCAACCGAGGATTTACGAGGACATCCACTCGCACGTGCCTATATCACACCTTCACACCGTGCAAAAGAGGGACAGGCGATTGCCCATTCAGGGTATGCGACAGCAATGATTGACACGAGCGATGGATTTCTGGGAGATCTGGGACACATCTGTAAGGAAAGTGGTGTGGGGGCTGAACTGATTCAAGAAAAATTACCCATCTCTGAAGATCTGCGTCAGACTGCTGCACAGCTCAAATTAGATCCATACGAACTGTTTTTACAGGAGAGCGATGATTATGAACTGATTTTCACCTGCTCTCCTGACAAAGTGTCTCAAATCCGTTCTGTAATAGCTTCAGTCAGCGACGTGCCTTTCACAGAGGTTGGAAAGATAACTGAAACAGTTGGTAATATCCAATTGCGACTGCCCGATGGGTCTCAACGCCGAATCGCTCCAACCGGATGGGATCACTTTACAACATGAGGAGGAAAGAGTGTTTGACCAAAATCTAGCACAAAAAGCAGGAAAAAATCTGAAGAACCTCCGGGAGAAGAAGCCCCTGGTCCATAACATCACAAATTTTGTGGTTATGAATTACACCGCCAATGCGTTACTCGCATGCGGCGCATCTCCTGTGATGGCTCATGCACCCGAGGAGGTGGAGGAGATGGTTTCCTTTGCAGGTGCATTGGTACTTAATATTGGGACCCTCACTCCCTACTGGATAGACTCGATGCTTAAAGCCGGTAAACGGGCCAATGAACTAAATGTTCCGATTATTATGGATCCAGTGGGTTCTGGAGCCACAAAACTTCGTACCGATTCAGCCAAGCGATTGATAGATGAACTCTCCATCACCGTAGTTCGGGGAAATGCCTCTGAGGTGCTATCCCTGGCTCACGAGGGCTCCCGAACAAAAGGTGTTGACTCTATCCACACAGTGGACGAAGCTGTTGATGCAGCACTCATTCTTGCCAGGGAACTTGATACTATCCTTGCAATTACGGGAGCTGTGGATTTGATTACAGATGGAGAGCGTATATACCGTGTTTCCAACGGACATGAACTGATGGGCTATGTCACAGGCACAGGTTGTACTGCAACTGTCATTATCGGAGCCTTTCTGGCTGTAGATCGTGATCCCGTCGAAGCGACAACCACTGCACTGGCATACTTCGGCCTTGCAGGCGAGAAAGCAGCTACAGAAGCGGATGCTCCTGGAAGCTTTCAGATCGCCATACTTGATGCGCTATACACAATAGAAAAAAAGCAGATGGAAGAGGGAGCAAAAATCCATATTCAATAATTTAATCCAGAGTATTTTCCTCCTTGATTGCCTAAATAATAATTGATAGAATTCTTCGTAGGTAATAAAAGAAATTATTAAGCTTATGATTATTGCTGAATTTGCTATCTTTCCCACAAGTGAAGGGGTATCAGTCTCAAAGTATGTCAAAGAAGTTATTAAAGTTATCGAAAGCTCTGGACTGAAACATGAGACAGGCGGCATGTCTACGACAATCGAAGCCCCTGATCTGGATACGTTATTCAAAGTTATAAAAAAGTGTCATGAAGTTCTTGTAAATATGAAAGCCAAAAGGATTCATATAGATCTAAGAATAGACCACCGTCTGGACACAGATGCCTCTATTGAGTCAAAGCTCAAGGCCATTGGTAAAAGATAGCTCTGCCATCCCCATTTTACTTTAAAGAAATTAATCTTCCATTCTGCCCGGATCTCTACTTGTGTGGAATCAGGCGAGCCAATGGATAGATGATTAGAGATATTGGTCAAAAATAAAGAAAAAAAGAAAGTACAGCACAAAGTATATTCTGGGAATTACTTTAGTCCCTTTCTCTGAGAAGTGGCCTTGTTAGGCAAGTTGGGCCGCCTGCTCCTTTCCTGGAAATTTCCTCTCCTTCATACTCCCAGATTTCAACACCTTTATTTTTTAGCATCTTCTTCGTCTGAGGATTCCCGGATATCATAAAACACTTTCCAGGAGAGACAGCAAGGATATTGCATGCCATGGTCTCATACTCAGAATCCGGGACTTCAAGGAGTTGAATTCCACGCCGTAGAAGCCACTTACGAAAAAACACAGGAAGAAGCCTGGAGTAAACTACAGCTAAGTTATTATCGACGGGACTGATAAAAGACATCAAGTGAAGTACATCACCCGGCCCTTTCCAGTGTGGCAAGGGGACAATTATAAATTCATCAACAAAGTCTTTTATTAGTTCTTTTAACTGCCGGATACCTTCTTCGTGTGTGCGGGAGCCCAGGCCCACAGCAATAGTGCGCTCATCGAACCAAACAACATCACCTCCCTCTAATCTTCCCTCACCAACTATAGATCCCAGAATGGGGATACCCATTTTAAAGAAAAAATCTCCGACAGCTTCAGACTCTGCGTAGCGCTTCTCTTTTCCCATATTGCACAGTATGGCTCCTTTACTGGTAATAATGGCAGAGTCATGGACATAGATGGAATCTAAGCCTGTTTGAGCGTTTTGTGGTAAATAGTCAATTTCAGGGACAGATTTCTTCAGCAATTCAACAAAATCATTATATTCCTTTAGTGCTTTATCATAGTCCGGGCAATCCAGATAATTTAATTCTTTCCATTGAGTATTAATATTTTCTTGATCTATAAATGCATCTTTAGGGTGTTTAAGCAAAAGATGCTTTATTGGTTCGACCTCGGACTGGCTGCCAAATTTCATGGGTTTATCTTTAAAGCCTATTATAGTTTAAAAATCAATCTTTTGTAGAAGATATTTCAATTTTCTCTTCCCCCTCCTTGACACTTCTTACTCCTTTCTATAGAATCTTGGACTATTTTTAAAAAAAATAAATTAGAGAAAGATAACCTACCCAAAAAGAGGAGAGCCGAGTGATAAAAAAAGAGTTCCTGCCTGGTTGGGCTCTGATGCTTGCGGTCGGGATAGTGGCCATGCTGCTTTCCAAACTGGTTGTAATCGGCGGGAAAAACCCGATTGAGGCAGCTCTTCTGGCCGTGCTGTTCGGCATCCTTTTGAGAAATATCGGCTTCGTGCCCAGTGTCTGTCATCCGGGTATTAAGGCTTTTGATAATATTCTCATACTGGGAATAGTACTCATCGGCGCTTCTCTCGATTTCAAGACAATCGGTTCCCAGGGCATAAAAATGCTGGCCATTATTCTAACAACAATGTTCGTTAGTTTTTTTGTGATCTATTTTCTGGGCAAAGCATTCAGGCTCCCTACTTCCCTGGCAGTACTTCTCTCTGTGGGAACGACAATCTGTGGAGGCACGGCTATTGCTGTGACAGCACCTCTTATTAAAGCCAAAGAGGAGGAAACTTCCTACGCAATCGGCACCATCGCCCTCTGGGGAGTGATAGCCATCCTTCTCTACCCAAAAATGGCACAACTTCTCGGAGTGACAGATGTGAACTTCGGTGTGTTTGCCGGCACCGCTATCCACTCCACTCCTCAGGTTGTGGGTGCCGGATTTATCTTTTCAGACATTGCCGGAAAAACCGCTACTGCCGTCAAACTCGTTCGAAACTGTTTCATGGTCCCGATTGCCTTCTTGATTGCCGTTTGGTACACGAAGACCATCCTGATTAATAAAAAAGGAGAAGGGACTCACGTGAATGTTGCCAAAGCATTTCCTTGGTTCCTCTTTGGCTATTTCCTGATGGCCGGGCTCAACACTCAGGGTTACTTTTCAGAAGCTGGAGTGGAAGCGTTGAGCACAGCGGGCAAATTCCTCATCCTTTTGGGGCTGGCTGGGATCGGCCTCAACACGGTCTTCACCTCCTTTCAGAAGGTGGGATTAAAACCTTTAATCGTCGGGCTCATCGGATCAATCGTAGTCGCTGGATGC
This sequence comes from Candidatus Aminicenantota bacterium, assembly GCA_016783445.1. GTDB lineage: Bacteria > Acidobacteriota > Aminicenantia > Aminicenantales > Aminicenantaceae > JADHWO01. The sequence continues at coordinate 43,396 of JADHWO010000001.1, forward strand.
AGTATTGTGATGATTATTCTCCTCTTCTGAATACTAATTCAACAATTCTTTTTCCATGCTATAATAATCTGGCCATTTTATTAGACTCTCGGTAAGATAGCTTGGAAAGAAAGGAAAAACAATGGAAAACAAAATAAAATCCATACGGAAACTAATGAAAGACTATGGAGTGGAAGCCTATCTTGTTCCCACTTCTGACCCCCACCAGAGTGAATATGTTCCTGAATTCTGGCAGAGGAGAAAATTCATGAGCGGCTTCACCGGTTCTGCAGGCGATGTTGTTTTCACCCAAAAAAAGGCTGGATTGTGGACCGACTCGCGCTACTTTCTGCAGGCCGAGCAGGAATTGGATAAAAAAGCTTTCACTCTATTTAAGATGGGAAAACCTGATGTACCAAGTATCGATGAATGGGTCTCAGGAGAATTAAAAAAAGGGGAATCTCTCGGGGTCGATCCTAAGGTAATTCCTCACCAAAATTATATAGATTTAAAAAAGAAACTGGAAGAAAAAGGCATTGAATTGAAGAGTTTAAAAAAAAATCTGGTGGATGCTGTATGGGAAAACAGGCCAGAGCCACCAAAAGGAAAAATTGAAATCCATGAGGAGAAATATGCAGGCGAACCAGTTGAAGCTAAACTGAGTCGGCTGCGTAAAAAAATGGCAGAAGAAAATGCCGAAACACTTGTTGTCACAATGCTGGATTCAATCGCCTGGTTGTTTAATATCCGCGGTTCTGATGTAGAGTTTAATCCAGTGGTTATCTCCTATGCTGTTATTACATCGGAGAAAGCTCTGCTTTTCATCAATCCAGACAAAATAGAAGAAGCCGTGAGTCAAGCTCTAAGAGAAACCGTAGATATTTTTGACTATGAAGATTTTGGCTCTGAGCTCCAAAATCTGGCAAAACAAAGCTGCCGTATCTGGCTCGACGAGGTCAGTGTGAACCAATGGATTGTGGATGTCCTGGGAGACAATGTAAAACTCCATTTTAAACCAAGTCCTATCAAGATGTTTAAAGCAATTAAAAATAAGACTGAGATTGCAGGATTCAGGGCAGCTCATATCAGGGATGGTGCTTCTATGGTCAAATTCCTCTACTGGCTGGAGCAGTCCATGGGAAAAATCGAGGTGACTGAAGTTTCAGCTGCAAAAAAATCAGCTGAATTCCGAGCTCAGAATGAACTGTTTAGAGGGCTGAGCTTTAATACAATTTCTTCCTATGGTGCCCATGGCGCGGTGGTTCATTATGCAACAAGCCCTGAAACAGATATACAATTAAAACCAGAAGGGACTTATCTTATTGACTCGGGAGGGCAATATCTGGACGGAACAACCGATATTACCCGAACTCTGTACCTCGGCAGCCCAAAAGAAGAGCAAAAAGACAACTTCACCCGTGTGTTAAAAGGCATAATTGACCTTCTTACCACCTCTTTTCCTGAAGGGACCTCAGGAAAACAGCTCGATACAATTGCACGGCTGCCGCTCTGGGAGAAAGGCTTAAATTACGGTCATGGGACCGGACATGGCATCGGTACTTATCTCTGTGTACATGAAGGTCCTCAAGCTATATCTTACTATCGATGTATTGGTATTGGATTAGAACTGGGTATGACCACAACCATCGAACCAGGCTATTACAAGGAAAACCAATATGGACTCCGGATTGAAAATGTCGCTCTTGTTGTGAAAGACGAGGAAAAGTCAAAAAAGGATTTTGTATTTTATAAATTCGAAAATCTGACTCTCTGTCCTATCGACCTGTGTCTCATTAAAAAGGAACTCTTGAGTAAAGGCGAAATCGACTGGCTCAACAACTACCACAAAAAAGTCTATAAAACCTTAGCACCACTTTTAGACAAGCCAGAAGCAGACTGGTTAAAAAAGGCAACAAAAGAATTATAAAAGAAAGGATTTTATTGCTTAAACTTAGGTTTGCCTTCCGGCTTTATCTATGATTCCTCCACCAACAACCACATCTCCGTCGTAAAAAACCACAGACTGTCCAGGAGTAATAGCCCTCTGGGAATTCTCGAATTCCACTATCACTTTATCTGAGTCAAAAGGAGTAATGAGAGCCTTTGCTTCTTTATGTTTGTAACGGATTTTTGCTTTTACAACCTGTGGTTTTTTTATTTTTTCTATAGATACCCAATTCACCTGAGATGCCAAAAGAATTTTTTCATAGAGCTGGTTTTTTGTGCCAGCAACGATGGTATTTTTTTTACTTTGCACAGCAAGAACATACATCGGGTGTTTGGATGTTATCCCCATACCCCTCCGCTGGCCTACTGTGTAGTGGATTATTCCCTTGTGCTGGCCTAAAACTTCATTCTTTAGGTTTACGATAGGACCGGGCTTACAAGCCTCATGACTTCTGCTCTGAAGAAATTTGGCATAATTTTTATCAGGAATAAAACAAATCTCCTGGCTTTCAGGTCTTTGAGCAACAGGAAGACCTAATTTCTCAGCTTTGTTTCTTACTTCGTCTTTTGTTAAATATCCGATTGGCATCAATGTTCGGGAGAGCTGGTCCTGAGTTAAGGGATAGAGGAAATAGGACTGGTCTTTCTTCTTATCCTTTCCCTTTTTAAGAATATAACGTTTAGAGTTAGTTTCATATTCAACCCGAGCATGGTGACCCGTGGCTAAATAATCAGCTTTAAAAACTTTGAGCTTCTGCATAAGAAAATCAAATTTAATGTATTGATTGCAGCGAATGCAGGGATTGGGAGTACGCCCTCGAGTGTACTCTTTGCAGAAGTCAGTAATTACTTTTTTTTCGAAATTCTTTCTAAAATCAGCAATATAAAACGAAATCCCAAGAGAGACAGCAACACGGTGGGAATCTTCTGTGGCTTTCCAACCACAACAGCTTCTCAAATTCTCTGACCTGCAGTATTTTTCAGGTAAGGAGAAAAGATTCATTGTTATTCCGCTAACTTCATAACCCTGCTCATTAAGGATAGCAGCTGCCACCGATGAATCCACTCCCCCGCTCATAGCAATAACTACTCTTTTTTGCCTCATTTTTTCTCTTTTCTATAGGATACCAAAAAAAAGGAACCAGTCACAGAAAAAGGGACAGGCTACTTTTTTTTATTTTTTTCCTTTTAAGCAGTAAAATTCAAAAAAAAAGTAGAATTCCAAAATGAGAATATGTAAAATAAGCCAAATGTTATTTACTGATTTTCCGGATATTTTATTCATTTAAAATGGTTTGGAGAAAAGCTTACCTTGTTTTAGAGAACGGGACATACTTCATTGGTCAATCTGTCGGCTATGAAGGATATGCTGAGGGAGAAATTGTCTTCAACACATCCATGACTGGCTATCAGGAAATACTTACAGATCCATCCTACAAAGGCCAGATAGTTACTATGACTTATCCTTTGATCGGAAATTACGGCTGCAATTTTGAAGATGTGGAATCAAACCACCCCTGGGTAGAAGGCTTTATCATGAAAGAGCTGGCTTCTCTTCCTTCAAACTGGAGGAAAAAAGAGGACCTTGCAGGATATTTAAAACGACACAAAATAGTTGCTATCCAGGGTATAGACACCAGAAAATTAACCAAAACAATCCGTACTGGCGGTGCCCAAAGTTCACTAATCTCAACATCAAACGACAACATTAAAACTCTTCTCAAGCGAGTAAAAAAAGTCCCTTCCATAGTAGGACTCGACTTAGTCAAGGATGTGACAACTTCTGAATCCTATAGATGGAATGAATCAGTTTACACATGGCCAAAGGGCTATTCAACAAAAAAAAGATTCAAATATTCTGTTGTTGCTTATGACTATGGAATAAAAAGAAACATCTTAAGAAACCTGGCTTATAATAATGTCAGCGTTTTTATCGTTCCTGCCCAAACAAGCTGGAAGGAAATACTGAAAATGAAACCGGACGGAGTATTCCTCTCCAACGGCCCCGGGGATCCTGCTCCAATCTCTTACGCGATTGACAATATTAAAAACCTAATAGGGAAAATTCCCATTTTTGGAATTTGCCTCGGCCACCAGCTTTTAGCCCTTGCCCTTGGGGGCAAAACTTACAAGCTTAAATTCGGCCACCGGGGAGCAAATCATCCAGTAAAAAATTTAGAAACAGGCGCTATCGAAATAACCTCACAGAATCATGGATTTGCAGTTGATATAGATTCTCTAAAGGGACTGGCGAAACTAACTCATCTCAATCTCAATGATATGACTGCTGAAGGATTCTCTTTAAGAGAAAAATTTCTTTTTTCAGTTCAGTATCATCCAGAAAGCTCTCCTGGTCCAAGAGATTCAAGATATCTTTTCCAGGATTTCATTAAAATGATGGAGGATTTTAAAGGGAAATAAAGTGCCAAAAAGAAAAGACATCAAGTCTATCCTGATCATCGGCTCTGGCCCTATTATCATCGGTCAAGCCTCTGAATTTGACTACTCAGGAACCCAGGCTCTTAAAGCTCTAAAAGAGGAACAGTACAAAGTCATCCTTCTCAATTCCAACCCAGCCACTATCATGACTGACCCTGAGTTTGCAGATCGCACCTATCTTGAACCGTTAACAGTCGAATATCTGGAAAAGATAATTCAAAGAGAAAAACCCGATGCGCTGCTTGCCACTCTGGGTGGCCAGAAAGCTTTAAATTTAGCTCTTGAACTTGACGAAAAAGGAATCTTGGATAAGCACAAAATCCAGCTTATCGGAGTCAGCACAGACTCCATCAGAAAGGCAGAAGACAGAATGCTTTTCCGGAAATCAATGGAAAAGATCGGACTCGAAGTTCCGGAATCAGGCTACGCTTCCAGCATGAAGGAAGCTGTAGACATCGTGAAGAGGATCAAATTTCCTGTGGTTCTACGTCCTTCCTTTACTTTAGGCGGCACAGGAGGCAACATCATCAAAAATTGGGAGGACTTCTATAAATTTCTTCCCCTCGGCCTTGCAATTAGTCCAATCACAAAAGTTCTTATCGAGAAATCTATCATCGGCTGGAAAGAATTTGAACTGGAAGTTATGAGGGATAAAAAAGATAATGTCGTGATCGTTTGTGCAATTGAAAATTTCGATCCTATGGGAGTCCACACAGGAGACTCTATCACTGTTGCTCCTGCCCAGACCCTGACTGATAAGGAATACCAGAGACTCAGGGATGCTTCAATTGCAATCATGAGAGAGATAGGGGTAGAAACAGGAGGCTCTAACATTCAATTTGCCATTAATCCTTCGGATGGGAGAATGATGGTCGTTGAGATGAATCCCCGGGTTTCCCGCTCCTCAGCCCTGGCTTCAAAAGCCACGGGTTTTCCTATAGCTAAAATGGCAGCCAAACTGGCTGTAGGCTATACCCTGGATGAAATTTTAAACGATATCACAAAAAAGACCCCGGCCTGCTTTGAGCCTGCAATTGACTATGTTGTGGTCAAAATCCCCCGCTTTGCCTTTGAAAAATTCCCTGAAGAAGAACCTGCACTCACCACCCAGATGAAATCAGTAGGAGAGACAATGGCTATAGGCCGAACTTTTAAAGAAGCTCTTCAAAAAGCCATTCGCTCTCTTGAAATAGACAAATGGGGATTCGAAGAAAAATACAAAAAAAGAGAACAAATTGTATTAAAAGAAGATCATACCCAGCCAAATGCCGAAAGAATCTGGTACATTGCTGATGCTCTAAGAAAAGGAATATCAGTAAATAAAATTTATAAACTCACCCAGATAGATCCCTTCTTTCTTCAGAACATCAAGGATATCGTAAACTTTGAAGAAAAAATAAAATCCTTGAGAAAAGACTCCTCGAATTTTAATCTTCTTCAAAGAGCTAAAGAACTGGGCTTCTCTGATAAAAGAATTGGAGAGCTCGCAGGCCTAACGGAAGATGAAGTCAGAAAACTGAGAGAGAAAGCGCGGATATACCCAGTTTGGAAAGTTGTTGATACCTGTGCAGGAGAATTCGAATCAGAAACTCCCTATTTTTACTCCACCTATGAAGAAGAAAATGAAGTCCCGGAAATCCCACAGAAAAAAGTGATTATTCTTGGCTCAGGCCCCAACAGGATCGGACAGGGAATCGAGTTTGACTACTGCTGCGTTCACGGTGTTTTTGCTTTGAGGGATTCTGGATACAAAGCTATTATGATCAATTCCAATCCTGAAACTGTCTCCACCGATTATGATATATCAGACCGACTCTACTTTGATCCCGTAACGCTGGAAGATGTGCTTTCCATCTACCGGAATGAAAAACCAGAAGGGATTATCGTCCAATTCGGAGGACAGACTCCCCTAAAAATCTCAATTGAGCTTTGGAAAAACAAGGTAAAAATACTAGGCACTAGCTCCCAGTCTATTGACGAAACTGAAGACAGGGAAAAATTTGACAAATTCCTGACAAGACTAAACTTGCAGCGGCCGAGAAATGGTATGGCCAGGAATTCTTCCCAGGCTTTAAAAACCGCTGAAAATATCGGATATCCTGTCCTTGTCAGACCTTCCTATGTTCTTGGGGGCCGTGCCATGAAAGTTATCCATAACGAGGAGGAACTGGAAAAATATGTAAAATCCATCCAGGAATACTGTTCAGAATACCCAATCCTTATCGATGAGTTTATCGATAACGCCATAGAGCTTGATGTAGACATTCTTTGCGATGGCCAGGACGTCTACATTGGAGGTATTCTGGAGCACATCCAGGAAGCAGGCATCCATTCTGGAGATGCCACTATGGTTACCCCTCCCTATTTTATAGCTGACAGGATCATTGAGGAGGTAAAGCGTCAGGTAACTCTGATGGCAAAAGAGCTTCAAATCCTGGGTCTGATGAATGTCCAGGTCGCAGTAAAAGGTACTAAGATCTATATACTGGAGGTCAACCCAAGGGCTTCAAGAACAGTTCCGTTTCTCTCCAAGGCCACGGGAGTTCCCCTGGCAAAGATTGCCACTCAACTCATAATGGGAGAGAAACTCAGAGATATGAATATTACACGGCATCCTCTAAACCTTTATGCCGTAAAAGAAGCCGTCTTTTCTTTTGACAAATTCATGGAGGTAGACCCGATTCTTGGACCTGAGATGCGCTCCACAGGGGAATCTATCGGAATTGACACCCATTTTCCTCTGGCTTTCCTCAAAGCTCAAGAAGGCGCAGGTTTTCACCTCCCGCAGGAAGGGAATATTTTTGTCAGTGCTCCAGATGAAGACAAGCCAAAGATTATTCCTATTGTTGAAAAACTCGAACAATTAGGATTTAATCTGGTCGCAACTGAAGGTACCACACAGTACCTACGCAGACATGGTTTCCGTGTGGACACCGTAGGCAAGGTCTACAAGGAAAAAAGAAATATTCTTGAGGAAATAAAGGAGGGAAAGGTAGGAATGATTTTTAATTCTCCTTCCGGAACTCATGAGATAAGCGATGCTCATAAAATTAGAAAAATCGCATTCGCTTACCGAATTCCCTGTTACACAACTATTCCCTCAGCCAGTGCAGCTGTAAAGGCAATCGAGATGAGAAGAAAAACTCTGCCCTCTCTCCTCTGCCTTCAGGACATCCATTCAAATTCTATAATCCAGTAACTCTATAAATCGGGCTTTATGACAAAACCGTAGTAAAGAGAAGAAAAATACGGCTACTGGATCAAACCTCGATTTTGGATATTCCTAAATTGACATGACTTAATTTCAGTGTTATAAACAATCACTATTATATTAAAGACAAGCACGATCCATTTTTCAATTTAGAGAAATTTCTTAGCGAGTGTAATAAAGAATAAACATGGAAGAAAAAAAATATTATAAGGACATCATTGAGGGAATAGGAAATACACCTCTTATCAAACTTAATAGAATTGCAAAAGGATTTAAGGCAAATATTTTTGCAAAACTCGAATTTTTGAATCCTATGGGAAGTGTAAAGGACAGAATCGCCAAATTTATGATTGAAAAAGCAGAAAAGGAAGGAAGAATAAAGCCAGATTATACAATTGTAGATAACTCCTCCGGCAACACAGCTCTGGCACTGGCCATGGTCTGTGCTATTAAAGGATATAAACTAAAAATTGTTGTCCGGGACAGCCTCAGCTCTGAAAAAATCAAATTCCTCAGAGCTATGAATGTTGAACTGGTTATAGTTGACCACACCCTCCCCCCTGAATCACCAAACAGTTATAACAATATCGTACCACGGATTGCCCAAGATACACCTAACGGATACTATCTCGACCAGCACAACAACCGAGAAAACAACGAAACTCATTATCAAACTACAGGACCTGAAATCTGGGAACAGATGGAGGGGAAAATAGACTATTTTATTGCAGGCGTAGGCACAGGAGGAACGATCTGCGGAGCGGCAAAATTCCTCAAAGAAAAAGACCACAGAATAAAAGTTATAGGAGTTGATCCTGTCGGTTCAATATTCTATGACTATTTTCACTCAAAAAAACTTATCGAGCCATCTCCTTATCTTCTTGAAGGCTTAGGAGATGAGTTTCTTATAGACTGTGTTGACTTCAACCTGATTGACGATTTCTATCAAGTCACAGATAAGGACGCGTTTCTTATGACCAGAAAGCTTGCCAATAAAGAAGCTATTCTGGCTGGAGGTTCAAGTGGAGCTGCTATCTGGGCAGCCTTAAAACTCGCTAAAGAAATTGACAGGCCAGCCCGTATTGTTACTATTTTTGCCGACTCAGCCAACCGCTACTTGAGCACTATTTATAATGATGAGTGGTTGGAGAAAAAAGGAATTTTATAATTGTGGCTTTTTTGGTCTAAATTCCCTAATAAATGGATTTGATAAACCAAACCCTACTTTAGTTATCTATTTCCAGGATTAAAATCTCCTTTTTTCTTAGCTTTCTGCGGAAAAAAGTAGTAAAAAAATTTTAGCGTTCTAAGAGTCACCTTTTACTCTTTTTGTTCTGTGTCTCTCTATTGCAAGCCACCATTATTTGTGTTAGAATTTTTTTGACTTGGCCTTCAAGGAGACAATATGTCAGGGCATTCAAAATGGCATTCTATAAAATATAAAAAAGCTGCTCAGGATACCAAAAGAGGGAAATTATTCACAAAGATCATCCGAGAATTATCTGTAGCCGCACGGATTGGCGGCGGAGAGCCGGATACTAATCCAAGGTTAAGAAAATCTATCGCTGATGCTAAAACCGTAAACATGCCGGCTGATAACATTAAAAGAGCCATCATGAAAGGCACAGGTCAGTTAGAAGGTGTAAGCTACGAAGAGACTGCCTATGAAGGATATGGTGCTGGCGGCGTGGCAATCTATGTAGAAGTTCTATCCGATAATAAAAACAGAACAATCTCTGAGTTAAGGCATGTCTTTTCTAAAAACAATGGGCGCATCGGCGAATCTGGATGTGTTGCCTGGATGTTCAAGCGTAAAGGGTACATCGTTATAGAAAAAGAAAAAGCCTCAGAGGACGACATCCTGAATGTGATTCTGGATTCAGGAGCAGAGGATTTAATGGAAGACGGCAGCAACTATGAAGTTTTTACTCCACCGGAAAACTATGAAACTGTAGTTAATGCCCTGAAAGAACACAATATAGAACTAGCTGCTTCCAACCTGGGCTATATCCCTCAGAATTATGTTAAACTTGAGGGGAAGCAAGCCCAGCAGCTCCTCAAGCTCATGGAAGAATTAGAGGATCACGATGATGTTCAGCATGTCTGGGCCAACTTTGACATCGATGAAGAGGAAATTGCCAAATTTTCTGGTTAAAAAATAACTTTGATGCGGGTTCTTGGAATTGATCCCAGTCTTCAATCTACAGGATTTGGCATCATTGAATTCTCCAATAACACTTACACAGTCCTGAGTTGCGGAACTATCAAGCCTTCCCGCAGCCAGCTTTTGCATCATAAAATAAACAAAATAAAATTACGTCTGGAAGAATTAATTAAGAATTATGAGCCTGAGGAAGTAGCCATAGAAAATCCTTTTTTCGCCCGGAACATCAAAACTGCTATAACTCTCGGCCAGGTGAGAGGTGCAGCCCTTGTAGCTGTGGCTTCCCATAATTGTACGCTTTTTGAGTATTCTCCTCTGGAAATAAAAAAAGCAGTTACGGGTTATGGTCAGGCTGATAAAAATCAGGTTAGGATCATGATCAAAACACTCCTTAACATTAAGGATGAAAATTTAGAGACAGACGCTTCGGACGCCCTAGCAACCGCTTTCTGTCATTTAAACTTGAGAACCTTTTTTCAAAAAATAAAGGAATCATAAATAAAGAGAAAAAAGAGGATGATTGCTTATCTTAAAGGAAACCTGATTAAAAAGTCTCCCAATTATGTTATTCTTGACATCAGCGGCGTCGGATATCGTGCCTGGATCCCCCTTTCCACTTATTTAAACATTGGGAATCTCAATGAAGTCGTGGGGCTTTTTATCTACACTCACCTCACCGATAATTCTCTTTCCCTGTATGGATTCTCCACTGAAGAAGAAAAAGATATCTTTCTAAAATTAATCAGCATCTCAGGAATAGGTCCAAAGTTAGCCTTGAATATTCTCTCTGGGATAGGAGCTTCAGACCTTGAAGAAGCAATCAGGCAAAGCGATGTGGATCGTATATCTCTTATTCCTGGCATCGGGAAAAAAACAGCCTTAAGAATCGCCCTCGAACTCCAGGAAAAACTTGAAAAAAAAGAAAAAGTCCTGGCAGCTAAGGGCTCCCAGGAAAAAGAAGATTTAATATCAGCACTTATGAACCTTGGTTTTAAAAGAAAAGAAATTGAAACGATAGTGAATGAGGCAATAAAAACATATGGCCTTAAAGCTGGCTTTGAAACACTTCTCAGAGAAAGCTTGAAAAGAATGGCTAAAGTATGAGAAAAGAAGAGAAGATGGAAGCAGTAGTTACTCCGGTCAGAACAAAAGAAGACCTCCTTTTTGAAGACAGTCTCCGGCCCAGGAGCTTTAAAGAATTCGTAGGGCAGGAAACCGTTAAGTCAAACTTAAAAATCTTCATTGAAGCTGCTCAAAAAAGAGATGAACATCTTGATCATGTTCTCCTTTATGGCCCCCCTGGACTGGGAAAGACCAGCCTTGCCTACCTCATTGCCAGAGAATTGGGAGTAGGTATCAAACCCACATCAGGACCTGTCATTGAAAGGACAGGCGATCTCTCTGCCATCCTTTCCAATTTACAATTAAAAGAAATCTTTTTTATTGATGAGATCCACCGCCTCCACCCCTCTGTGGAAGAAATTCTCTATTCAGCCATGGAAGACTTCAGACTGGATATCGTTATCGGCCAGGGACCAGGCGCTCGAAGCCACAAACTACATCTAAAAAAATTCACCCTGATCGGGGCTACAACCCGTGCAGGACGGATAACTCCTCCATTGAGAGGAAGATTCGGCATCATTTACCGTCTCGATTATTATGAAAATGAAGACTTAAGAAAGATTATCGAAAGGTCTGCTTCTATTCTTAAAGTTGCGATAGACGGTAAAGGCGCTGAACAAATCGCTCTTCGCTCCCGGGGAACCCCAAGAGTCGCCAACAGGTTGTTAAGACGGGTAAGAGACTATGCAGATGTAAAGGGCACTGGAAAAATTACAGCAAATGAAGCAACAACCTCTTTGGATAAAATGGAAGTCGATTCCCTTGGTCTGGACGAAGTGGACAGAAAAATGCTTATGACTATTATTGAAAACTTCAGCGGAGGCCCGGTGGGCATCAATACGATTGCCGCGGCAATCGATGAAGAAAAGGACACGATTGAATCTATCTACGAGCCCTTTCTGATGCGTATAGGTTTCCTCGAGCGAACAACCCGCGGTCGTAAAGTAACACAAAAAGCCTATGACCATCTGGGACTGAAGCACTCCTCTTCTCCCCAAAAAAATCTATTTAAAGAGTAGTTGGCGTCTAATCCAGATGCTTACAGCTGACTTTGACTACAAACTTCCATTTGAGCTTATCGCACAAAAACCACTTCTAAAAAGAGAACAGTCCAGGATGATGGTACTCCACCGCAAAAAAGGAGAAATTTTCCATTCTTTATTTAAAGAATTTCCGGATTATCTAAACAAAGGAGACGTTCTTGTTCTTAACAACACAAAAGTATTACCAGCAAGAGCTTGGGGAAAGAAAGAGAAGAGAGAAATTGAATTTCTCTTCCTGAAGGAATACAAGAAAGGTCTGTGGGAAGTCCTCTGCCGGCCAGCCAAAAAGGTAAAATCCGGCGATATAATCTCATTTTCCCCTGAATTAAAAGGAAAAATAGTAAAAGTTGAACCTGAAGGAAGAAGAAAAATTCAATTTTCGACAGAAGACATACTTTCAAATCTTAAAAAAATTGGATTTGCGCCCCTTCCCCCTTATATCAAACGCAAAAAGAAAAATTCTGAACTCAGGGCGCTGGATCTGGAAAGATACCAGACTGTATTTGCCCAAAGGGAAGGAGCTATAGCTGCTCCTACAGCTGGCCTTCACTTCACTCCTCAAATTCTTGAAAGAATCAAGACAAAGGGTGCTTTAATTACACAAATATCACTCGATGTGGGACTGGCAACCTTCCAGCCAGTGAGAGCTAAACGGATTAAAAACCACAAAATGCTTGAAGAAACATTCTCCATCAGCCCAGCAGTATCTCAAATAATAAACAAGGCAAAAAAAGATACACGGCCAGTCACAGCCGTGGGAACAACATCTGTCCGTACCTTAGAGAGCGCTTTTATAAATGGAGAAATCCATTCTGGGGAAGGCACAACAAAACTCTTTATTTATCCAGGATATGAATTTAAAGTAGCAGACCGGCTTTTAACTAATTTCCACCTTCCCAGATCAACTCTATTGATGATGGTAGCAGCTTTTGCCGGCCTTGATTTAATTAAAAAAGCCTACCAGGAAGCGATTCACAAAAAGTACAGGTTTTACAGCTACGGCGACTGCATGCTTATTCTATAAATAAAATAGTTGAATTGATTTATTTCGAGGCTTTTTTATCTTAAAACAAGTCAAGTCCGCCAGGTAAATGAATTATTTTTTTCGTATAACCTTTGGGAACAGAATAAGTACCAGGTGGTGCCGGTTTTTCTGCAATTTCCAGACTTTGTGATTCAACCTTTATCTCGGAGCCAAATATATTAATCGTAATTTCAGCAGCAACTTGAAATCCATCCATTTTGTCCAATTTTTCCAGCTCTTTTATTGAATTCTCATCTACATTTATAATTCCTAAAATAAATTTCCCGAAAAATTCACTCAATCCCTCTGTATAACTTTTATAATTAAAAGGGATATCTTTAGTCGTCCATAACTTGATCTTATATTTTGGCATTATACCTAATGCCGGAATCGCAAAAACCATCTCAAACTCACTCGAGAAACAATCCCAATTTGCGATCTTTTTCTTTTCACCGGTGAGATTGACCTTAGCATCGGTTATTTTTATTGACTCTACAACTTCAGCAGCCTTCGGATTTAAACCCAAGAGGAGCTCTAGAAGTTTTTCTCTATCGAAGGAGGTCGGGAACACATAATAATCTTTTAGCTTGTGAATGATGAAATATATTTTATCTTTGTCATAATCAACAATAATACTATACTCTTTACCAAATTGGGCAAACTTGTTTTTTCCAAGCCACTGCTCTTTGATCTCTACTTTTTCAGGTTGTTTTTTTCCCATCAATTCAAACGCTTCTGTTCGTTCCATATTTTTCACATAAATATCTGCGCCTAAAAATGAAGATACAAACAAAACCAGAGTTAAAACTAAAAATAATTTTTTCATTGTTCTCTCCTTATGTTATTTTTCTTACCGTTTTAAACATTTAATGCCTTTATTAAACATTTCCTCTCTATACTTGCACTACTTTAAGTGTTCTATATGGTGAACAAGGGCTAATGCAACTTCCACAAGAGGAGAAGTTTGTTCTGAAAGGGACTGGGCAAGCTCTTCCTTAACAATAGAAAAACCGGGAAAGAGATAAGGATCATCAAGGGTAGCCATACGTGTATAAATATCGGTATCACTCCCTATAGTTCGGAGGATAGATGCCAGCGTTCCTTCATCGGGCTGTTCCCCTCTAGAATTTAAACCCACTGCTTTTAGCCGTTCGTTCAGAGATTCCTGCCGAAGCAGAGAAAGTGCTGCGATCTGGCGAATTTGAAGTACTTCCTGCCTAAGCTCGGCAATCTCCCCACCTCTCTGCCAGCTTGAATGGAAAAAATACCCAGCTGCTAAACCTACAACCAGAAGTAAAAGAGCAAATGAAAATTGAAAAACAGGTCTTCTCGGCATCCAGCGTTCGACCCAGCCAACCAGGAGTTTCCCAAGATGGAACCGTTCTTTTTCCTGTTCTAGACTTTTTTTGTATTTCTCGAGCGTGGCATAAAATCGAGTGCGCATATTGTTGCTGGGTTGTTCTTCCGGGAGCACCCCCAGCTTTGCCCAGATTGCACTCAAGGTTTCCAATTCCTCCCTGCATGAGTTACAAACGGTTACATGTTCCTGGATACCTTTACGTTTGATTTCGTCTATCTCTCCGATTAAAAAATCGGAAAATTTTTCTTTTATTTGATTACATTTCACGATGCCACACCTCCTGAAAGCTCAAGATAAGCTTTCCCTAATTCTTTAATCGCCCGGTGAACGAGAACTTTCACCGTTCCTATTCGGCAGCCAAAGAGCTCTGCAATTTCTTTATACTTTAGATCTTGGAAACGGCTGAGGATTAAGGCCTCACGTTTTTTTAATGGCAGCTTGGCCAGCGCCTGGCTCAGCCGTAAAATCTCCTGTGCCTGCTCTGCTTTTTCTGGGGGTAAAGGCTCCTGACTGGCAATTTTATCTAATTGCTCATCAAGCAAGACTATGTCTTTTCTTTTTCTCAGGTAATCAATATGGGTGTTCCTGGCGATTTTATAAAGCCAGATTGTGAACTTATCCTGGCCCTGGTAGGAAGAGCGATACTTCAGTACACGGATAAATACATCCTGGACCAAATCTTCGCTTAAACTTCTGTTGTAAGTTAACCGGAGAAAAAAATTATAAAGCATTACATGATACCTTTCAAAAATTATTGCCAGTCTCTCAACCTTTCCATCTCTGACTTGTTCCATCAGATGATTATCTGTAGCATTATTCACAAGTACTATTCCTTATTTTGTCCTATTCAATAGATAAGACTTGATTTCCATAAAAAGGTTACACAAAAATGGTAAATTTGGCTATTTTTTTCTTGAGAGGAAAAAAATAGGAATTGGGACTCCTTAATTCTCCTTTGACTTGTTGAGGCGAATTATTACTTTTTTTATTTTTTGTGTGATCTGTATGAGCGCCCGGTTATATCCAAACCTCTTCTTCCTTCGTCAAATCGCCACCTGCATCGCCAGTGTTTACCGTACCTGCAGGCTCAACCAGCATAATTTTACATTCGTTTTTGGCAAAAGGTTTGTGCTCTACTCCCTTTGGCACTACAAACATCTCTCCTGTTTTTAAGTCAACCTTATTGTCACGGAAATCGATGCACATTTCTCCGTCAAGAACTATAAAAGCCTCATCAGTATTTGCATGCTTATGCCAGATAAAATCTCCCTGAAATTTAACCAATTTAAAAAAATACTCGTTCATCTGGGCAATGATTTTCGGCGATAGATGCTCTGAAAACTTGTCAAATTTTTCTTTAAAGTTTATCACTGAATATTTCATATAATCCTCCAGAATTCCCCAAAATTATTTGTGGAGTTCCAAATTATAAATCCGTGTTATGAGTTAAAAGGAAACGTAACAATTAGCCAGCTGGGATCACTTTAATTTTTTCCTCAGTTTTTTCGTCTCTTCAATATTCACTTCAAGAGTTTCTGGATTAATTATCACTCCATAATCTTTTTTTGCTTGTTTTAGACTAATAATCCCATTCTTCACTTCTTTGCCCACATTAGCTGGATCCCTGAGATAAGGGCTGCCGTATCCTCCTCCACCTCCAGCCTGCTGAAAAAGAATTGTTCCAGAGGAGACATTCTCAATCAGGTCTTTGCTTGTCGCCTTATACACTTTGCCATCTGGATAGCGAAGCTCAATCTTATTTAATGTCGCTCTCTTTCCTTCAAAAAGCCCAAAAGGAGGCTCAACATCTCCATCGCCAAAAGTCACTACCTTTGTGTTTTCTCCTCCAATTTTAAACTTAGTCTCAACACCAAGTCCTCCTCTCCACTGACCAGCCCCTGCAGAATCAGGCCAATATTCATGTTTTAATAATAAATGTGGAGTCTGCTGTTCAAACATCTCATAGTCCTGGTCCAATACTCCTCCAGAGGCATCTATCATACCGATGTGGTCATATCCATCCACTCCAGAAGTAGCACCCGAACCTCCTTTTAATCCCAGAAAACCTATATCCACATAACTATCCTTTTTTCTGGGATCATATCCGCTCATCAGATAACACAACAGCTGGTTCCATCCTGCAGTGACTCTTTCAGGTATCGCCTGGGACAGGGCTCTGATTATCGCATCGGCATTTGGAGGGCATAGATGATTTCCAAAAGTAGTTGCAGCCGGATATTTAGCATTTAAAATTGTGCCTTCCGGAATTACGATCTTTACGGGCCTTACCATCCCATCATTATGAGGCATATCAGGATTAACCATCTGAAGGAAGGTTAAAAGAGTGGCGCTCGCAGAGGAGGTGTATGTGCCATTGACAAAACCATCGGTCTGAGGATCTGTATCTGAATAATCAAAAGTGATCTCCTCATCTTTTACAGTTATTTTTACCCTTATTTTGTATTTAGATCCGGGTGTTCTCCCGTCATAGTAGACAGTAGATTCTCCTTCGTAGACTCCATTGGGTATTGTCTTTATCTCAGCGCGCATCATCTTCTCTGTGGAATCAAAAAGGTGTTCTTTATGAGATTCAAAAACTTCGAGCCCATATTTTTCTGCCAGCTTTAATACTCCTCTTTCGCCCACAACACAAGAACCTATCTGAGCTCTCATATCAGCAGCAACAATATCAAAACGGATATTTGCGAATATAAGGTCCCATACATCCTTTCTCAATTTTCCGCGTTCATAAACTTTAACTGGTGGAATCCTGAGTGTCTCCTGCCATACTTCAGTGGCTTTGGGATTATATCCTCCTGCAACCGGACCGCCAATATCTGCTTGATGTCCTTTCGCAGCAGACCATGCTAAAAGCTTATCCTTGTAAAATATTGGTTTGTAAACAGCAACATCATTGTTCTGATTGCCCATGGAGAAAACATCGTTATGAAATATGATATCACCTGGATATATTTCGTCGCCAAAATACTCAACAATATACTCGCACACAGGTCCAAGAGAAAAAGAGAGGATAGGAAGATTCTCTGTCTGTTCAAGCATCTTCCCCTTTCCGTCATAAAGTCCGGTAACAAAATCTTTAGCTTCGCAGAGGATTGGTGACCTGGTCGTCTTTGTCAGGGTGATGCTCATCTCTTCAGTTATTGATTTAAATCTCCTCTGAAATACGGAAACCAGTATTTTATCTATCTTCATTTTATGAGCCGTTATTTCATTTTACATTAATCTGCTTTCGCCTTACTGTATATAATATGAAGAGATAACACTCCTTTCTGTAGCATTTCAACCGTGGGCTTGATGAATCAAGCCCCTACAGTTCTCTCCATATATAGGTTTGATAAATCAAATCCCTACAATTTTCTTATTAATCTCTCCTTCCTTTGCTTTTAAATACATCGTATAACTTCCATATTTATCACAAATAACATTATATTCCGGCGTGATAAAAGTTGTTGTGTTGACCTGTTCAATTATGGCGGGTCCAAAAATTTTATTCCCAAATCTCAGCTGATGCCCATTATATACAGGAACCTCTTCAAAGGCTTTCTTAAGTGGCAAATAGACTTTTCTCTTCTTTTTTAAAGCCTTTGATGAATCTTCCTTATCATATTCTTCCTGTCTGAATTTTGGTTTTTCTGTTTTCCCGATACTTAAAAGGCGAAGATTGATCAATTCAATCGATGTGCCCTCTTCTTTTAAAGAATATCCATAAAGCCGATTGTGCTCAGGATGAAATTTTAAAACAACAGATTCAATGTCTTCTTTCTCCAGCTCCTCTCTTGTGACCTCCACATTCACCTCATGATATTGCTTAACATATCTCATATCCAGAGAATAAACATACTGAATCGATTCTTTAGGAATGTGTTCTGAGGTAAGAAGCTCTGTGGCCTCTCTCTTCATTTCATGAAATAAAGACCTGAATTTTTGTTTATCTATCTTATTGAGGAGTGTAGAATATGTTCTAACAAAGTTGTGCTTCAAATCTGACATTAACATTCCAGCTGCACAGAAAATGGACGATTCTTTAGGAATGATCATAACCGGAATCTCGAGCTCCAGCGCAATCATACAGGCATGAACAGGCCCTGCTCCACCGGCAACCACAAGCGGAAATTCTCTTGGATCATGCCCGCGCTTGACGCTGACTTCCCGCACTCCAGATGCCATATTGACATTTATAACATGATACATCCCGGAAGCGGCCTCAATAACATTCATTCCTAAGGGACCAGCAATTTTTTCTTTTATGGCTTTTTCTGCTCGATCATAATTCAGCGGGATCTTTCCTCCGGCAAAAAAATCTTTATCCAGATAACCGAGGACAAGATCTGCATCTGTGCAGGTTGGCAACTCACCTCCTAGGTCGTAACATGCTGGGCCTGGTTTTGACCCGGCGCTCTGAGGTCCCATCCGCAAAAGCCCACCTTCATCAACCCATCCTATACTGCCGCCTCCAGCTCCAATAGTCACGATTCCCAGCATGGGGAGAGCTAATCTCAATCTATTTATTTCTCCCTCAGTTGTAACAAGTGGCGTTTTATCCTTAATTAGAGCAGCATCAAAGCTCGTCCCCCCCATATCAATTGTTAGACAATCATCATAATCCTGAATAGAAGTATACTCGACCCCAGCCACTGGTCCGGCTGCAGGACCTGAGAGAAGAGTGACTGCCGCCTTGTCCATTGCAACCTGCGGTGATACAACACCTCCATTGGACTGCATTATGAGCAAAACGCCTTCAAATCCTGCGTCCTTCAATTTCTTAGTAAGGCTTGTAAGATAACTTCTTAATATTGGACCAACATAGGAGTTTAAGACAGTTGTTGATATCCGGTCATAAAATCTGATACTCGGTAAAAATTCTGATGAGATCGTCAAATAAACACCTGATTCATTAAACCCGCTACCCAATTTTTCCTTAATAATCTCCGCAGCCTTAGACTCGTTAATATCATTAGCAAAAGAATTCATAAAACAGATGGCAACAGCCTCAATACCTTCTTTTTTAAACCATTCAGCTGCATCCAATACATCTGATTTTTTGAGTTCGGTTAAAATGTCTCCCTTATAATCAAGCCTCTCCTCTACAGGATATCTCAGGTATCTTGGAACCAGAGGCTCTACGTTTGTATATCTGTTATTATACTGTTCTTCCCTTATTCCCCTTCTCATTTCCAGCGCATCTCTTAAACCTTTTGTGGTCAGAAGTCCTGTTTTGGCTCCTTGTCGAGTCAGTACAGCATTTGTAGTAACTGTAGTGCCATGGACAACAGTTTTAACTTTTTTTATAAAATCTTTTAAAGAGACGTTTTTACCTTTTGCCATCTCCTCAAGGCCATTCATCAAACCTACTGATGGGTCATCCGGCGTAGATAAAACTTTGTATATCTCTGAACTCCCATCTTTTGAAGTTAGTAAAAAATCCGTAAATGTCCCCCCAACATCTATTCCTATCTTGTATTCCCCGGTCATTAAACTTTATCTAAAGTCCAACTGGTTCTTTGAATTCGCCAAAAGTGTCCTTAAATATTTTGGTTATTTCTCCCAGAGTGGTATAGGATTTCACAGCTCTTAAAATATGGGGCATCACATTCTCACTCGTCTGAGCAGCCTCTTTTAATCCACCCAGTGCATCTTTTACTTCATTATTATTTCTTTGAGTTTTTATCTCTTTAAGCTTTTTCTTTTGCTCTTCAGCGACTTTTGGATTAAAGGGATGAAATTTTATATTTGCTTTTTCCTCTTCCATTACATATTTATTTACTCCGATTTTCGTAATTTCTCCAGATTGAATCTTTTTCTCGCGGATATAAGCTTGCCGACTAACTTCTCTCTGGATATAACCCGATTCTACTGCTTTAACCATTCCACCGATCTCTTCAACTTTTTTCATACATTCGATAATTTTTTTCTCTATCTTATCTGTTAACCATTCAACATAATAAGAACCGCCAAGAGGATCAACCGTATCTTTTAATCCCATCTCATCTGCTAGAATTTGCATCGTCCTTAAGCTTAAAAGAGCGGCTTTTTTTGAGGGAATAGTATAAGCCTCATCATAAGAACAGAGTGCCATCGTTTGAGTGCCTGATAAGGCAGAAATTAGTGCATAATAAGCACCTCGCACAATATTGTTTTCAGGCTGCTGGATTGTCAAACCTCCTCCACCTCCACCAGCAATCATCCTCAAAGTCATTGAGCGAGGATTCTGAGCTCCAAACCGTTCCTTTAAAATTTTCGCCCAGAGTCTTCTTCCTGCTCTGAATTTCGCCACCTGCTCCCATAAATTACCATGAATATCAAAATTGAAAGCAATCCTCCCGGCAAAATCATCAATATTAAGTCCCCGTGTTAGTACTTCTTTAATATAAGTGATTGCAATCTCGAATGCATAAGCCATCTCTTGAACTGGAGTTGCACCAGATTCTCTGATATGGTAGCCGCATACACTGAAGGGATTAAATTTAGGGACATTCTTGGAACAAAATTCAACCATATCTCCAATGAGCCGGATTGAAGGTTCAACAGGGAAAATCCAGGTTCCCCTCCCTATATACTCTTTCAGAATATCATTCTGTGTGGTGCCTCTTATTTGATCCCAGGGTATACCCTGTTTCTCAGCCACAACAAGATACATGGCCAGCATCACAGAGGCTACAGGATTAATAGTCAGGGAAGTGCTGATCCTGTTTATAGGAATATCTGTAAAAGCTTCTTCTAAATCTTTAAGCGTATCTATCGCCATCCCTACCCTGCCGACCTCTTCTTCAGCAAACGGGTCATCAGAATCCAGCCCTAACTGTGTCGGCAAATCAAAAGCTACATTAAGTGCTGTTTGCCCCTGTTCCAGAAGCCATTTAAACCTCTCGTTTGTTTCCTTAGCCGTCCCGAAACCTGAATACTGGCGCATAGTCCAGGGGCGTTTGCGGTACATAAAAGGATGGATGCCTCTTGTGAATGGATAATCACCGGGTTGTCCTATTTCTTTCTCGAAGTTAATATCTTTGATATCTTCGGGGCTATAAACGGGTTTTACTTTTATCCCGGATTCAAGAATAACCTCTTTGAGCTCTTCTGATTTAGGTTTTTTCATTTCTCTTTAACACTTTTTTTAATAAAATTTACAATCTCATCAAGCTTGGCTCCAGTGGGAAAAACTTCACACACACCAAATTCTTTAAGAGTTTTGATATCCTTTTGCGGAATATTCCCACCAACCAGAACTAATCTATCAGTGAGCCCTATCTCTTCCAGCTGTTCCATCAATTTTTTACTAAGTGGAAGATGGGCACCAGAATAAATGGACAGCCCAATCACATCTACATCTTCTTCCACGGCTGTATTTACTATTTCCTCGATTGTCCTGTGAAGGCCAGTATATATAACCTCCATTCCTGCATCTTTGAGGGCATGAATAACTACTTTTGCACCGGTATCATGTCCGTCAAGCCCTGGTTTTGCTATCACAACTCTAATTTTTTTTTCACCCAAAGGACTATTCCTGTTCATTATTTAGGCTTCTTCACACAAAACTCAGTTGTGTAAACAAATTTTATTTAATATTTGCCGTCAATAATCTCTGTTAAAACTCCGTGTGTAGCCACAGGGTGAATAAACGCAAAGTTTCTCTTATACTCGGCAAAAAATCTGGG
Organism: Candidatus Aminicenantota bacterium; assembly: GCA_016783445.1. Classification (GTDB taxonomy): domain Bacteria; phylum Acidobacteriota; class Aminicenantia; order Aminicenantales; family Aminicenantaceae; genus JADHWO01. Next base: position 65,358 of record JADHWO010000001.1, read on the forward strand.
TTTTTGATCGATCAGTTTTACTTTATTTTTCTTTAACACTTCCAGAGATTCCTCACAGTTATCTACATTATAGCTTAAAAGCATAACACCTTCGCCGGCTCTTTTAATAAATTTTGCCACTTCCCCGGTGCCATCAAGATCTTCCATAACCTCTATAGCTGTAGGTCCAACCATAAAACCGGTTACTCTGATCTTCTCCGGTTCATCTACATAACGGTAAGCCACTTCCCAGCCAAAAGTTTCGATATAGTCTTTTTCTGCTTTTTTCACATCATTAACAGCAATACAGATGTGATCCACATAATTTGCCTTTAATTTTTCCGCCATTTAATCTCCTCCTTTTCTATAATAAAAAAATCCGAAAAATAATATCCTGAATCCTATATTCTGGAGAAATAAGGGATATTTTCAGTTTCGGGAGAGCCAGGTGGAAGCTTAAAAAGAATTGCGCCCTCTACTGGACACGCCTCAAAACATTCCCCGCACTGCTGGCAGAGATCAAGCACAATTGCTGCCTTACCTTTATGAAACCCGATGATATCAGGTGGGCAGGCCCTTGCACAAGCTCCGCATCCGTTACAGCGGTAAGCATCAATCCAAGGATACAGCCCCATATGACTTGAACCAGAATGAGGATAAACACTCATTTTTGTACCCGGAATTCTGGGGCGAGCACTTGAAATATCTGATAATATCATGAATATCTCCTTTTTTTAGTTCTAATTCTAATTAAAATCTCATTCCCAGGCGGTAGCCATCCTGGATGGCATCAATACCCCGCCTCACCCATACACAATCACCAATCATCGATGTATCTCCCTTGAACGAGCCGTAGCTCAGTTCTTTATTGGGAATAAGTCTGGCCAAAATCACTATATCAGCAGACACAGTCTGGTCCTCGAACTTCTGTTTCTCTTTTGTTTTCCTGTCTACAATCGTCCAGTCTGCTTTTACACCTTTATTCGTGATCTCTTTAACCTGCCCAAAAGTCAACTGCTGAACCTTTGCCTGTCTAAGTCTGAGCCTGTAGCGCCAGATGTACGACGGATTCACATCCCAACCAAATCGAGGGGCAGGGTCAATCATGACTAGGCTCGAATCTTTTGCTCCTTCCTTTTCCAGCTTATCAATTATAAAAAGCGTTAGCGATATTGCTGCACCTGATCCACCAAGGACCACCACGTTCTTACCCAGTTTTGCTTTTCCTGTAAACACATCAAATATGCTCACAACAATTGGCCTGTCTGCTCCAGGAATATCAGGGACTTCAGGCACAGCGCCAGTAGCGATGACAACTGAATCCGGTTTTTCTTTTTCAAGAAGCTCCTTGGTCACCGGGGTGTTAAGAATAAACTTTGCTCCAAACTTATCACACTGGGCCTTCATATGGTTAATCCATCTCATAAACTCCTGGTCATCCCAGTATTTATCAGAGTCTTCACCCCAGGGATTCCGCGAAGCATAATACCACTGCCCGCCAATATTACCTGTCTTTTCATAGACAGTTACATCATGACCCTTTTCAGCGGCAATACGTGCTGCCTGGAGACCAGCAATACCAGCGCCAGCAATTATTATCTTTCTTTTTTCCTCTGCTTTAGGAAAGCCGTAGTAGCCCCATTCACGCTCGCCTTCATGGCTGCAGGAGGGACGAACCGTGCAGGTAACCGGAGCATCACGGAAAAGCCTGGCCAGGCAGACCTGACAAGCTATACAGGGAGTAATATCCTCTTGTCGGTCCCACATAATTTTATTAGGCAAGGCTGGGTCTGCAATCTGAGGACGGCACATCTCCCAAATATCAAGCTTGCCTTCAGCAATTGCCTTCTCAGGAATCTCGGGGACGAAGAGCCTATATGCCATGCTGACAGGTATTTTAATAGCATTTTTTGTACGTTCTGCCACATAGAGCCATTTACCCATAGGGATATCTCTGGAAATGACCGAACCCAACGACTCCTGCCAACCCACTGTCACACTTAAATAATCACAACCAGCTGCCTCGGCAATTTTTAGCGACTCCAAGCTCTCATTTTCAGTATTTCCTTCCACCTCATCCAGCAACTCCCAGCCGCAGAGGCGGATGCCAACTGCAATATCAGGGCCAACTTCTTCGCGAATACCCTCGATAATTTTCCTCATAAATGTGCAACGACCGTTGATGTCACCCCCGTATTCATCACTCCTCCAATTAGTATACTTGGAGATAAAGTTAGATATAAGGTAGCCTACAATGCCGGAGATCTCAATTATGTCATAACCTGCTTCAACAGCTCTTCGAGCACCGTTTATGTGCTCTTTAATACATTCTTCAACTTCGGGTATACTCATCTTCTTCTGCGGGCGGAATCGCCGCAGCCTTTGTCTTATCGCTGAGGGGCCTACTGTATAGGGAAGATTTATCCCTCCAACCCGGCCACAGTGCATCAATTGAAGACAGGCCAGTGTTTCACCCTTATGGATGATATCTGCCATCTTCTTCAAACCAGGTATAAACTTGTCATCCCAGATTCCCATCATGCCAACATATCCTTGCCCCTCACCTCTCGGGTCAGTGTAGGCTCCTTGAGTCGTTACAATCCCTGAGCCTCCTCGAGCGTGTGCCTCAATATATGCAAGCTCCTTCTCAGAGATAAAACCATCACTATAATTGTAGTTTGTCTCAGTAGAAGCATATTTGATCCGGTTTTTTGCCCACACCTTCCCTATCTGAATCGGACTAAATATATTTGGGTATTTTTTCTCGCCAGGTAACATATTCGTCTCCTTCCAAAGAACTCGGTTAAATCACCAGTGAGCCCTCTCTTCATCTGTCAACCTAAGAATAATCTGACTCTCCATAATATGCTAGAAAGATTATATAAAAAAAAACTAATTTGCAAGAAAAAGGGGGAAGAAGGGGTCGTGTCTCAAATACAAATGTCAAATGTTGAGACGCGACCCCTTTCTCCTTTTCCAACTCTTGACCCAGCCTGTGTATTTTCGTAAACTTTGGCAGACGATTGTGAAGGAGAAAAAGTCTTGAGACCCCAAATTGTGCTCAGTGTGGAGCAAGCTCTAACCATGACCTATGCAACACTGCGCTTCGTTCATCTGGGCTGGCGTGTTATCAAAATTGAGCCGACACCTGTTCCGGGACAAAAATCTAAGGGTGATCCTAACCGTTATATCGGCCGGGAGGTAGCCGGTGAAGATCGACACAGCTATTTTGTGGCTCCTAATGTTGGCAAGGAAGCCATAACAATCGACCTGAAACAGGCGGAGGGACAGGCACTTTTAAAGCAACTTATTAAAAAGCTTGAAGCGGATATCTTTTGCACAAACACCATGCCGGCACGCCACAAACGTCTTGGCATCAACTATAAAACCCTCTCCCAGGAGAAAGAAGACCTTATCTGGTGCTGCATCTCCGCCATGGGATTAGCGTTTCCCGATGTCCCAGGGTATGACCCGGTGATGCAGGCACTATGCGGATATATGGACCTCACCGGACACTCCGATGGCCCACCCCTGCAATGCGGACCGCCTTTAGTGGACCTAAAGGCAGGGGACGAGGCATTTATCCAGATCATCCTGGCTCTGATGGAACGCAACGAAACCGGCAAGGGAAAGCAGATCGACATCTCCATGGCTCAAACGGCTGTTTCCTGGTTACACACCTTCCTTCCTATGCTGGATATGGGCAGCCCTCCTTCTGAACTTAAACGGTCAGGCAACGAGCACCGCCAGTTCATCCCGGTTAACGCCTATAGAACTAAAGATGGTTTTATCTATATAGCTATTGGAAGTGATGCACAATGGAGCCGAATCACAAAAAAATCCATGTTTGCTTCCCTGAACCAGGCACGCTTTGCCACAAACGAGGGACGCAGGAAGGACAAAACAGAACTTCACTCTGCCATCGAAGCGATAACCCAAAAGTTTCCATCTTCCAAAGTTTCTGAAGTGCTGACCGAAGCCGCAATATCCCATTCTCCAATCACTCCTATTGAAGAGGTATCAAACCTGCCTTTTGTCACCTCTTCAGCACTAAAAACCACTACACCTGATGGTCGAACCGTCCGCCTTCCTCCCCCTTCGGTTCGCACAGATTATCTTGAACAAAAAAAAGCAACTCTCCCATTTGCTCCTGCTTATGGTGAACACACTGATACTATTCTTTGTGAAATAGGCTTATCCCCTTCTGAGATAGCCTCACTCAGAGAACGAAAAATAGTGGCATGAAACGTTTTAATTATTATAAGCCGCGGTCCTTAGATGAAGCTTGGGAGCTGAAAGAAAAGATCCCTGATGCCTTATTTATAGCTGGCGGGACAGACATACTGGTGGGGATCAAAAACGGCGAACTTTATCCTCCAGCACTGATTTCTCTCCGGTCCATCCCCGAGCTTAACAGCATTAAGATTAATGGAGGCGCTCATATAGGAGCGCTGACTACTATCAGCGATCTAATCCATCATCCTGCACTGTACAACATATATCCTGTACTGGTGGAAGCGGCAAAAAGATTGGGAAGCGTTCAGATCCGTAATGTTGCCACTATCGGAGGAAATCTCTGCAATTGTTCACCCTGTGCTGACATGGCTCTTCCGCTGCTTGTATTGGATGCAAAAGTCAGGCTTCAAACTGCAAAAAAAAACCGTGAAATCCCAATTGACGAATTTTTTAAGGGGCCTGGCGAGACAAACCTTACTCCGAATGAAATCCTGACAGGTATTGTTTTGGAGTCTCCACGGAAAAGCGCTAAAGCAATATTCCTGAAGAAGGGCCGTGTAAGAATGGATCTGGCCATAGCAAGTCTTGCTGCGCTCATGGAGATGGAAGGAGAAAAGTGTCAAAAGGCTCGCCTTGCAGCCGGATCAGTAGCTCCGGTGCCGCTTCGTCTTTTTAAAGTGGAAGCACAACTTGAAGGAACTACTATTACCGATAAGCTGGTGGCAGAGGCTCAGCAGCTGGCGGCAGAAAGTGTGGCTCCCATAACCGATATCCGCGCCACAAAGGAATACCGTCGGCAAATTGTGAGTGTATTGGTGAAGCGTGCACTAAAGAATATTCTGGGATGGAGCCAGGCATGAAAAAAGAAATCTCTTTTACTCTCAACGGTTCAGAAGTTACTGTTACAATTGATGAACATCTATGCCTCATTGATATCCTGCGAGGGCCTCTGGGGCAGACTGGAACTAATGAGGGCTGCAGAGAGGGGGAATGTGGAGCCTGCACGGTCATCGTCGATGGCCAGGCAGTTAACTCCTGCCTTTATCCGGCTTTTGAAGTCGAGGGCAAAAACGTTATAACTATCGAGGGACTCCAAGAACCAAATAATAAACTGTCTGTATTCCAGCAAGCTTTTGTCGATCACGGAGCAATTCAATGCGGATTTTGTACCCCTGGAATGATTATGTCGGCCAAAGCCTTGCTTGATACAAACCAAAACCCAACTGAAGATGAAATCCGGGACGCATTACTGGGCAACCTCTGCCGCTGTACCGGTTACGTGCAGATCGTCGAAGCAGTAAAACAGGCAGCAGTCCAGCTTAAAAATAAAAAATGACAAATTTTCATTATATCGGAAAAGAAGCCTCCAGGCCCGATGGCCCTGATAAGGCTGCAGGGAAAGCTGTTTACATTCAAGACCTCCAGCGTCCAGGTATGTTATACGGAAAAATCAAGTTCAGCGACTTCCCTCATGCCAGGATTAAGCATATCGATACCTCCAAGGCCGAACGGCTTACTGGCGTAAGAGCAGTTATCACCGCAACTAACACACCTGAAATTCGTTTAGGCTTCTTGCGAGATAATTTCGCCCTGAAAAAAGACAAGGTTCGCCAGTATAGGGACGAAATTGCTGCGGTTGCTGCTATCGATCCCGAAATAGCTGAAGAGGCCATCGAGTTAATTAAAGTTGAGTACGAACCTTTGCCTGGCCTATTTTCTCCCCATGAGGCGATGAAGGAAGGAGCACCTCTTGTTCATGAGAGGGACCCTCAGGGAAATTCAAGAACCGATAATCTGGTCCCGCTACAATTCCATCATGAGTCCGGCGATTTAGAAGCCGGAAAGCGCGCAGCAAAACATGTTGTTGAAGGAACGTTCACGACCCCGATGGTCCAGCAATGCTGTATGGGAACTGCAGGATGCATCGCCGAGTTCGACATGAATAGTAACCTTACAGTCTGGGCGAAGACTCAGATTCCATTTCTGGCCCAGCGTGATTTTAACCGCGCTCTCTCTGATATGGGGTTGGCAGGGAAAAACGCCCGGGTCATAGTACCCACTCTAGGGGGAGGCTTCGGATCTGGCCTTGACACCCATTGTTATGAATATATCGCCATTCTGCTGGCTTTCCGAACTGGCTACCCGGTGAAAATCGTCTATACCCGGGCTGAAGAGTTCGCCAATCTCTCCCCCCGACAGTCATCTACTACTAAAATCATCCAGGGTTGTGACCAGAACGGCAAGCTTACTTTCCGCCATGTCGAGGTACTCCAAGATAATGGTGCTTACACTTCCTGGGGAGCAACATATCCATCAGTAATGATGATGCCTGCAACATCTCTCTACCGCATCTCCAATGTCTACTTTAACGCCCAATTGGTCTACACAAATAACACGTACTGCCAGGCCATGCGCGGCTACGGCAATCCCGAGTTTACCTGGGCCCTGGAAAGCAACCTGGACGAACTGGCCGAAGAAGCCGGGATAGATCCCTTCGACTTCCGGATGCTAAACAGCAACAAACCTAATGAGACTACTCCCATGGGATTAAAAATCAGCACTTGTGGACTTAAGGAATGTTTGGAAACCGTCGCCCAAAAGCTGAACTGGAAGAAAAGGTATAAAAAAGGAAAACACCGTGGGAAGGGTTTGGCTTCTTTAATTCACGTGGGTGGCGGAGCACGCATTTATCGATCAGATGCAAGCGGCCTGATTTTAAAGCTAGATGATTTCGGCAATGTGAATGTTTATCACGGGGGTGTAGAAATGGGTCAGGGATTACATTCTGTCCTGACCATGGCGGTTGCCGAAGCTCTTGGCGTTAGCTCTAAGAGAGTGCTCATTAACCCTACAGATACTGGAACCTGCCCCTGGGATGTTGGAACCCACGCAAGCCGCGGCGCATTTATGGCATGTAATGCAGCTATTCTTGCAGCCAATAAGCTGCGCGATAAAATATTCGGTCTGGCAGAGGTTTTTTATCCACAAGAAGTCGAAAAAAACCTCAAGAAACTCAAAAAGAAAAACCCCAACTATAAGCCACCGGACTTCGACGTTATAAAGGCAGCCAGGCGGGAAAACTTCGAACTACAAGATGGATTTATCTTTATCAAGGATGGACCCCAGGAATCATGGCTGCGCCTGGAACTGGCCAGGCTTCTTCGAGCTATCCATTTTCGCAATCAAGGTCAGATGTTTACCACTGAAGTTTTTTATGATCCCCCAAATGAACTTCCTGACTTTAAAAAGGGATTTGGCAATATCTCTGCTACTTATGCCTTCGGAACCCAGGGAGCAGAAGTGGAAGTGGACACAGAGACCGGAGAAGTCAAGATCCTCAAAATGGTCGCTGCCCACGATGTGGGTAAAGTTCTGAATCCCCAGGCACTTAAAGGCCAGATGTACGGTGCGATTGCCCAGGGAATTGGATACGCATTTTATGAAGAGCTTCTATCTAAGCAAGGGAAGATCCTGAATCCGAATTTCCGGGATTACAAGATTCCCAGAGTCTATGAAATGAACTTTCCCATCGAACTTGAGTTCATTGAGAGCAATGACAAGTTCGGTCCCTTTGGTGCTAAGGGAGTTGCCGAGCCCGGTCTGGTTCCAACTGCGCCAGCTATTGCAAATGCTATTTACGATGCCATCGGTGTTCGGATTCATGATCTCCCCATCACCCCCGATAAAGTACTGGCAGCGTTAAAAAAACTCAAACAAACAAAGGACTGAATTCAAAAAAACTTGTAAATTAGCAAAAGCAAATTCCGAGTGTTTTAATTTTTTGTATAGGAGATTAAGGATGAAAAATTTTCCTAAGCCAATCATGAGGAGAACAATATTAAAAATGGGAGCTACGTGTGCTGCTGTTATCCCCTTTTATCCGCTCAGGAAATTCTTCTCAACTCCTGCTTCTCTTTCTGATTCTTGTATTAGATCCGAGAACAACCTTTCAAGAGAGACTCACGAAAGACTCCTTAAGGTAGCTCTCAAATATGGAAGCGAGTTTGCTGAAGTATATGTAAAAAACAGGAATTTTAAGACCGCCAAACTTTATCCCAAATTAAGGAGGAGAAATCATGGCAGTATTTGAAGCAGAAAGCTGGCAGATTGCTGAGGGAAAAGAAGAAGAACACAAAAAGGCTATGCGGCGCTGGTTTAAGTGGGTGAACAACCACCGTGAATTATTCCGCGAGTGGAAGAGCGTCCGCTATTTTGTCAAAACTATAGCTGGCGAAGAATCGGGACGCCATTTTGTCATCTGGGAATACAATAGCCTTGCTGACTACGAAGCATATAAAAAAAGGCGAGCAGATTACAAGGGACCTTATAAGGAGTATAAAAAGAACGATCCCTACTACATGGACGTCTTTATCCACAGTGATATGAAAGTTGAGTTCTGGAAGGATATGGAAAGGGACCTCTGGATCGAGTAAGAATAGAGTCAAGTCACCTTGTATCTACTTTTATAACTACTGCGGCTGCCGTGTCGCCGGCTGCACATCCATCAAAAAGGCCATATCCTCCTCCCAGGAGTACAAGCTCCTCAATCAGTTCAATGATCAACCGCGCACCTGTAGGCCCTTGTGGATGCCCCCAGATAAGCGAACAGCCATAATTATTCATATCCTTAAACTTGATCCCCATCTCTCTGCAGAAATATACATCATTTACCGCAAACGGAGTGTGAGTCTTAATTGCCTTAACATCCTTGATTCCAATTCCTGCGAAAGAAAGAGCTTTCCTGGCTGCCGGAACTATTGACATTGCCATAAAACCTTTTTTTGCTCTTGCCTCGGCATATGAGAGAATTTGTATTTCAACATTTGGGTCACGGCTAAGTTCTTTTGCCTTCTCCTGGGTAGTGACTATAATACTTGCATTTCCGTCTGCAGGGAATGTCTGAGTTCCAAAAGTTACTGTCCCATCTCCAAGCACAGGCCTCAGTCTTGCCAGCGCTTCAGCAGTTGTCGGAAATACACCTTCATCTCCATTCACTGTAGCTAATACTTTCCGCCCGGATGGATCCTTGACATCATGCGGAACAACCATAAAACGGTGGAGAAAAGCACTATTATCTTTAAGCGCGTCCTGATATTGAGTATATCTCATAAGGGCAACTTCATCCTGTTCTTCCTTTGAAATACCAGCTTCCTCAGCTACGTTTTCTGCAGTCTCAATCATTGCATTTTTTGCATATGGATCATTTCCAAAATTGTCCCACACCCAGTCTTCCTTATCTCCTGTTCCTCCTATACCCAATGGGTTTGGATAATAAATATGTGGCCCGTTACTCGTCCGGTCGCAGGTTACAACAAGGATATTCTTTTTGTTACCACTCTCTATGTCCTCAGATGCAACACTCACACACTTTGCCGAAGTCGCGCATGCCTGACTTATCGTAGGACCCGTTATTCCTGAAGCTCCAATCATACCCGCTACCCATGGAGCACCGTAAAAACTGCTTTTTTGCGGTATGGTCATCCCTAATACTATTCCATCAAATATCTGCGGTGAGATTCTCCTTCCAGGGAAAGCTCCCTTACAAATCTCAGCCGCAAACACCATTGAATGCAATTGAGCAAAGCTTCCTTGCCACCGGCAAAAAGGTGTGCTCCAGTATCCGTCATAAGGAATAAATGCTCGTTTATATGACATCTTTACCTCCAGTTTCAAATTTTTGTTTCTTCACTTTTTTTTGAATTAAACATTAGCAAATTCAGCATTCCTCTTTGGGCCATATTTTATAAAGGTTTCCATCCCGATTCTCATATCTTTAGTTTTCAAGCACTCTCCCAAAGTTTTGGCTTCGTACTTGAGCCCCTCTTCAAGAGTCATTTTTACACCTTCAAGAGTTGCCTTCTTCAGTAATTCATCTGTCTTGCGAGAAAGATGCCCGATATCAACTTCAGGAAGAGACTCAGGAATTTTTATAGGCTCTTTTTTTATTGGAGAAATGGTGACTTCACCAGAGATCACTTTTTTTGCCAAAGCAACTCCTGCCTCTTTAATATCTCCCTCGATCTCTTCATGTATTAATCCAATCTTTAAAGCCTCTGATGAAGATATGGGATTTCCTGTACGAAGAATAGGCCAGGCATTGGAGAGTCCCACAATTCGAGGAAGTCTCTGGCTCCCTCCAAATCCTGGAATTATACCGAGTTTGGGCTCTGGCTGGCCGGCTAAAACCTTTAATCCCTTTATTGCTATCCTTGCTGTACAGGCCATAGCAAGTTCATTCCCGCCTCCAAAGGCGAGACCATTTAATGCGCAGATAACAGGTTTACCTAGGTTCTCAACTAGATTCAGAGTCTCCTGACCTTTAAGTGCAAAAAACTCTAATTCTTCAGGAGTCTTGATCCGAGCAATCTCATTAATATCAGCACCCGAAACAAAAGCCTTTACGCCAAAACCCGTAAGAACAGCACCCTTTATCTTGTTATCTTCTTTTATTTCAGTAAATATGGTCTCTAGCTGGTTCATAACCACAGGATTAAGAGCATTCAGTGTTTTTGGTCTTCGGATAGTGACAACAGCTACATCATCCTTGTCTTCTCTAAAAACCAAAGGAATATCCCATGGCTTTCCTGACTTAGCCTGTTTGACCAGCATATCAGGAATAATAAAGTCTGGACATTCTTTAGAATAAGCGTTTACAAGTTCGAGGGCTTTATCAACTCCGATCTTGTTCATCATTTGGAAAGGCGGATTCATGACAAGGGCATTCTCTACGCCCATTTCCAAATCTCCAATATTAACAATTCCAGATTCAAGAGTTTCACAAACAAGACCAAAAAAAGCCCCTCTTAACAAATTAGACACTACTTCGTAAGTTTTTGGTTTGTATTTAACTTCTTCGCCTATTTTAGGAGTATCCCACGGCTTTCCTATTGTTACTTGGTTATCCAGAATTCTAGGGGAGTGAAACCATGAGTTAATTTTTTCGTGCATCTCCGTAAGGCCATGCTGTGTTATCGGGTTGCCTCCGGTCAGATTCATTGCAGTAAAAGGACCTACTCCAAGCCCCAGCGCTCTTTGTGCCATAGCATCCACCTGTTTAACCGTTCCTACTCCCTTTTCAACTAAAAGGGCAGCAGCAAGAAAAATCCCCTCAAAAATAGGATCTATTGCATACCCAAAGCGACTTTTTACCTTAATGGGCGCCTTTCCTATTTGCTCATAGAATTTTTTTAAAAAATCAACTATATCTGATGATGAGTCTTTTCCTGGAACGATCTCAACAATAATACTTCGCTCTGCAGGGAAAAAGTAATGGATGACAAAGCCTCTCTCTTTGTTCTTAGTCTCTGCAAAAATGACTTCAGGTTCTATATGAGAAGAATTTGATGCAAAAATTGTTGTCTTTGGACAAATTTTCTCGAGTTCAGAGAAAATCTTTCTTTTTATTACAATATTCTCTGTAGCTGCTTCAATAACTAGATCGACTCCGCTTAGCTTTGAATAGTCTTTTGTCCATGATAGATTTTTAATCATTGAAGCTGCCTCTTCTTCCCGAAATGCTCTGGTTTTAACTCCCCGGCCCACTTTTCCCTTAACCCGGGCTTCTCCTAATTTGAGTGCTTTTTCATCTATGTCAACAACAATAACTGGAATCCCATGGTTATGTAACACCTTACTGAAGTATAGAGCAATATCAGGTCCAATATTGCCGGAACCAACAACTCCAACCTTACTTATTTTTCGTCCAGAAATTTCCCATGCCATAATATTTCTCCTTAGAGTTAGTTTTTATTCATTTTAATATTTATATTCGCATCTTAATAGAATAATTCAGACGGTTGTTTTCTATAGTATAGAATTTTGGATATGTCAAGTATTTCACTGGCAAGGTAAGCATCCTTATTTCCGTAACAATTTCTTTGGAAGTCAGGCAATCTGGTTAGGAAGCCATCCGGAGGCGAGCGGGCATGGTTCCTCATAGAGGAGAGCGAGCCGAGGAATAAGTGGATTTTCCTCGCTGGGGAAAATACACGGGCTGACGAATCAGTTTGCCTAACTGTTTCTTTATCACGGAAATAAAGATTTTTCCACTGGCAAGGAAAACTAATCTAAAAAAATAGGACCTGAAATAATTTATTTGCCATCACTTTACTTTTGCAAGTACAATCAGAACCATTATTGGGAGAGTAAACATGTCAAAAATAAAGGTGAGTGTCGAAAGGATTGACGGCCTCTGCAATCTTCCTATGAAAGTTGGTGATTATTTTTATGTAGAGGATTCCAAGCTTTATGTTCCCGAAGGAAAATATATATGCATTTGGGCACTACAAAGTTTGATGCCGATCTTTCCAATTTTAGCTGTCAGAGATAATCTGGAAAAAACGCACTGGGTAAAAAAAGTGAAAAATTTTTCCTGTCCAGACCCCAAAGGGCTGGTGCAATTTCGACTTGATGTAATCGAATAGCTGAGCAAAAGGATAAAGGAGGCAAGGATGATCCGGGTTGATATAAACAAATGCACCGGATGTAAAAAATGCGAGTCTGTCTGCGCCTTCTTCCATACAGGAAGGATTAATAACCGCATATCCAGAGTAAAAGTTACAAATTTATATGAGATTGGCATTGATGGCCCGGTGATGTGTATCCAGTGTGAAGAACGATATTGTTTGTGCTGTCCAGTAGATGCCCTCTCTATAGGCCCTCTCGGGCAAGTGATCGTATCTCCCACTCTTTGCACTCTCTGCGATGCCTGTGAAAAGGCTTGTCCTATTGGAGCAATTGAAAAGTTTAAAGATTTTGTCTATGTTTGCGACCTCTGTGGGGGATACCCCAGGTGTGTTGAAGCCTGTACAGAAGGAGCCATTACATATGAGGCTGGAAGTAAAAAATTTCCTTCCCTTGTTACCATAAAAAAAGAAACAAATAAAATGAATCCAAGCCAGAAACGGTATTTTTTTCTCAATAAACTGTGTTCTGAAATAAGAAAGAAGTGGAGAAGAGTTCATGCTTAAATACGGTTACGGAGGAAGAATACTGAGAATAGACCTAACAGAACACAGATCCCAAATTGAGGAACTCGATCCATCCTGGATAAAACCTGTTATTGGAGGGCGGGCAGCAAATACAAAGAGGCTCTATGAGGCGTTAAACCCGGACTGTAACCCTTTAGGACCTGATAATATCCTCATCTTCGGCATCGGACCTCTTACAGGCTCCCTCCTGCCAGCATCTGCTTATTACACTGTTACCGCCAAATCCCCCTTGACAGGTATATTGGGAGATTCTGCGGCAGGAGGACAATTTGCTGCAGAGATGAAACTAACAGGTTTTGACCAGATCATCATTACAGGTAAGGCTGATAACCTCCTCTACCTGATGATTACGGAATCCGGAGTTGAGTTTGTGGAATGCCCGGAATATGCAGGAAAGACAATTATAGAAACAACAAAAGCCATTCGAAAAAAGAGAAAGGATTACTCTATCCAGGTAGCCTCTATCGGTCCGGCAGGCGAGAATCTTGTGCTTTTTGCCTCCATTGTATCCAGCGGAAATAGGGTAAATGGCCGTACAGGGATGGGTGCTGTAATGGGATCAAAGAATTTAAAAGCCCTTGCTGTACGAGGGTCCCGCTCTCTTGAGGTTGCAGATCCTCTGGCTTTTCTATCAGAAGTTGAGAAGATCAATAAGGTTATACTGGATCACAAGGAATACCAGAAGCGCTACCAGATGGGCACAACCATGTTGATGCAGGACCTCAACAACATTGGCATTCTTCCCACAAAACATTTTCAGGAAGGGATTTGTAAATATGTGGATGATATCTCCGGCCAGAAGCTTGCACGCACCTATAAAGTAAAAAATAAATCATGTTTTAACTGTAATGTGCATTGTTCCCGGTATTATATAGCGGAAGGATGTGAAGCAGAAGGACCCGAGTTCGAAACTCTCTGTAGTTTTACTTCGCGGATAGGAAACCGTGACCTCCCCTTTGCCCTGGAGATGAATGCCTACTTGAACCAGATGGGTCTGGATTCTATCTCAACCGCTGAAGTGATTGGCTGGATCATGGAATGCCAGGAAAAAGGATTGGTCCATCCTGACGATCTGGATGGTTTTAGTATTACCTGGGGTGATAGAGACAAAATTCGGGAAGTTGTAGATAAAATAACCTTCCGCCGTGGGATCGGAGACAGGCTGGCAAATGGAGCGAAAAAATTATCCGAAAGCTTTAGTGAAGAGGCAAAAAAACTGGTGATGCAGGTAAAGGGACTGGACATGATCTGTGGTGATCCACGGGGAATTAAAGCCTATGGACTTACTTATGCGATTGCTTCCAGAGGATCTGATCATCTTCGTGCTGAGCCCTATTTTGAATTAACTAATAGAAAAAAGGAGGCGAAAAAGCGTTTTGGTACAGAAAAAGCTGCTGATAGACTCGCTGAGGAAGGGAAAGCTGCTCTAGTATACTATTCCGAGAAGATTGCTCTTCTTACTGACTCACTGACAATGTGCAAGAATATCGGACTATGTATGGATATATTAAACTTTGAAAAGGCTTCTGTTCTTTTAAAAACTGGTACCGGGATAGATTATTCTGCTGAATATTTGGAAAAAATATTGGGAGACAGTATAAACCTTGACTTTATGCTCAATAGAAGATTTGGTGTAACAAAAGAAGACGATACATTACCAGAAAGATTCCAGAAAGAGCCATTAAGCGAAGGCCCAACAAAAGGTTCTACTGTTAATATTCAAAAAATGGTGGATGAGTACTACAAGATTCACAAATGGGAAAAATAAATTTTCCTTTTTAAGTCCTTAAAAAGAAGTCCTACATAGGGAGAAAGAGTTTTAATAAATATTCATGTAATCTATTTATCCGGAAATCATAAATTTTAAACAGGACAGTATGAAAGAACAGGATTTAGGTCCAAAACGAGAAACATTTACTTCGTTTTTTGGTCTTTTAATGACCATGATCGGAGTTGCTGTTGGGTTGGGCGCTATATGGCGTTTCCCTTATATGGTTGGGAAATTTGGCGGTGCAGAATTTGTTCTTTTTTATATCATTGTTGTACTTTTTATTGGAATACCCGCGTTGATGGCAGAGTGGACACTGGGTCGATACACAAAGCGAGGCACACTGGGCTCCTATGAAAAAGGTGGATTTCCTGGCGGGAAGTTAGTTGGCGCATTTTTATTTTTTATTGTTTTCTGGGCCACCGGTTATTACTCCAATGCTGTTGGATGGGTTGGATTTTTTGCCCTAGGTGAACTCTTTAATGCTTTTGGTATAAATTTAAACGCTGCAGCTATTCTTCCTCCTCAAGAAGGCTTTAATCTTACTTCATTCCTTTTACAGCTTTTGATGACAGCATTCGTTATTTTTTCATGCGGAATTGTTCTTATTAAGGGCTTGAGAAAGGGGATTGAAAAAATCAGCAAATGGATTGTTCCTTCCCTCTTTTCCATTTTAATTATCCTCATTTTCCGATCAGTAACCTTAAGAGGAGCCAGTGAGGGGATCAAGTGGTATATTGGCGGCTTCCGTTTCAGCGAGCTCACACCTTCTGTAATGGCAGCTGCCATGGGGATGGCCTTTTTTTCTATGTCCCTTGGTGGTACATTTATGGTTATTTACGGTTCCTATCTTAACAAACAGGCAAATATACCAAAAAATGCCATATTAACAGGAATAGGTGCTTCAACAGCCGGTATCCTTGCAGGATTTGCTATTTTCCCTGCAGTGTTTTCCTTCGGTCTAGATCCTGGTTCTGATCCCGCACTTATCTTCTCTATACTGCCAAAAACATTTGTGATGATGCCTGCAGGCTGGCTATTTGGCCTCCTCTTCTTTCTTGGTCTTTTTGGCGCAGCTTATTTATCTGACGTGGCAGCCTTTGAAGTTCTGGTAGGGGGAGTTGTGGATAACTCAAAAGCAAAAAGGAAAAAAGCAGTTCTATTTATCTGTTGCATTGTCTATCTCCTGGCTATTCCCCCTATGATCAATTTTAGGATCTTTGTTCCGTGGGATTTGATTTTTGGTTCAGGCATGCAGGCTCTTGGTTCCCTTTTAGCAGTTCTCACCTCAGTTTGGTGTATTAAAAGAGCAGAGGCCTTAAAAGAACTTTCAGAAGGAAGGACAAAACCTTTCCCCCTGTTCCTCTACTGGTGGATGAGAATTGTTGTCCCTATTGCTATTATATTTGTAGGGATCAATTGGCTCCTGGAATATGTCTTTAAGATCAATATATTCGGATAAATCTATATGATTTCTCTATCTATTCTTTAGCAGCTTTCCTTCCTTAAAACCTATTTCAAACGCCTTCAAATTTATCCCGAGGTCTTTCTTTCTACTCACTAATTGTAAAACATATTTCAGGTCCTCATATTTAAAGGGAACTAATCCTGTTCCAACAGAAAATCCTATAAGTACAATATTCGCGGCCAAAACCGAACCAATTTTTGTTGCAGCACCTCCTGCATCACACACCTTAAAGGTTATTTCTCTTTCCTTTAAATATTTCAGGATCTTTTTGTCAAACCGATCCATGCTCTCAAGATTAACAAAACATAAACTTCCTCTTCTCAAGAAGTTCAGGTTTCTGTAAGTTTCATTCTCTTCAAAAGAATAGAGAATATTTGCAGTACCTGTTCTAATTATTGGACTCTGAAACTTGCCAAGCCTTAGATGAGCAATAACCGAACCTCCTCGTTGACTCATGCCGTGGGTTTCAGATCCCATAATATCCAGACCTAACCTCAGCCCCAGCTCAGAAAATATCTTTGAAGAAAACAATATTCCCTGTCCACCTACTCCGGCTAATATAATCTGTAGTTTCATAGCTAATCTAACCTGAATTATTCATAAAAATAGCCGATGCCATTATTCATTATTTATAATATCTATATCAATCATCGGCATTTTTTACTCTTCAAGCGAGCCGATATCACCGTATCTGCTTCGTTGCAAAGGATTTGCGGTGAAGAACCACAGCTTCATCCTTCACGCCTCGCATCTACGGCAATCTCAACTCGTGAATAATCCACGCTAGATATTAAATATTTCGTATTTCAGTTACACAGCATGAATGACAATTCCCAAATTGTAAGATTGCCATATCTCTTCACTCTTCACAAAAATATTTCGTTTTATTTCCTTTCTACTGTGGGTTTGATGAATCAAACCCCTTCAAAACAGCTTGAGATTGTTTAGCCTGTTGCGAGTGCAGCGCGGTAATCTTCTCCATTCCTCGTTATGGGCATAAAGGTCACAAAGTGTTGTTGGATATATTTGTATTTTTATTTAAATAAGCAACATAAGACAGATTTTAAGCATGTTTATTGAACGGATCCAACAATGATTGCAAATAACACTCTCCGTCTTGTCTTTCCATGTATAATATCTTCTTTATTAACAATGGGTTATATTAAAAACACTCAAATGAAATGTAAAAAAATAACAACACTTTGTGACCTTTATGCCCGTTATGACACATATGTCCAGATATGTTTCTTCATATATCTTATCACTTCAGGCTAATTTCCCACCGGAATGATAGCTCCTCTTGGACACGCATTTAAACATACACCGCAGTCCACACAAAACATTCTATCTATCTCGACACGGTTTTCCTCTTCATTTCGAAGAAGCGCAGGGCATTCAAAAAAATCGATACAATACATACAGCCATTACAATCCTCGGTTATCTCTACCTTAACAGGGTTATCCTTAAGCACTTCGGGGTATGGGATAATGCAGGGATGTTTTGCTATAATCACGGCTATCCCTCCATCACTTTTCTGAGTGTATTCTCTTGCCTTTTTTAAAAGTTTTATTAAATTTTTCACATCATAGGGATCTATTGTCTTAATCCATTTTACTCCGCATCCCTTAATTAATTCCTTCAGAGGAATTTTATTGCCCTCACTTCCATCAGCCCTTATTCCTAAACCCGGAGTAGGCTGCATTCCTGTCATTGCGGTTATTTCGTTGTCCAGAATGACTAAAATAAATCTTGTTTTGTTGTAAACAGCATTTATAAGTGAAGCCGTGCCTGCATGATAAAAAGTAGAGTCACCCATAGTTGCGACTATAGGAATGTCGTTTTTATCCTGAAAATAAGCTTGATAAAATCCGCTGGCAAATGTGATTCCAGCTCCCATGTCTAGAACAGTATCCACTGCTTTAAGATTGAGCCCGAGAGTATAACAACCTATATCGCTGGGATAGATAGCTTTTGGAAGTGCCTTTTTAATCGCAAAAAATACTCCCCTTTCAGGACAGCCAGCACACAAAGTAGGCTTCCGGACATTAAGATTTAGGCTTTCGACAAGTCTTTTTAGCTTAGTATCTATGATCTTTTTCAAATTTGTTATTCCATGTTCTTTTAAAACACCTGCCAGAATATTGTAAATTACATCAGGAGCAAGTTCTCCCTGTAACGGAATATGGCCGGTTAGTCTCCCGAGAACTTTACTTTTATTTATAATTTGAGACTCAATAACAGAATCAGTCTCCTCAATTACTATAACTTTCTTATGCCTTTTAATGAACTCTGCAACTTTTTTTTGTGGAAGTGGATAAGGAGTTCCGATTTTTAAGACATTGACAACCTTTTTTAATCTTAGTTCCTCCAGAATATCCAAAAGCACAACAAAACTTACGCTGCATGTAATGATCCCAAATGACACGCCACGGCGTTTTCCTACTTCATAATTCCATTTAGTGTCGTTTTCAAATCTTTCTTGAATTTTTTTGATGGTCTCATTTAACTTTTTATGAAGAAAGAACCGGTATTTTGGAGTAGCAGCCCACCGCTCCGGGTCTCTTTTAAAATTTGCCGGTCGGTCAAGCACCTTAACAGGCAAGAGTTTCACGTTCTGTTTGGCATGCGAGACTCTGATTGTGGGGCGTAAAATTACAGGGATTTGAAATGTTTCTGAAAGCTCAAAGGCTTCTTTCACCATTTCCTTTGCTTCTTGAGGAGTTGAGGGATCGTATACAGGTACTTTTGCAAACATGGCAAAAAAACGGGAATCTTGTTCGGTTTGCGAGCTAAGTGGTCCCGGATCATCACAGCTAACTAAAACAAGTCCTCCAATAACACCAGTATAAGCTGAACTCATAAGAGAATCAGAGGCAACATTTAATCCTACCTGCTTCATAGCAACTGCTGCCCTCTTCCCTGTCAAACTTGCTGCCAGGGCATTATCAAATGCGACCTTTTCATTTGTTGACCATTCAATGTAAGTATCCAAGCCTAACTCTCTTTTAAATTGCACTGCTGCAGGAACAATCTCAGAACTGGGTGTTCCAGGATAGGAAGTGAAAACATGACATCCTGCTTCAATAATTCCTCTCGCAATGGCAGCGTTTCCCAGCAATATTCTTGTTTCTTTTTCTTTGGCCATTTTTCTAATCTTAGATCTGTCCCGAAGTTAGTTGATTATACATAAAAGTGTACTACTACAAGAAATACAGAAAATCCCTCCCTTTGTATTGAACATACTTATCAGAAGACAATCAGTTGACTTAAACATACTTTAAAATAAAGTCGCTTATTTAATAGTAGGAAGCCTTCAGGTGATTCTTTTCATTAATGTTCAGGTTTTTTTCTTTAATCCTTATAGACTTGTTTAAATGCTTCAATAAATCTCCTGTTTTGTTCAGGAGTTCCTACTGTTACCCGTAAAAATGTGGGTTTTCCATACATTGTCAAAGGTCTCACGATGACACTTTTTCTCTGTAGTTCCTCAAATATTCTTTTTGTGCCTTTTTTTACATCAATAGTCACAAAATTAGTTTCAGATGGTATATAAAACACAGACATCTTTTCGAAATTCTCGTACAAGTACTTTTTTCCAGATTCATTCATCTCTTTGGTTCTCTCTATAAACGTTTTATCTTTTAAAGCTGCGACTGCGCCAATCTGGGCAAACCTGTTAACAGAGAATGGAGGACTTACTCTGTTGATTGCATCTATAAATTCTTCTTTAGCTGCGCAATATCCGACGCGAAAGCCGGCTAAGCCATACATTTTGGAAAAGGTCCGCAATACTATTACATTTCTTCCTTCTTCAATAAATCTAAGTGTGTTTGGAAAATTCTTACTATTAACGTATTCATAATATGCTTCGTCAAATACCACGATAATATCTTCTGGGATTTTTTCCATAAACATTGAAAATTCTTGCTGGGCTACCACTGTGCCAATCGGGTTCATCGGATTGTCAAAATAAACTATCTTTGTATCACTCGTAATTTTTCTCAAGATATTATTTAGGTCATGTCGGTATTCTTTTAATGGTACTTCTATCAATTTGTTATCCATGATCTGGGCGATAATTTTAGCCATGATAAAAGAGGATTCACTCATTATGAACGTTTCTCCGGGATTCAAAAAAGCAACACCTATAAGGTAGATCAATTCTGTTGTACCGTTCCCAACGCCCAGGTTTTTAGAGGGTACTCCTAGATGTTCAGCTATTTTCTCTTTTAAATAATAACACCTATTATCAGGATAGAGATTGCCATTTTCCAGAGATTTTTTTATTGCATTGATTGCAAGAGGTGAAGGACCCAGAGGATTCTCATTTGAGGCAAGATTGCTAAACTCTCCCTCTATGGCAAGTTCTCTCTTGAGAACTTCTACTGGCATCCCTGGTTCATATTGTTCTATTCTTAAGACGTTATCCCTGATTAATTTTTTCATTATGTCAGAGTCACTAATGCATCAACTGCTTTTTATCTGTTTTTACGACTGATTAATGTATAAATAGCAAATCTTTACACTTTATTATTTTAAAAAACTCGCACGAATTATGCCAGAATTGCTTCAAAATTGCGAGAATAAATTACTCAATGTAAGTATCTTTTTTGCCGTGATGAAGGACGGATCAATCACATTTTAAGGGTATTTGGGGATGGATGAAGCGACTTTGAAGATTTAGCCTTCCTGAATCGATATTTGAGGGAATCCGGCGTAGCCGGACACCGAGTATGTATAAGCTCAGGCCAGTGGATTCAGAAAACACGCAGCTTTTGCCCCAGCGAGTCAAAAGCTGCTCGATTTCAGGCTTCGCTCTCCTCTCCATCATGGAGAGGAACCATGCCCGCTTTACCTTCAAACGGTTTTTCTCACCCACTGCCCTTCGTTTATGCTTTGAATAGAATGATGAAGGAATGGCGCTAAAAACCTGAACGGAAGCTCAGACATTCCCAAATACCCTTATTAATCTATCATGGAAAAAAAGATGCTTCCTTACTCAATCTCTGGCAGAGATTTTTTCGGGTGTTCCCTATTAGCCCAGGGGTAAGCCTTCACTGCTAACTTTATAATGTTTATAATTAAAACTTACGGAGAATCCTTCCCGATCCATAATTTTTGGGAGAATCTCAGCTCTTTAGTAAGTATCCTTATTTCCGTGACAATTTCTTTGGAAGTCAGGCAATCTGGTTAGGAAGCCATCCGGAGGCGAGCTGGTTTGGTTCCTCAAAGAGGAGAGCGAACCGAGGAATAAGTGGATTTTCCTCGCTGGGGAAAATACAC
Organism: Candidatus Aminicenantota bacterium; assembly: GCA_016783445.1. GTDB lineage: Bacteria > Acidobacteriota > Aminicenantia > Aminicenantales > Aminicenantaceae > JADHWO01. Next base: position 87,083 of record JADHWO010000001.1, read on the forward strand.
GGGCTGACGAATCAGTTTGCCTGACTGTTTCTTTATCACGGAAATAAAGATGCTTCCAGCTCTTTATAAAATTTTGACATCAAATTTTTCCTGTGTTATAAATTTTTAGCAAGAAACCGGAGAGAAAAAATAGAGGTTCGAGGAAATTACAAACCCCCAAAAAAAGCAAATTGCGATTCTCAAAAACCAGAAATACAAACATTCTGAATACATTAAAAATCTTATTAGGCTGGAGGGCACAGATGATAAAACAAATTAGCCATCTGGGAGTAGCTGTGAAGGATCTTGAAGAGGCCAGAGAATTCTACCGCTCGGCTCTTGGGCTAGAATCATCTGAGCCCATAATAGGTGAAAATGGCACAATTAAAGTGAGCATGGTCAAGGTTGGCAATATTCTAATTGAACTCCTTCAGCCTGTTGGTAATGAAGGAGTTATGGCAAAATTCCTGGAAAAACGTGGCGAGGGTTTTCACCACATCTGTTATGAAGTAAAAAATATCAACACAGAAATTGCTTCGCTTAAAGCAGCTGGAATAGAAATTCTCGGTGAGCCAAAACCAGGCGCCGAGGGAAAAAGTGTTTTCTTTCATCCTCGAAGGACCCATGGAGTTTTGACTGAATTAGTAGAAAAGAAAAAATGAAGACGACGGTAAAAATTATCTGAATTTCTGGAGGATAAAAATGGACTTCGAACTTACCGAAGAACAAATAATGTCTCGGGATATGGCTCGAAAATTTGCCGAGCAGGAGATTTTGCCAACACTCAAGGAAAATGAACGCCAGGAAAAATTCGACCCTGGGATTATAAAAAAAATGGCAACAAAAGGGCTTTTAGCCCCACATATACCTCAGGAGTATGGAGGATTAGGGCTTGATTATGTTACATCAGCTATTATCTGGGAATCACTTTGCTGGGCTAGCTTAGCTGTAACCCAGGCTTCGGTTAGCGGTCCCATCCAGCCTGCAACCAACCTTCTGGATGCTGGTACTGAGGAACAGAAAAAGAAATACCTGCCCTCAGTATGTAAGGGTGATTTAATAATGTCTGGGGCTGTTGTTGAACCCAATGCTGGCAGCGATTCGTCAATGATTGAGACCACTGCTATTCGCAGCAATAATTTTTGGGTCATCAACGGAACTAAAATGTTTATTACAAACGGCGAAATAGCTGATATCGTCTTATTTATTGCTCAAACCGATAAAAGCAAAGGTCTTAAGGGTTTGACCAGCTTTATTGTTGAAAGAGACACACCGGGCTTTTCCAGCACACCCATGAAGGGAAAAATAAGCTGGAGAGGTGGCAGTGAAGGCACTTTACACTTCACTGATATGGAATTGCCTCTGGAGAACCAGGTTGGCGAGATTGGAAGTGCGTTAAGAGATGCCTTGCGAGGTATTGATACTGCACGTCTGTTTTTAGCATCTGGTTGTGTTGGCTTGGCCCAGAGCTGCCTTGAGTCCTGTATAAAGTATGCCAAGGAGAGGATCCAGTTTGGAAAACCTATAGGCGGTTTTCAGTTGATACAGGAAATAATTGCTGAGATGGCAACAAGGACTGAAGCATCCAGATGGCTTACCTATCGTGCCGCGGACCTTAAGAGCCGTGGTGTCCGCCACATTAAAGAAATGTCCTACGCCAAGTATTTTGCTGCTGAAACTGCTCTCTGGATTGCATCACAGGCGGTTAAGATTCATGGCTCCTTTGGTACTTTTGATGACTATCCGGTAGGCCACCATTACCAAGATGCAATCACAGCAACCATACTTGGTGGAACAGCACAAATGCACCAGCTGACTATTGGACAACAACTTTTAGAAATGGCTGCTTTCAGATAGAAGTTAAAATTGGGACAGACTAAAAAGAAACAAGATTTTTAAAGTCAGAAAAACGATCTTCTACATCTTGTTGTGTCAAAGATTTGAAACGTTCAATCCCAAAATCTTCTATGACATAAGAGGCCAGGACGCTTCCATAAACAGAAGCTTTACGAATTTCGTTCTTATCGTTTATGGCTCTAACTTTATCCAGATAGCCAAGAAAACCTCCTGCAAAACTGTCTCCGGCACCAGTCGGATCAACAACCTCTTTACAGGGGTAAGCCAAAACGCCAAAAACAAAATCCTCTCCTAAAACCAAAGCTCCGTGTTCTCCCTTTTTGATCACAACAAGAGAAGGCCCTCTTTCAAGAATTTTATTTCCAGCTTTGATTAGATTCGTTTCTTTGGTCAGCATTTTAACTTCTTCATCATTGGCAAAATATATATTAACTTTCTCTAAAACCTTTAAGAGCGAGTCAGGCTTGGTGTTTATCCATAAATTCATAGTATCCATAGCTACTAGCTTTGGCTTCTGAACCTGGGCAAGAATATCATCCTGAAGGTCAGGATCGATATTTGCCAGAAAAACAATATCAGCCTGCCTGTAGTCTGGAGGAAGTAAGGGCTTAAAATCCTGAAACACATTTAATTCTGTTTTGATTGTTGACCTTTGATTGGGGTCATCGCCGTAGCGTGCCTCCCAGTGGAAAGTCTTCCCCGGGCGAATCTCAAGTCCACGAATATCAATTCTTCTGTTCTTGAAAAATTCGATTGTCTCTTTTGGAAAGTCCTCACCTACAACAGCCACAATCTCGGGCTGGGTAAAAAAACTTGCAGACAAAGAACAATAAGTCCCTGATCCTCCAACAATCTTTTCTCTTCTGCCATAGGGGGTTTCAATTGTATCAAAAGCAACTGAGCCGACAATAATTAAACTCATGTGATTATTCAGCCACCTGAAATTATTTTACATATTTTGCAAAAATGATCTGAAGCTTCTCTTTTATCTCTTCAGGGATAACATCGGATTGAGTAACAATACAATCCTTGAGGGCCTCAGCACAGTCACACTGACCGCTTCTTTTGGGAGGAAGTGCTGTAATAGTCTTTTTTATAATGGCTTTGGCTTTGTGAATGTTCCTGCGTAAATTCTCCAGAATTATCTCTACTGATACCGGTTCCTCAACTTCATGCCAGACATCATAATCACTGACCAAATTCATGTTGCTATAACATATTTCTGCTTCCCGGCATAACTTTGCCTCTGTGGCACTTGTCATACCGATAACATCACAACCCCAGGAGCGATAGATGCGGGACTCAGCTTTAGTTGAAAAAGCAGGCCCCTCAATACAGATATATGTTCCACCCTGATGGACTCTTAATCCAAGCTCTTTTCCCGCTTCATACAGAACTGTGGAAAGCTCAGCACAGACAGGCTGTGCAAAACTGATATGGGCCGCAATTCCTTCATAAAAAAACGAGCTGTTCCGCCGTGTTCTGTCAAAGAATTGGTCGCTAAAAACTATATCTCCGGGTTTTATCTCTTCTTTTAATGAACCTACAGCACTTACAGAAATGACTCTCTCTACACCGAGTTTTTTAAAGCCATAGATATTTGCCCGGTAATTTATCTCTGAGGGAAGTATTTGATGTCCCCTTCCGTGGCGGCTGAGAAAGGCAACTCTCTTTCCCTCTAAAGTACCAATAATAAAGTTATCGGAGGTCTTGCCAAAAGGAGTTTCAATTTGGACTTCCTCAATGTGTTCGATTCCCTCAATTTCATAAAATTCTGTCCCCCCAAGGATTCCTATTTCCACATGAGGAAGATCTTCTTTGTTCTTTACAGCCATCTTTCTTCTTTTGTCAGGTTATTGATATATAATTTATGAGGTAACAAGTCAAGCAAAGGCAGGTAAGGCAGTGAGTTGCCGTGGCTTTTAGTCCCTCTGTTTTGTATCCATTATGTTTTGATTTTTCAACCAGAAAAGATTATTCTATGAAACACGAGGAAAAAACATGGCTGTAAAGCTTGAAACTGGACCGCTCATCGAAGTTCTCCGAAATACAAGCCGTGTGGCAGTCTCCACTGGATCCGGAATCTCAGCCGAATCCGGAATTCCAACTTTCCGTGGCAAGGAAGGTCTTTGGAAAAAGTTCCGCCCCGAAGAACTGGCTACTCCTACAGCTTTTAGTAAAAATCCCAAGCTTGTCTGGGAATGGTATGACTGGCGAAGGGGAATAATTGCCCAGAAGAAACCCAATCCTGGACATAAAGTCCTTACCGAATGGGAGAAAAATTTCCCACAATTCTCCCTTATCACCCAAAACATCGATGGCCTCCACCAGAAAGCTGGGTCAAAAAACATTTTAGAACTCCATGGAAATATCTGGAAATTGAGATGCATCAACGAGGACATAATAACGGAAAATTATGACGCTCCCTTAAAAGAGATCCCTCCTCTTTGCCAGGATTGTGGAGCCCTTCTCAGACCCCATGTTGTCTGGTTCGGAGAATCCCTCTCCTCTACTATTCTTCAAAAGGCTTTTCTTTTAAGCTCTCAGTGTGAAGTTATGTTTGTCATCGGCACGTCAGCAGTGGTCCAGCCAGCAGCCTCACTTCCTCTTGCAGCAGCTCAAGCCGGCGCAAAGATTGTAGAAATTAATCCTGATCCAACTCCCCTTACATCTTACTCCGATTTTTCTTTTAGAGGAAAAGCAGGAGAAATCTTGCCTTTAATCGATGGAGAATTAAAAATAATATCTAGGTCATAAAGGAAAAATAAAAGATGAAATATGTTTACTTTGATGCCTCAGCCGGCCTGAGTGGAGACATGATCTTAGGGGCTCTCCTTGATCTAGGCGTCTCCCCCTCTCTTTTTAAGAAAAAAATGGCTGAACTTAAGCTCCCTGTAGATATTCAAATCAAGGAAACAAAAAGAGCTTCCCTTCGAGGATTAAAAGTGGATGTTACAGTTAAGACTAAAAAGATTTTCCCACGCAAATGGTCTGATGTTGAAACACTAATCAAAAAAACTCAGTTTTCTTCCACAGTAAAAAATAAGACATCAGCTATTTTTAAGAAGCTTTTTGAAGCCGAAGCCCGGGTTCACGGGCACAAATTTCACGAGTCCCATCTCCATGAAGCTGGAGCCGATGATGCAATTGTGGATATATTAGGCAGCTGTTATCTGGCTGAAGTCCTCAATATCAGTGAATTCTACTCCTCACCTTTAAATGTAGGACAGGGAAGAGTCAAAACAACTCACGGCAGCCTTCCTGTGCCTCCTCCAGCTGTGGCTGAACTTCTGAAAGGGATTCCTGTCTATTCCCGCTGGATAAAAAAGGAGCTTGTCACTCCTACAGGTGCGGCTATTGTCTCAACTTTAGTAAAAAAATTTATTCCATTTCCTGAGATCTCTTATGAAAAGATCGGCTGTGGCGCAGGAGCCCAAAACTTCCGCAATTTTCCAAACATTCTGAGAGCTTTTTACGGAAACAAAAAGGAATTTAACGCCAATAAAAGAATTTACACTATAGAAACAAATATTGACGACTCCACTCCACAAGTTTTAGCCGCTTTTTTTGATAGAGCTTTTGATTTGGGAGCGCTGGACGTATTCCTGACACCTGTATTGATGAAAAAAAACAGGTTTGCAACAAAATTGACCGTCCTGGCTGAGATTGAAAAAATAGGCGCCATCACCAGTGCTATTTTTAAGGAAACAAGCTCAATAGGTATCCGGTACTATCCTGTAGAAAGACACGTTCTGGCGAGGGAAATCAAAAAAATCAACGTGCTTGGACAAGAAGTAGCCATCAAGATTTCCTCTTTTGAAGGAGAAGAAGTTAACATCCAGCCTGAATATTCAGATTGCTTTAAAGCGGCAAAAAAGAGCGGCGTTCCTGTTAAAAGAATTATTCAGCTTGCTTTAAAAGAATTTTATAAAAAATCAAAAAAATCTATATAAGGATAAAGAAAAGCGAACCCTTCAGACCTTTGTAACTTAACCAGGCAATGTCCGTAAAAGATAAGGAGAGAAAAGTGGACCTCAAGAAGATTGAAAGAGGAGTCAAACTCATCTTAGAAGGAATTGGTGAAGATCCCAAGCGCCCGGGGCTCAAAGAAACACCCCAAAGGGTAGCTCGCATGTTTTCTGAAATAATGGGAGGAATTAATGAGAATCCTGCCAAACAACTACGGGTGATTCAAGGTGAAAAGCATGATGAAATGGTTCTCATCAAAAACATCCCACTCTATTCAATGTGCGAACATCATCTCCTTCCCTTTGCTGGAGTAGCTCATATTGCTTATATTCCAAAAGGAGGAAGGATCGTTGGGCTGAGCAAAATTGCAAGAGTGGTCGATATCCTCTCACGGAGACTGCAAGTCCAGGAAAGATTGACCAAACAGATCGCCGACCTCATCATGGAACACCTTAAACCCCTTGGTGTTATGGTTGTCATTGAAGCCGAACACATGTGTATGTCGATGAGAGGGGCAAAAAAACCAAAATCTTTGACCGTCACTTCAGGCTTAAGAGGTTCTTTTCGGACTCACAGCGCAACACGATCAGAAGCCATGACCTTAATCAGAGGAGGAATGTTCGGTGGCAAAGAGGTCTGAGAAAACTTTTTATATCACAACTCCGATCTACTATGTTAACGATATCCCTCATATCGGGCACGCCTACACGACAATCATTGCTGACACCATAAGCCGCTTCAAGAAGCTCACAGGATACGATGTCTTTTTCCTGACTGGAACGGACGAACACGGACAGAAAGTGGAAAAAGCGGCTAAGGAAAAGGGACTGACACCAATAGAACTGGCTGACCAGATGGTGGTGAGGTATAAAGACCTGTGGAAAGCTCTGAACATAGCCAACGACTCTTTTATCCGCACCACGCAATCCTTCCACGAAAAGGGTGTCCAGAAGATTTTCCAGAAATTGAAGGATAAAGGAGACATTTACAAAGGCATCTACAAAGGATGGTATTGTGATTCGACTGAACATTTTTTAGCTGAAGATGTTCCTCTTGAAGAAGGCGGCTACAAAATCTGCCCTGAATGTAATACGAAAGCATTCATTGTCTCTGAAGAATGCTACTTCTTCAAGCTTTCCGCTTACCAGAAGCCCCTTCTGGATTTCTACGGCAAAAACCCGGCATTTGTCCGGCCACAAAGCCGGATGAACGAGGTCATCAGCTTTGTCAAGCAGGAGTTGAAGGATCTGAGCATCACCCGGACTACAGTCGAATGGGGAATTCCTGTGCCGGATGACTCGAAACACACCATCTATGTCTGGTTTGACGCACTCCACAACTACCTAACGGGCATCGGCTATGATTGGGATTTGTCTCATTTTCAAAAATACTGGCCAGCAACGGTCCATCTCATCGGAAAAGATATCCTCAGGTTTCACGCTATTTTCTGGCCTGCGTTTCTTCTGGCTTCGGATTTTCCTCTCCCCCAGACAGTATTCGGCCACGGCTGGTGGCTCAAAGACAAAACTAAAATGTCCAAATCCAAGGGCAATGTCCTTGACCCCCATATTATCCTCAAGACCTTCGGAGCAGACCCTCTCCGCTATTTCCTGCTCCGGGAAATCCCTATCGGGCTTGATGGTAACTTCTCCCACGAAGGATTTATCCACCGCGTCAACTCTGACCTGGCCAATGATCTGGGAAACCTCGTCCAGCGTACACTGACCATGATACAAAGTTTTTTTAACGGAAAAATTGAAGAAACAGATAAGGAGGGAAAAGAGGACAAAAAACTCCGCCTGGAATTCGAAACCACCAAAAAAAAGACCCTCAAACTCTATGAGGATTATGCTATAAATAAAGCTCTTGAAGAGATCTGGTCTTATATCAACTCTGTCAACAAATATCTGGCAGTTAATGAACCCTGGAAATTGTCCAAGGACAAATCTAAAAGAAAAAAACTTGGAAGAATTCTTTACCAGGCCGCAGCAGCTCTCAGGACTATAGCTTTTTTTCTTTTTCCAGTAATGCCTGAATCATCGGAAAAAATCTGGAACTTTCTCGGGGAAGAAAAGCCTATTGGAGAAGAATCATTCAGAGAATTAAAATTCGAAAATCTCAAGCTGGGCCAAATAATTAAAAAGCCTGAGCCTCTTTTCCCAAGAATTGCTCTAAAAGACTTTTTAAAGGAGGAAGAAACTCGGGCCGCTCCAGCCAGAAAGGAGGAAAAAATGGAATATATATCTTTTGATGAATTTAAAAAAATGGACCTCAGAGTCGGAGAAATTTTAAACGCAGAAAAGGTGGAAGGGACAACAAAACTTCTTAAACTTGAAGTTGATATCGGAGTCGAAAAGCGGACCATGGTAGCTGGTGTAGCAGATGTTTACTCCCCAGAAGATTTGACGGGAAAAAAAGTTACTGTGATTGTCAACCTGAAGCCTGCTGTCATCCGAGGGATCGAATCTCAGGGTATGCTCCTGGCAGCTGAAATTGACGATAAAGCAACCATTTCTTTCTTTGATAAGGATGTTCCTACCGGAGCAAAAGTCAGATAGTTTATAATTTTAAAAAATATGGAGAGAAGAGATTTCTTAAATATTTGTGTCTGGAGTTTTGTTGGTTTAAATATCCATTTTTCTTCAAATAAGCTCAGCGCTTTCCCAGAGGACTTAAATAAAGACCAGGAAGAGACAGAAGTTCTTGTTAAAGTTCTGGGAACCGCCCAGGATGGCGGCCTTCCTCAGATAGGTTGTTACTGCAGGAATTGTATTCGCGCACGAGAAGACCATAGATTTTCTCGTTTAATCTCATCACTTGCTATCCTGGATTTAAAAGAAAAAAAATATTTCATTCTGGATGCCACTCCTGATATTCGAGTTCAATCACATATGGCTTTAACGAGACTGGGTCTGGAACAGCAAAAGAGAAAAAATTCTCCACATGCTATCATTCTTTCCCATGCTCATATTGGTCATTACACGGGTCTGATGTTTTTTGGCTACGAGGCCATGTCTACTCATAAGCTTCCAGTATACTGTTCTCCACGTTTGAGAGATTTCTTAACAAAGAATGGCCCCTGGAGCCAGCTTGTCCGCCTGGAAAACATATCTCTTTTTACCCTCTCTTTTAAAAAGACTCTTTTTTTAACACCACGGATTTCCATCTCTTCTTTTTTGGTGCCTCATCGGGATGAATATTCCGATACACTCGGATTCATAATCGCAGGAAAGAAAAAGAAACTCCTCTATATACCGGATATCCAGAGCTGGGAAGCCTGGAACCGTTCGATTGAGGAAGAAACCAAAAAGGTCAATTACGCTATTCTGGATGGAACTTTTTTTTGTTCTGAAGAGCTTCCAGGACGCAATTTTACCAAGATAGGACATCCCTTTATCACAACAAGCCTAGAAACTCTGAAGGATGTAGCAAAAAAGGGAAAGACAAAGATCTATTTCACGCATTTAAACCATACTAACCTGGCCCTAGATCCAGAAGGGAAAGCCCTGAAGGAGATTAAAACAAAAGGCTTTAATTTGGCCTCTGATGGGATGGAATTCTTTCTCTAATACAGAATTATATTTAAAAATATCTTGCTAGGCGTGAGCGAGGAAAAGCACCTTCCCTGAGAATCTGCGGCTTTCCAGATGTGAGGTCAATCACAGTGGAGGGTAAAATTCCTCTGGTATCCCCTCCATCAGCAATTAGGTCAATTTTCCCATAAAACAAATCTATAACTTTCCCGGGATTTTTTATTTCCTTTTTCCCTGTAATATTTGCACTGGTAGCTGTTATGGGAAAAGTTGCTTCGTTCACCAATTTTCTCAGCCATCTAATTGCTGGCAGACGGATTCCAATAGAATCTCTGGGTCCAAGCAGAGGGATTGGTAGTCCAGACGAAGCCTTTAAGACTAAGGTCAAAGGCCCTGGCCAGAATTCATCTGCCAGTTTCCAGAATAAGGATGGGATGTCCACAGCGATCTTCTCGACCATCGCCTTATCAGAGACCAGAACGGAAAGAGGTTTTGATGGTTTTCTTTCTTTTAAGGAATAGATCCTCAGGATAGCCTTTTCTGAAAAACAGCTAGCACCAAGTCCGTAAAAAGTATCTGTAGGATAGGCGATGATTCCTTCTTCCTTTAAGACTTTTGTAATTATTCTTATCTTATCCAGCTTAACGCGTTCTGGATTTATTTTAATAATGTTCGTTTCAACAGCCATCTTTCTATCTATATTAAAATGCTAAGAATAAAGAGTAAAGAATAAAGAATTTGGAATCAGACTTTAAAAACTTTAAAAATTGGGATATTTACTTGTAGATAAAAAAAGAGCTTACCTATCTGAAATAAAGTTAATATAAAATATAATTTTGAAGTTTTAGAAGTCTAACCCTGTATTATGCTATAATTATCATCTGATTCATAAACATTAACTTAATAATAAAAAAGGCACAAGAGAGGACAGTTGACCTTTTTTTGGCACAATATAAGCCCGAAATTCTTCTTAATCCTACTTGGCATAACTTTTGCATAAAGATTTAACGAGAGGAGAAAAAAAATGAAAAAAAGTCTGGTTCTTTTACTAGGATTAATTCTTTTAATGCCAAGCTTTGCTTTCTCAGGCATCGTTACTTTTAAAATAGGATATTTTATCCCTCAAGCCAAAAGTGATCTCTGGGCAGAGGAATTCAACAACATGAGTTTTAGTGAGAACAGTTTCCACAACACTTACTTCGGATTCTCCTACGAATATTTTTTCACAAGGGAAATAAGTTTCGCCCTCACAATAGATGGCTATAGTAAAAACAAATCCGGATACTATAACGGCTATGTCGGTTACCAAGATGTTGATGAAACCCTATGGGCTTACCCGGACGATTATGTAGGAGATTTTACCCCTAGCCACAGCTTTAATATCTCCATAACTCCCGTCCAGTTTTCCTTAAAACTCACCCCTTTGGGAAGAAGGAATAAAATTATTCCTTATGTAGGAGGTGGAGTGGGGATTTACCTCTGGAATGTAAGACTACGGGGGGATCTGATCGATTTCTCTGATGAATGGTACGATATAGTTGAGGAAGTTACTATATATCCGATCTACTCTACAGATACCAGAGAAAATAACAGAATATCAGTAGGATGGCATGCCTTTGCTGGATTTATGTTCCCTGTGGCTCGAAGAATGACTTTTGAGGTAGAATTCAAATATAATTCAGCAAAAGGAAAATTTCCGGAAGATGATCCGAACCAGGGCTTTCATGGCTTTGAACCTTTTGACCTCAGTGGATACCAGATTTCTTTAGGATTAAATTACTGGTTCTAAATCTAGCCTTGTATTTACACCTTAAAGAAAGAACTCTATATTTCTGACGCAGCTTCTTGCTAATCTGTTGAGCAACTTTTTGACCTAAAAACAACATTCCGCCAAATATGGGCCCCATTCGAGGCCCGCCAAACACAACATTGGCAGCCATCACACACACATAGATGTGGGGAATAACCTCCTTCGTATTGCTCAACTTTTATTAGGTAAATATTAGTGCTTTTTTCTCTTTTGATTTCTTTCTATCCATTTTGGGAAAATCCAATTGAGGAGCTCGCTCTTTAATTCTTTATCCATCTTTTTTATTTTTAATCCTAGCTCCATCCTATTATCTGAGCATTTGCTCCAAGCGATTTCACCTTGCAGTGAGCATGAAATATTTTTTTCAGGACAGTAGAGCCTTAACTTAGCTTTAGAACCAGGGATAATATTAGAACTAGCATTAAAGTTAACTACTAACTTTAACCCATCACCAGTGAAATCACGGACAGTTACTCTATCGACTACTTTATATTCACCTTCTAATTTCAAAAATTCTGCTGGAAGACAGCATTCAAAACGCAATTGTTTTCTCTTTTCATCCTCCATTTTGCCTCTTTTATATTAAACTCATCCTTTTATGTTTAGTCGTAGTAGAAGTAAAAAAAAAGAAAACAATTTTTATTAGAACTACGGAAAGTGAAACATAAATAAATACAAGTGAATAATTTTCATTAAAATCTCTTCCCACTTAGCTTAAATAAGAAGCTCAGTATAACCACATGCAAATCGGGAGAGCTATAAATCTACCCGGCAATACGCATATTTACTCTATTATAACCGAGATACATAAGCGGTGCCGTCCTGGGAGAATCATAGCAGACCCCGGACATCGTAAACAAAGAATCACTCCTTAACTCAATCTACCAGGGGTAGCGGAGAGGAGAAAAGATCATAGAAAAGCGTAGATTTATTATTACTATACATCTGAGGGTCGTAGAATGTGAGTAAGTTTATGGGATAGAGTGTGAGAACTATTTATTATTTCTTATGAAATAATTGATCAAGTAGAAAAACTCAGAGCAAGAGTGTAGAATTGAAAGATCGGAGGAGGAGAGATGAGTGTATTAGACACTATTAAGAGTCGACGAAGTATTAGGAAATATAAGAGTGACCCTATTCCTGAGGATGTCTTTCAGAGGGTATTCGAGGCAGTCCGTCAAGCACCTTCAGGGAAGAATCTCCAGCCCTGGAAGTTCATAGTAGTCAAAGATAAAGCGTTGAAAGATAGCTTAGCGAGAGCATCAGCAAATCAAATGTTTATGGCTCAAGCTCCTATTATAGTCGTTGCCTGTGGCTTTCCTGACGATTGTTATTCACATATGGGTAGGTATATGAAATCGTGGACTGTCGATGTGACGATAGCTTTCGAACATCTAGTGCTCCAAGCGGAAGAGGAAGGTCTTGGCACCTGCTGGATAGGCTCGTTTGAGGAGCAGGAGGTCAAGGCGATTCTCAACGTTCCAGACAATGTGAGAGTGATGGCTCTGACTCCACTCGGGTACCCAGCAGAAGAGCCTTCTTACCGGGGACGCAAGCGATTGGATGAGATAGTTACTTATGATGGGTTTTAATTAGTCATGTCATCTCAGTCGCTATGCGTTAGAATTGCTCTCAGATCATCAGTGAAGGAGGGAAGAAATGAGTAGAGAATCAGAAACACTCATATTTCCTCTCTGTCTTGATTCTACGCACTTAGTCTGTATTTATCTATTAATGATAAACACCTTCTTGCTTCATGCTGTTTATTTCTTTTTTTAAAACCATTCGCTAAGATTTGATACTTCTTTACGAGTTCTTGCCGGACCAGTATTTCCTGTTCTGCGGTTAAGCCAAGATTTAACGCTTTCTCTAAAGCCTTAATCCTGAATCTGTCCATACCCCAGTATTTTTGTGAAAGCTGGTCAGAGTGTCCTCCCCGCTTGACGATCAAAGGTTTTGTCAACAAATAAACAGGATATTTTAAGGCAAGCCGAATGCCAAGATCATAATCTTCACAAGCTGGAAATTCTTCATCAAACTTTCCAATTTCCTCAAAAACCTCTCTTCTGAACATGGCTGAAGAAAGGCTTAAAAGACAGAGAGGCAGAACTTTATCAAAGATCCAGCCAGAATATTTCTTGTGCTTTTTTTTAGGATTCACAAAAACTCCCCGCCTTATCCATATCTCCTCAGTATAACAGACCTTTGTATTGGGAAAGGCTTTCATATAACTGATCTGTGTGCCCAACTTTTCTTTTTTCCATAGGTCATCTGAATCTAAAAAAGCTAAATAATCTCCCTGCACAAGATCAAGCCCCAGATTTCGGGCAGCGCTGACTCCTTTATGTTCCTGGAAAAAATATTGAACCTTGCTGCCAAAAGAACTGACAACTTCTCTTGTATTATCTGTTGAACCATCATCAACCACGAGAAGCTCGAATGAGACAGATTCATCTCGAACAAAACAATCCTGAACCAGCACAGATTGAATGGCTTCTTTCAAGAATGAAGCCCGGTTATAAGTCGGAATAATGATACTTATCATCGAGAGGAAGCTCCGTTCATGAAGAACGAGAAATGGTAACTTTCTGGCTTTTATCAAAAGGAATTTTCACTCTTCCCCACATTGTTTTTACTATAATCTCTCCAGAAAACCGGGAGAGAGCAGAGGATTGGTGAAGGATATCATAGATTTCCTTTCCAACATCAAAAAAATTCAGGAGCAAAGGAAAAGAATAAATCTTTTTTCCCCGGCTTTTTATGTTTTCATTTCTACTGATTACCCCGTTACTAATGGGTCTCGTTCCCAGATGAAACTTAAAGTTTATTCTTTCAACCAAAAGCTCAAAGACATTGTTGTTTTTAAAACTCAACTCATAGCTTAAATCTGCTCCTCCGATAGTAAGGTCGTGAACCTGTAAAGAATGGAATTCAACCTCAGGTAATTTAAAAATAGGGAACTCCCCGGAAAAGGAAAAACGAATGACTCCTTTTTCTTTACGTCCGTCGGAAAATGTCATTGTTCCTGTAAAAAAACATTGTGCCTCGTCCTCCTGCTCTATCCCTTCTACAGAATTAAAAAGATGGGCATAAGTAACCTTCAGAGGAAAAGAAAGAAGTGTATTTTTTTTTGGACCGATTTTTATTTCTTTATTTAATGGAGTCTTCTTGCGAAAGTACTCCTTCTCCTTGACCATAATGCGGTAATTATAGCCAGTAAGATAATAAGCTGAAGAAGAAGAATTAGATATATTGACATAAAAAATAAGGGTGAGCCCGGAAATATCGAAATCTTTTATTCCATTCTTTTTAAGCGTAATGCTGAGATCTTCTCTCCAAGACCTGGACAAAGCTAAACTTGAAAAAACACAGAGAATTGTTAGAAATAAGCAAATCCTTCTCAATCTTTTTACTGCCTTCTCTCTTGAGTATTTAAGGATACAATAATAGGTTGAAGAGAACAAGCTTTCAAATTTCTTCAAAAAATGTTTGAATCAAGGAAGAAACTGTCTTTATAATAGGACTAGAATGGGCTACAAAATAAAAATGGTTAAATATTTTATGGAGGAAATCATGAAAAAAGCTGGTATTATTTTTTATTTTTTTATTTTTTTAGTATCTCTTAACTTTATTCTCATCTCCTGCGGACAGAGAGAGAAGGTAATTGAAAAACAGATGATCCAGATTTCAGACGAAGAGCTTCAGGAAAGAAACACAGCGATTTATAAGACAAGAGAAATAAGAGGGAAAGAAAGGAAATATCTATCTCTTGATTTCTCCCGGATTGAAAAACCCGGCTCGCTTGAAGAATTCACACAGTATTTCCATTTCCCTCCAATTCGTCAGTATAGAACCGGAACTTGCTGGTGCTTTTCAACAATTTCTTTCCTTGAATCTGAAATGAAGCGCATGGGTAAAATGGAAGTTAAACTCTCTGAAATGTACACTGTCTACTTGGAATTCGTTGAAAAGGCAAGGCGGTTTATTAAGGAAAAGGGAAATTCATACGTGAGCCATGGATCAGAGCATAATGCCGTGACAGCCCGCATGAAAGAATACGGTATAGTGAGAGCCTCTGATTACACCGGGCTTCTCCCTGGCCAGACAGAACACGACCACGGCAAACTTCTACGAGAAATCACAGGCTACCTCAAATTTTGCAAAGAAAACAAATACTGGGAGGAAGAGAAAGCCATCGCTTACGTAAAAAGCATCTTGAATAAACACCTGGGGAAACCGCCTGATACTATTGAAGTAAACGGCCAAACCATAACCCCAAAGGAATATCTGGAAAAGGTGCTTGAGCTTCCCCTTGATGACTATGTATCCTTCATGAGTCTTAAATCGCTTCCATTTTATACTAAAGGTGAGTACAAGGTTCCGGATAACTGGTGGCACAGCAAAGAGTACCATAATGTTCCTCTTGATGATTTTTTTAATGCCATTGTCTCTGCCATTCAAAACGGTTACACTGTGAATATCGGAGGAGACGTCTCAGAACCAGGAATAAATGGCGAAAATGATATTGCGTTAGTCCCTACTTTCGATATCCCTCGGAAATTAATCGACCAGGATTGCCGGGAATTCAGGTTCACCAACAGAACTTCTACGGATGACCACGCTATCCATATTGTCGGGTACAAAGAAATGGGAGATTACTCGTGGTTCCTGATTAAAGATTCAGGCGGAGGCGCCCAAAGAGGACAGTTTAAAGGTTACTATTTTTTCAGAGATGATTATATAAAACTGAAAATGTTAAGTTTTATGGTCCATAAGGATGCTGTGCAAGAACTCCTTAAAAAATTCACGAAAGCAAAATAAGATAAGAAAACAGAAACAAAAAACGAATATATCATCTTAAATTATATGATAATATAAAACTGAAAACTGAGAGAAGTCGGGATGGAATTAAAGCCGAATTTCCGAGAAAAAGAATTTTTCATACATCATTTTGGTGAAGAAGTTTATGCTGTTGGAGGTTTTGTCCGCGATTTAGTAAGAGGAGTTCCGTCTGAAGAAGTTGATATTCTTATCGCTCATCATAGTGTCGAAGAGATTATAAAAGAAATCAAGCCTTACGGAAAAGTGGACCTTGTAGGTAAAAGCTTTGGTGTCATCAAATTTGTAATAAATAAAAAAACCTACGACATAGCCCTACCTAGAAAAGATACTGCAAAAGGAATAGGAGTTAAAGGTCATAAAGACTTTGTCATCTCTGCTGATCCCGATCTTCCTATTGAGAAGGATCTGGAAAGACGAGATTTCCGCTGCAACAGTATGGCTTTAAGGCTTTTTGATAACAAGCTCATTGATCCCTTTGACGGAGTCAGAGATATCAAAGAAAAAATCATCAAGCTGACAAATCTCAAGGCATTCCCTGAAGACCCTCTGCGTGTTCTCCGGGTGGCTCGTTTTGCTTCGGTCCTTGAATTTCTGGTTGATCCTAGAATCTATAAAATATCCAGAGAAATAGATTTGACCGGTCTAAGTGTAGAAAGAGTGAATGAGGAGATATTCAAAATTCTTCTTCTTTCTCCTCTTCCTTCTATTGGCCTTGAAGTACTATTCAAGCTCGGCGTTTTACAGCAGTTGTTCCAGGAACTCTACAGCTTGTCCCTTTCCATCCAGGATTCCCTTTTCCATCCAGAAAAAGATGATTTCGGCCATCACACTGTATGGCATCATACAAAACTTACAGTGAATCAGGCAAAAAGGGTGGCCGACTTTGCTTTTCTGCCTCAAAAGAAAAAACTTACTCTCCTGCTGGCAGCCCTATACCATGATGTGGGAAAACATCAAACTGCACAGTGGGAATTTAAGAAGGGAAGGATGGTCATCACCAATTACGGCCATGACATCCTCAGTGAAAAAATCACTAAAAAGATTTTTAACCGTTTTAAAATTTATTCATTTAACGGATACAACCTGAGAAAAACGACTCTCTCTCTTATAAAATGCCACCACCGGGCGTCTGAATTATGGCAGAACAGAGAAGTTGTAACCAAAAAAGCCTTTAATCGTCTTGCAGCGGATACAAATGGAGAAATAGAACTTCTGGTTTATCTTGATGCTGCGGACCGTGCAGGAAGAAAGGAAAGGGCAATAAAAGAGTTGGACAAAGAAGGCAAATGGCTTCTTAAAAAATTCAAGGAGCTCAATGTATCCAAAGAATCCATTAAGCCCTTAATCATGGGAAGAGATCTGATTAATATGGGTATCAAACCTGGTCCTTCAATGGGAAAAATCCTTAAAAAGCTCTACCAGCTTCAGCTCGACAATGAGTTTGAGACAAAAGAGGAAGGATTAAAAACTACAAAAAAAGTCATCACTAGGGAGCGTCTATGAAAATTCTGGTGGCTGGTGGAGCTGGATACATCGGGTCCCATACTGTCAAAGGGCTTATCCAGGAAGGATTTGAAGTTACTGTCTTTGATAATTTCTCCACAGGTAGAAAAGAATTACTGGTAGGAGGAGAGCTTGTTGTAGGCGATCTTATGGATAAAAAGTCCATAAAAAATGCCCTTATGTCAAAAAACATAAAGGCTGTTATTCACTTTGCTTCTCTCATCCAGGTGGGAGAGTCTTATGAAAATCCCAAAAAATACTACACACACAATCTTATTAGCAGTCTTAACCTCCTTGACGCTATGCTGGAAGCAGATATCAAGAATTTCATCTTTTCATCAAGTGCTGCTGTTTATGGTGTTCCCCAACAGATTCCCATCCCAGAGTCTCATCCTTTGAACCCTTTTAATCCTTATGGGCAGACAAAATATTTTATCGAAAAAATTCTCCAGGATTACGAAAGAGCATACGGGCTAAAATTTATTTCTCTCCGCTATTTTAATGCAGCAGGAGCTGACTCTGAGGGACGTTTGGGAGAGCTTCATAATCCCGAGACACACCTTATTCCTAATATCCTTCTTTTCCTTTTAGGAAAAAAAGAAAATTTCGACCTTTTTGGAACTGACTTTCCTACAGAAGATGGAACAGCGGTCAGAGATTATGTTCATGTCACGGATCTGGCTCAGGCTCATGTACTTGCCTTTAAAGAAATCCTCACTTCCTCCAAAAGTGAATTTATCAATCTTGGTGCCAACAAAGGTTATTCTGTTTTAGAAGTTATAAAAAAAACAGAGGAAATCACAGGCAAAAAAGTCCAGTATAAAGAAAAGCCGAGGCGAGAAGGGGATGTTCCAGTTTTATTAGCCTCTAAAGAAAAGGCGGAGCAAATCCTGGGATGGGAACTCTGTTTTTCAAGTATCGAAACCATTATTGAGACAGCGTGGAACTGGCACAAGAAAAACCTTAAAAACTAAATAGTCGGAAAAAGAAACGGTTATACAAATCGGTTCTCTTCCATTTTGTGTGGGCAAAACATGTATTGATAGATTAATAGAAAGTGTTCGGGGATGGATGAAGCGACCTTTGAAGATTTAGCCTCCCTGAATCGCATTTCGAGGGAATCCGACAGAGTCGGGCGGCGAGTATGTTTGAGAAAGCTCAGGCCAGTGGATTCAGAAAACACGCAACTTTTGCCCCAGCGAGTCAAAAGCTGCTCGGTTTCAGGCTTCGCTCTCCTCTCCATCACGGAGAGGAACCATGCCCGCTCAGCCTTCAAACGGTTTTTCTCACCCACTGCCCTTCGCTTATGCGTTGAATAGAATGAAGAAGGGATGGCGTGAAAAATCTGAACGGGAGCGAGACCATTCACGAATACTTTCTAATTATTACCCACGCAAAATAGAAGAGAACCGATAAATCATCTATTTAGATTAGAAAAAAATCACTCCAAAAATCATCCCTAAAGGCTATTTACTAAAATATTAATTTCCATTAATTTGAAAACGATGAAGCCTTAAAGTCAAACAATATGTTTCTTGTTTTATTGGGATTGAGGCTAGCTGCTCTACTTTGTGGTTGACTCTGACGCCTTTAAAATGTTATAAATTTACCCTTATAGGGAAAAATTGAGAAGAAGCAAATATCTATATATTGCGGTTCTGATTATTTCAGTTATTTTTTTGTGGAACTGCTCTCTTTTTCAAAAGACATCCAACAAAACGCAATCCAGCCCTCCCCCGACTCCTCCAGAAAATCAAATCCCACAAAAGATAAACCCTGAAGAAGATATTCTAATCCCTGAGGAGGAAAAAACCCAGAAGGACGAAGAATCCCTCCCCCCAGAGGATATCTCAACTCAAGAGCAAGAAAAAAAAGAAAAAGAGGAAGCAGAAGAGGAAGAGGATCCCTTAGTTATCCTCGAAGAAGCTTTATATGCTCACCAAGATGCTCTAAGTGCTTGGGAAAAGGGAGATTTTGAGACTGCACTGGCTGCGCTGGATGATGCTTACAGCTTAATTCTGAAACTTAAGCTTCCTCCTGATTCCCCACACATTCAGGAAAAAAACGAGCTCAGACTCCTGATTGCCCAGAGAATTCAAGAAATTTATGCCTCACAACTGACCGCGGTCGGAAATAACCATCAAACCATTCCTTTTGTAGAGAACGAATTTGTCAAAAAAGAAATTATTATTTTCCAAACCAGAGAGAAAAAACTTTTTGAAGAAGCCTACAAACGTTCAGGACGCTACCGGAAAATAATTCTAGAGGAGTTAAAAAAAGCCGGACTTCCAGAAGAGCTATGCTGGGTTCCGATAATTGAAAGCTGGTTTAAAACAAAAGCTTATTCCCGTGCCAGGGCTCTTGGACTTTGGCAGTTCATCTCATCAACTGGATATCGATTCGGATTAAAAAGAGACCGTTATATCGATGAAAGGATGGACCCTATAAAATCGACCCGAGCGGCCTTAAAGTATCTAAACGAACTTCATTCTCATTTTGGCGACTGGACAACAGCTTTAGCCTCCTACAACTGTGGAGAGTATAGAGTCAAAAAGGTCATTCGTTCTCAACAGATAACATACCTTGATAATTTCTGGGACCTTTATATTATGCTTCCCAAGGAAACAGCTCGCTTTGTCCCCCGTTTTATCGCAACCCTTCTCATTATTAACAATCCGGAAAAATATGGCTTCAATCTCCCAAATCCCGATCCACCCTTACAATACGAGATAATCTCTGTAAACAAGCCTGTCCAACTTTCCTCCTTTTCTAGATCTCTGGGATTAAAAACCGAAGACTTGGCTTCACTCAATCCTGAACTCCGTCATAAAAGCACTCCTGATCATGTTTACAACCTAAGGGTCCCGGTTGGCTTCAGCGAAAATGCCTTGACAGCTATGAATTCTCTTCCGCGTTGGATCCCTCCAGAGGCTAGCTATATCCTCTATTACGTACGAAGAGGAGAAGTTCTCTCAACAATTGCCCGGCTTTACAGAACCAGTGTTTCTGCCATTGCTCAATTGAATGGTTTACGACGTATTAATCTTATCAGGCCTGGACAGCGGCTTAAAATTCCAGTTCGAGGGGGGAGTCAATATACTTCTGCCCCTCCTCTCAAGCTCGTTAAGGAAGGGGAAAAACTAATATATATTGTTAAAAGGGGGGACTCTCTTTATCGAATCGCCAATGCTTTTACTACTACAGTTCAAAAGATAAAAAAAGACAACAACCTCAAAAGCAATACTCTGGATGTCGGACAGAAGATTGTTATCCAGTCAGGCAAGCCTGAGGGAGCCACTATTTATACAGTTAAATCCGGAGACAGCCCATTTGAAATCGCGCAAAAATTTGGAATGAACCTCTCTTATTTGCTCAGTCTAAATGGTCTTAGCACAAGGTCAAAAATCTATCCTGGTCAAGAACTCTGGGTTATAGCTAAAAAATAAACCTGGAATTTAGATCTTTATTAAGAAGGAAATTTATAGGAAAGAAGATTAAGCCTTTTTTTTCTTTGACTTTCCTTTTAGGTCTTTTTTCTTCTCTTTTTTCTTGAATTCTGAACCGATGAGTTCAAGGATTGCCATTTCAGCCCCATCTCCTGCGCGTGGCCCAATTTTCACAATCCTCGTGTATCCTCCGGGCCTTTCGCTGAAGCGCGGGCCGAGTTCTTCAAAAAGCTTCTTAACCACAGGTTTTTTGTTTATAAACTGCAGGGCCTGGCGCCTGGCATGAAGGGTATTTTTTTTAGCTAGAGTGATCATTTTTTCGGCCAGAGGCCTCGTTGCTTTTGCCTTGGCTAAAGTTGTCCTTATACGTTCCTTTTCTAGAAAAGATGTGACAAGATTACGCAGTAAAGCTCGTCTCTGAGCCGTGTTCCGACGTAGCTTCTTGCCTTTGACAAGATGCCTCATTCAACTTGCTCCTCTTCTTTTTCTTCCTTCTTTTCTTCTTCTATTTTCTCCAATAATTTAGGACTAAGCTCCAAATTCAGGCCTAAATCCAATTCGTGCAGAGTCTCTTTTATTTCAGTTAAAGATTTTCGTCCAAAATTCTTCGTTTTTAAAAGATCCTCTTCATTTTTCTGCACTAGTTCATAGATTTTATCAATCCCGGCGGATCTGAGACAATTGTTGGACCGGACCGAAAGTTCTAGATGATCTATGGATTTTGACAAAATATCAAGCTGCGTAAGATAAGGTATATCTTTCTTTGCTGTAACCTGCTCTCTTTCCACGGGCTCATCAACAACATGAAGAAAGATAACAAGATGGTCTCTCATTATTTTTGCTGCCTGAGCCAAAGCATGTATGGGAGAAACAGCACCTAAAGTCCAGATCTCCAGCTCCATTTTTTCGTAATCGATCTTCTTGCCCACTCTTGCAGGCTCGACTCTGTAGTTCACTTTTATAACTGGTGAATGAGATGAGTCGAGGGGAATATAATCAACACTTAAGTTTTCATCAAAGTTTTTATCCGCAGGAATATAACCTCTGTTGTTTTTTACGATCATCTCAATATCTAATTCCCCGTCTTTATCAAGGGAAGCAATATGAACTTCCTTATCAAGAATCTCAATATCAGTGTCATGTTCAATATCAGATGCTTTTACTTGAGCAGGCCCTGTTTTTTTCAGAGTTATAATTTTATCTTCGTTTCCCTCAAGCTTTAAAGGTATACTTTTCAAATTTAAAATAATATCTGTCACATCTTCTACTAATCCTGGGATAGTTGAGAATTCATGGAGAACCTTCTGAATTCGAACAGCAGTAATGGCAGCTCCTGTTATAGAAGAAAGTAGAATTCTCCGCAGCGCATTCCCGATTGTCACCCCATAACCTCTTTCAAAAGGTTGGGCCGTAAAACGGCCATATGTGTCCGTTAAAGTTTCGTAATCACATTCCAGATACTTCGGCCTCTGAAAACCTATTTCTATCATCTTTCCTCCTATTCAGGATCCATCTGAGACAAATTTATTACCAGGGCAACAGAGATTATTTATATTCTCTGCGCTTACTTAGGCCTTAAATACCACATTACTTTGAATAAAGCTCAACAACCAAATGCTCCTCAACAGGAAAAGTAATATCTTCTCGATCTGGGAAAGACAGAATTTTTACCAATATTTTTTCTGAGTCAACTTCTATCCATCCAGGGACTGTTTTATTTTTGTTCGAATCAACGATAGCCTTCAGTTCTTCATGCTTTGCTGATTTCTCTCTAAATGTGATGACATCTCCTTTGTTAACTAAAAAAGATGAAATGTTAACTTTCCATTCATTAACTCGAAAATGGCCATGATTAATCAGCTGCCGGGCATGGTCTCGAGAATAAGAGAATCCTGTTATAAAAACTACATTATCCAGTCTTCTCTCTAACATAGCCAGAAGATTATCACCTGTAATGCCTCTTTTTTTCTCTGCCCTCTGGAAAAACAACAGAAACTGCCTCTCGGACATACCATAATATCTTTTAAGCTTCTGCTTCTCCCTGAGCTGAATACCATATCCACGGATTCGTCTCCTCGCTCTTCCGTGTTCTCCTGGAGGATAAAGCCTTCTTTCAATCGGGCATTTTTCACTCAAACACTTACTTCCCTTCAAAAAAAGCTTCACCTTCTCTCCCCGACAGAGTCGGCAAACAGGTTCTCTGTATCGTGACATCTCTCTCTCCTTATGACCTAGCCCTTTTATACCCTTCTTCTTTTTCGGACACGACAGCCATTATGGGGAATCGGTGTAACATCTTTGATTGATTTTATCTCTATTCCATTTACCTGAAGAGCCCGGATAGCTGATTCTCTCCCAGCTCCAGGACCTTTAATTTTTACATCAACGTATCTAACCCCATATTCTCTGGCTTTGATCGAAGCCTCTTTGGCAGCCAATTGTGATGCAAATGGTGTTCCTTTCCGAGCTCCCTTAAATCCTGATGTCCCGGCACTTGCCCAGCAAACCGTATTTCCCTGCTGGTCTGTTATAGTAATGATTGTATTGTTAAAAGTGGATTGAATATAGGCCACTCCAAATCCAATTTCTTTCCTTACCTTTTTCTTTTTGGGCTTTCTTCCGGCCTTTGGCATTTAAAACTCCTTATTTAGACTTGGCTGCAACCTTTTTTATCGCATGGCCACGAGGACCTTTTCTCCCTCTTGCATTTGTTTTTGTCCTTTGACCTCTCACAGGCAATCTCTTCTTATGCCGCGATCCTCGGTAACATCCTATATCGATCAGTCGTTTAATATTTAGAGTTGTCTCTTGTCTCAAATCACCTTCAATTTTCTCTTGTTTCTCGATAATTTGACGTATTTTATTAATCTCTTCCTCACTTAAAATTTTAACCTTTTTATCCTTATCTATCTTTGCTTCCTGGAGAATCTTATCAGACCTGGAACGACCAATACCAAAAATATAAGTTAATCCAATCTCAATCCTTTTTTCCGGAGGGAGTGTAATTCCTGCTATTCTTGCCATTTTATCCTCATTTAACCTTGTTTTTGTTTATGTTTCGGATTAGTGCAGATAATTCGAAGGGTCCCTTTCCTTTTGATTAATTGACAATTCCTGCACATTTTCTTTATCGATGCCCTTACCTTCATTTACTTTTTCCCTTATTTAAACCGATAAGTAATTCTACCTTTAGTTAAATCGTAGGGTGAAAGTTCAATAAGCACTTTATCCCCCGGAAGAATACGGATAAAATACTTTCGCATTTTTCCAGAGATATGAGCTAGAATTTCATGCTTATTGGCCAGCTCAACGCGAAACATAGCATTGGGAAGAGTCTCAAGAACTGTGCCTTCAGTTTCAAAAACATCCTGTTTAGGCATACCTGTTCTCCTTTAAAAAAGGAATTTCCTTCTTTTCTTCATTGAGCAAGCTTAAAATATCTAGTCCTTCTTGAGTAATTGCCACTGTATGTTCATAATGAGCCGAGAGACTTCTATCCCTGGTTATAGCGGTCCAATTATCATCTAAAACCTCTACATTCCAGTCTCCCATTGCTATCATCGGCTCTATAGCAAAGACCATGCCTGTTTTTATCTTAGGTCCTCGTCCCGGCGAACCAAAATTAGGAATTTGAGGCTCCTCATGCAGGGATAGACCTATTCCATGACCGACAAAAGATTGAATAACCGCAAATCCCTGCGATTCAACATAACTTTGAATGGCAAAAGAAATATCTGATATTCTTTTTCCCTGTTTCATCTGATCTATGCTTTTATAAAAGGCTCCCTCAGCTACTTTAATAAGCTTTTCTGCTTTTGGAGTGATTTCTCCTACAGGATATGTTGCAGCTGCGTCTCCAAAGTAGCCTTCATAAAGTACTCCAAAATCAAGGCTAATGATGTCACCTTCCCGTAAGCGCCTTGAAGAAGGAATACCATGGACAATTTCTTCATTGATAGAAGTACATAAGGAAGAAGGATATCCGCGGTACCCTTTAAAAGCCGGAACTGCTCCCATTTCTCTTGTTCTTTTTTCAGCATACTTATCTAACTCTTTAGTTCGTAATCCTGGTTTTATTTTTGTCTTTAACTCAGCTAAAATCTTAGCCACAATCTGATTGCTTCTCTTAATAGCGCTAATTTCCTCCTCACAGTATATAATCATTGTGCGAACTTAACCTCTCTGGAATTGGCAATTTTTTCGTCCAGAATAGAACAAATATTTCTGAATACGGTCTCAATGGTTCCTTCACCATCTACCCTGTAATAAATCCTTTTTCTCTTATAGTAATCTATTAGGCTTTCTGTTTGTTCATAGTAGACTTTTAGACGTTCTTTGATAACTTCAGGCTTATCATCTTCTCTAAGGTTAAGTTTCTCTCCACAAGTTACACATGTTTCCTCTTTATCCGGCATTTTAACAAAAAGATTGTATATGGCCCCACAGCAGGAGCATATCCTTCTTGCTCCTAGCCTGTTTTTTGCAGTTTGATCATTCAAATATATCTCGATGACGGCTTCTGCTTGCTCCTGGCTAACTTCTTCAAGCATCTGAGCCTGAATAACATTTCGAGGGAAACCATCCAAAATATATCCCTTCTTGTACTCAGGTTGGGCAATTCTTTTCTTGATCATTTTTATCACAATTTCATCGTTTACTAATTCGCCTTTAGCCATCCTGACTTCTGCCTTTTTCCCTAAAGGAGTTCCCTCCTGAACTTCATGACGAAGAAGGTCTCCTGTAGAGATCTTGGGAAATCCATATTTTTTTGAAATAAGGTCTCCTTGGGTTCCTTTGCCACAACCTGGGGGTCCAAACAAGATAATTCTCATCCTCTCCTTCCTTTTAAACGACCGCGACGCATGAATCCATCATAGTGGCGCATTACTAGTTGTGCCTCAATCTGCTGCATTGTATCCATGGCAACTCCTACTACAATCAAAATTGATGTCCCACCGAAATAAAATTCTACATTCAATCCCTGTGTAAACCATCTGGGTAAGTTGGTCTCTAAAAAATCCCCGACAAAGGGCAGAGTCTGTACTTTAAATCCGGTCATTAAAAATTCCGGTAAAATGGCTACGGCTGCTAAATAAATTGCACCAACCAGAGTAATCCGAGATAGGACGCTATCTATAAAATCAGAAGTGTTCTTCCCTGGCCTTATTCCTGGAATAAAACCGCCATATTTCCTCAAATTGTCCGCAACATCAGAGGGATTAAAGATTATAGAAACATAAAAATAGGTAAAGAAGATAATAGCACCAATATAGAGAAGATTATACAGAGGCATACCCAGCTCAAACTGCCTGGCGATTTGGTAGAAAAAGGGGATTTTAATAAACTGGGCTAAAGTTGCGGGAATTGTTATGATTGAGGCAGCAAAAATTATGGGAATAACGCCCCCAGTGTTCACTCTTAGTGGAAGATGGGTGCTCTGACCTCCATAGACTTTTCTCCCTACAACTCTTTTGGCATAGGAGACAGGAATCCGCCTCTGCCCTCGCTCCACAAAAACAATAACGACAATAACGGCCAACATCAACACCATCAGAAAAATGAGTCTCACGGGAGTCATGGTTCCTGTTTTTAATCCAGATAAAACGCTCTGGAGTCCCTGGGGAAAGTTGACTACAATCCCGGCGAAAATGATCAATGAAATTCCGTTTCCAATTCCACGTTCCGAAATCTGCTCCCCTAACCACATAACAAACACAGTTCCCGTTGTTAACGTCAGGACTGATAAAAATATAAATCCCACGCCAGGATTGGGAACAATACGTAGCCCTCCGACTTCTTGAACCTGCAACCAAAAGGCGATAGCAGTGGATTGGATTACGCAGATTACGATAGTCCCATAACGTGTGTACTGTGTTATTTTTTTTCTGCCGAGCTCTCCTTCCTTTGATAATCTTTCCAGGTAAGGCCAGACAACCTGAAGCAACTGGAGAATAATGGAAGCACTGATATAAGGCATAATTCCCAGCGCAAAAATTGTCATCTTGGACATGTTCCTTCCAGAGAAAAGGTCAACAAAGCCTAGGATCGTTCCCTTCTGAGCCTCCCAGAATTGGGCCAAGGCATCCCCACTTATCCCTGGGTTGGGAATCTGCCAGCCAACTCGATAAACAGCTAAAAGAAGTAAAGTAAAGATCACCCTTCTTCTAAGATCAGGAATACTGAAAATGTTTCTAATGCTTTCTAACATTATCCACTTCCAATTAGAACTGTTTTTCCTCCTGCTTTTTCAATTTTTTTCAAAGCAGATCGAGAAAACTTATGGGCATGTATTGTTTTGGGTGAAGATATATTCCCTCTCCCTAAAACTTTAACAGCCTCTGATTCTTTCTTTATAAAACCCGCTTCTTTCAAATCCCTGAGTTTGATCTCTTTTTTAGTAATTTTTTCCAACCTCTCAAGGTTGATTTCGCAGTATTCTTTTCTAAAAATATTGGTGAAGCCTCTCTTGGGAAGCCTGCGGTGAAGAGGCATCTGGCCACCCTCAAAGCCTCTTTTGCTTGAATATCCAGAGATGGACTTTTGACCTTTATTGCCGCGTCCAGATGTTTTACCCAATCCAGAACCTGGGCCCCTCCCCACTCTTTTTCTATTTTTCCTGGATCCTTTAGCTGGATGTAAATTACTTAAATTCATTTCTTCTCCAAATATTCCACTTCCACCAAGTGAGGTATTTTATTAATCATTCCCCTTATTTCAGGGCAATCATTCCGTAAAACTTCTGAATCGATCTTCCTTAAACCAAGTCCTTTTACCACTTCCCTCTGCTTTTTTGGGCGCCCAATAAGACTTCGTTTAAGTCTTATCTTTACTTGCTTTTTTGGAGGCCCTGCTTTTTCAGCTTGTGGTTTTGGCTTTGCTTTTTTTTGAGTCTCCTGAGGACTTGCTTTTGTTACTGCCATATCATTTCCTTTGTTTTACCTCTCTTTTCTGAAACTTCTTTAGGATTTCTCAGCCTTTTTAAAGCATCCATGGTGGCATTGGCCACACTAAGAGGATTGTTGCTTCGGATGGATTTGGTTAAAACATCTTTTATTCCAGCCAACTCCATGATTACTCTTACAGCACCACCTGCTATAACACCTGTCCCTTTTGAGGCTGGGCGAAGAATGACAACACCCCCTCCAGCCTCTCCTTTAATAAAATGTGAAATCGTGGTATCAGCAAGGGAAACTTTTATTAACTTTTTTTTGGCATCTTCAACGGCTTTTCGGATAGCCTGTGGAACTTCCCGAGCCTTCCCTTTTCCAATCCCGACTAAGCCATTTCCACTTCCAACAGCTGCTAAGGCTGAAAAGCTAAGGTTCTTTCCTCCTTTAACAACTTTGGTGACTCTCCGGATAGAAATCACCTGATCTTTAAGCTCAATTTCCTCTTCCTCCTCTTCCTCCTCTTCCTCCTCCTCTTCTAGCTTTTCATCTTCTTCCTGCTTTTCTTCCTTTTCTTTCTCTTGCTCTTTTTGCTTTTCTTCCCGTGTTTCCTGTTCCTCTTTTTTTCCCTCTTCCACTTTATTTCCTTCTTCCACTTTTAATTCCTCGTCAGCCACTCTTTTTCCTCCTTATAGACTCTTTAAAAAATGAGTCCTCCTTTTCTCATGGCTTCGGCTAGGGCTTTAATACGGCCATGGTAAGGATAGAGCCCTCTATCAAAGACCACTTTTTCAATTTTTATTTGTTTTAATTTTTTAGCCAGTATTCCTCCTAAAATTTGACAGGCCTCTATATTCTTATAATTTTTATTCTTTTCCTTAAACTCTTTTTCCAAAGTGGACGTTGAAGCCAAAATACGGCTATTTTCGTCATCTATGACTTGTACAAATACATAACGGTTACTTTTGAATACAAAGACCCTTGGGTTTTTTGAAGTCCCTCTAATCTTTTTCTTAATTCTCTTTCTTATACGGTCTTTAGCTATCTTTTTTAATAACACGTTATTTTTATACACCGGCCACCACCGCTTTACGTTCCTTCTTAATCAAGCGCTCACCAACATAACGAATGCCTTTAAGTTTGTAGGGATCCGGCTTGCGAAAGCTCCGGATTTCCTCTGAAATCTGTCCGACTCGCTGCTTGTCTATTCCTTTTATAGTGATTAATGTTGGCTTTTCCAGCACAACTTCAACATCCTCGGGTATTTTATATACTATTGGCTTGGAATAGCCCAAATTCAATTCGAGTCTGCCTTTATCTAGTTTAGCTCGATATCCTACTCCAACTATCTCAAGCTGTTTGGAAAAACCTTTTGAAACACCTTCAGCAGAATTATAGGCTAAACTTCGGCTTAATCCGTGTAATGACCGCTGCTCTTTGGAATCACTCGATCGTGCTAGGATGAGTTGATTTTCCTCAAGTCTGGCTTTTATACCAGAAAACAAAACGGAAGAAAGCTTCCCTTTAGGACCTTCAAATTCGATCTTATCTGGTAAGATATTGACCTTAACATCATCAGGTAAAACAATTGGCTGTTTTCCTACTCGAGACATTTTTCAATTTCCTCTTTTTTTGAAGCTACCAGATATAACACAAAACCTCTCCTCCAACACCCAGGTCTTTACACTTTTTTCCTGTAGCAACTCCTTTAGATGTGGATAAGATCACAATTCCCAGCCCACCGAGAGCTTTTGGTATGGAGTTTTCTTTACAGTACACCCGACAACCCGGCCGGCTGGCTCTTCCAAGACCAGAGATAACACTCTCATTCTTTTCTGTATACTTGAGAGTGAGGTTTAAAATACTCTGCTTGTTATTTTCGATAACCTTAAAGTTTCTAATATAACCCTCATTTTTTAGTATTTTTGCTATCTCCACTTTCATCCGGGAAAAGGGAATATTCACATCTTTTTTCCTAACTCTAACAGCATTTCTAATCCTCGTTAGCATATCGGCAATAGGATCTGTTAAGGTCATGATGTTATCCTTTCTTAAATGTTACCAGGAAGCTTTGATAATTCCTGGAATCTCACCTTTTAAAGCTAGTTCACGGAAACACAATCGACACATGTCAAACTTCCTGTAATATCCTTTTGAACGCCCGCATATACGACAGCGCATTTTTTTTCTGGTTGGATATTTCGGTTCTCTTAAATATTTGGCCATTGATGAAATTTTTGACATTTTTCCTTCCTCATAAAGCCTCACCGAAAGGCATTCCTAATTTTTGTAAAAGCGCATAAGCCTCTTTATCCGTTTTGGCAGAAGTGACAACAGTGATATTCATCCCTCGAGATCTCTCCACTTTTGTATAATCTATCTCTGGAAAAACAAGCTGGTCCTTAATGCCCAGGGTGTAATTTCCTCTTCCGTCAAAAGATTTGGGAGGAACACCTCTGAAATCCCGCACACGTGGAAGAACAATATTTACCAAGCGGTCAAAAAACTCATACATTCTTTCTCCACGCAATGTAACATAACAGGCAATGGCATGTCCTTTGCGGAGTTTAAAAGATGAAATTGATTTTTTCGCTCTTCCAACTGCAGACCATTGTCCAGTAATAAGACTCAACTCTTTTTTTGCCGTGTCTAAAAGCTTGATATTCTGGATAGCATCCCCCACACCAATATTTATAACAATCTTTTCTAGGTGGGGTACAGCCATTTTATTTTTTATAGAAAATTCCTTCTGGAACTCATATATAATTTCTTTTTTATACTTTTCAAAAAGTCGGCTCATATTTCATTCCTCATTTTTGCCTTTCTAAGTTTATATCACACTTGCCACAGATTCTAATTTTACTCCCGTCTTTTAATGTTTTATTTCTTATTCTTACTCCCTGGCCGCATTCGGAACAATAAATCATCAAATTAGAAACTTGAATGGGAGCCTCTCTCTCCATAATCCCTCCTTGAATGTTTTTACTCCTGTCAGGCCGAATAAATTCTTTAACAAAGTTGACCTTTTCCACAACAGCCCTTCTTTTCTCAGGGATAACTTTTAGTATCTTTCCTGTTTTACCTCTATCTTTCCCTTTTATAACAAAAACAACATCGTTTTTCTTCAGCATAATCTTGTCCATTAAATGACCTCCGGAGCCAGGGAAATGATTTTCATAAATTTTTTCTCTCTCAACTCTCTCCCAACAGGACCAAAAACTCGAGTCCCTATCGGTTCTCCCTGGCGGTCTATTATAACCGCCGCATTATCATCAAAACGGATATAAGAACCATCCCTGCGACGTATTTCCTTTTTTGTCCGGACTATCACTGCCTGGATGACACTTCCCTTCGTTATTTTGCTTTCGGGTTCAGCTTCCTTAACTGTTGCTGAAATCACATCTCCAATAGTCGCAGTTTTCCCGGCTCCACCTCCAAGAGGACTTAGGCATAAAATCCTGCGCGCACCAGAATTATCAGCAACTTTTAGCCTTGTTTCCGCTTGAATCATTCCTTCTTATCCTCAATCGCTTTCTCTGACTCGGTGGGAGATAGACCTACTATCTCTTGAATACGCCATTTTTTTCTTTTGCTAAGAGGCCTTGTCTCTATGATCTTAACAACATCTCCGACCTTACATTTTTCATATTCATCATGGGCGAGAAATTTTTTCTTCTTTTTTATAATCTTATTGTATAAAGGATGTCTTACAGGCCGTTCAACAAGAACTGTGACTGTCTTTTTCATATTATTTCCAACAACAACTCCGATTTTTGTGGTCTTTTTAACCTGTTTGTTTTCCATTCTCTATTTCTTCCCTTCTTTTTTTTCCCTTAATATAGTTTTTATTCTGGCTATATCCTTCTTGATATTTTTTAGCTTCATAGCATTTTCCAATTGACCTAATTCGTGTTGGAACTTTAACTTAAAAAGCTGATCTTTTATCTCAGCTTCCTTGCTTTCTAATTCTTCTTCTGATAATTCTCTCAATTCACCTATCTTCATCTTAATTCTCTACCTTTCCTTGAAATAAATCTTGTTCTAATCGGGAGTTTATGGGCTGCTAACCTCATGGCTTCTTTTGCAGTCTGTTCTGTCACTCCTTCTAACTCATATATTATCTTACCCGGTTTAATTGTGTCTACCCAGAATTCAGGGTCTCCTTTTCCCTTTCCCATTCTGACTTCTGCTGGTTTTTTCGTAATCGGCTTCCATGGAAAAGTTTTAATCCAAAGTTTTCCTTTTCTCTTGATATGACGGGTTATGGCGATACGACCGGCTTCAATCTGCCGTGCTGTCATCCAACAGGGTTCTAAAGCTTGAAGGCCATACTCCCCAAAAGAGAGTTCTGATCCCCGACAGGCTTTTCCTTTCATTCTTCCTCTCTGCTGCTTTCTGTACTTGACTTTTTTTGGCATCAACATGGCTAAAGCTCCTCTATTTCCACTGTTTGAGATGTCATTTTAGGTTTATCCACATCAGTCCTGTAAATCCAAACCTTAATGCCTATTTGTCCATAAGTCGTAAAAGCCTCAGTAAAACCATAATCAATATCTGCCCTTAAAGTTTGAAGAGGCAATTGACCTTTTAAATACCACTCAGACCGGGCAATTTCCACTCCTCCTAACCTCCCTGAACACATTACTTTTATACCTTTTGCTCCCATCTTTAAAGCCATATCCACTGCTCTCCTCATGGCTCTTCGATATGCTATTCTCTTCTCAAGCTGGATTGCGATCCCTTCGGCAACCAATAAAGCACTGAGCTCAGGCTTATCCACTTCTCTGATATCAATATAAACCTCTTTTTTTACAATTTCCTGAAGAAGCGATTTGAGATTTTCAATCTCCCTTCCACCACGTCCTATAACAATACCCGGTCGAGCTGTCTGGATAATTACTCTGACTTTAGGGCCAACTCTTTCCACACCAATTTCGGAAATTCCTGCATGGTAATATCTTTTCTTAACAACTTTTTTCATTTTCAGGTCTTCATGAATCAAACGACTGTATTCTGTACCTTTAGAGAACCAGCGGGAACTCCACTGTTTGTTAAATCCCAATCTAAATCCGTGCGGATGAGTCTTCTGTCCCACTTTTTATCTCCCTTTTATCTCTTCTAAATAAACATGGACATGGCTTGTCCTTTTTATTATCCGTAAAGCTCTCCCCATAGGAGCAGCTCTGAATCTTTTCATCTGAGGACCCTGATTTATATAGATTTTTGCGATGAACAGGTTATCCACATCAATATCAGAAACTTTTTGCTGTGCGTTTGCAATAGCAGAACGGAGTACTTTTTCAATAATGAAACTGGCTTTCTTTTTCTTCGAAAAACGGAGAATTGTCAAGGCTTCCCCTACATATCTCTCCCTGATTAAATCAGCTACCAATTGGCACTTCTGGGGAGCAATCCTCACATATTTGCTGACTGCTCGGGATACTATATTTTGTTCTTCCACTTTACTTTTTAATCCTTATTGTCCGTGCAGTTTTTGTAGTGTGACCTCTAAACGTTCTTGTAGGGGAAAATTCCCCTAATTTATGTCCTACCATATTTTCGGTTATAAAGACCGGAATGAATTTCCTCCCATTATGGACCGCAATGGTCAATCCCACCATTTCTGGTATAATTGTTGAACGTCGAGCCCAAGTCTTGATTACTTTTCTCTTTTTCTCCGGTCCTTTTAATGCTTCGATCTTCTTCATAAGTTTAACATCAAGATAGGGACCTTTTTTTACAGACCTGCCCATGATTATTTACTCCTTCTCCTGACAATTGATGATTGAGTTCTTTTGTTCCTCCTTGTCTTGTATCCTTTTGTCGGCTTGCCAGTAGGGGACACAGGATTCCGGCCTCCCTTTGCTTTTCCCTCTCCCCCGCCGTGAGGATGATCAACAGGATTCATAGCTGTTCCTCGGACATGAGGCCTTCTTCCTTTCCAGCGGTTCCGGCCTGCTTTTCCAATGGAAATATTCTGAAAATCAAGATTTCCCATTTGACCAATAGTTGAACGGCAGTCCAAATGAATCTTTCTGATTTCAGAGGAAGGCAGCCGAATCTGGGCATAGTCTCCCTCTTTTGCTAAAACCTGGGCTCCTGTTCCTGCTGACCTTGCCAGCTGTCCCCCCTTGCTTTTTCTCAATTCGATGTTATGGACAACTGTTCCCAAAGGAATACATCTCAAGGGCATGGCATTTCCAGGCAGAATATCCACCTGCTTATCGGAAGAGAGAATGGTTTGGCCGACTTTTAAATCCAGGGGCGCTAAAATGTATCTCTTTTCACCATCTTTATATTTTATGAGGGATATAAAAGCAGAGCGGTTAGGGTCATATTCGACAGTTTCTACTATACCTGGAACATCAATCTTGTTTCTTTTGAAGTCAATTATCCGGTATAACTTTCTATGTCCTCCTCCACGATGACGAATAGAGATATGTCCACGTGAATTCCTTCCTCCTGTTCTAGAAAGGGATTGAAGAAGTGGTTTGTAGGGACGAGGTGCTGTCAATTCCTCAAAAGTGAGCCCGGTCTTCTGACGCAAACTCGATGTTGTCGGTCTATAAGTTTTTATGCCCATTTTAAACTGCCTCAAAATACTCAATCATTTTTTCGCCTTCTTTCAGCTTTATATAGGCTTTCTTCCAATCCTTCTTTTTACCCTCATTGCGGCCAACTTTTCTTATTTTGCCTCTTCTGTTCTGAACGCGAACATTTTCCACTTTAATCTTAAAGAGCTGTTCAGCAGCTTGTTTTATCTCATTTTTATTTGCTCTGGGATCAACTTCAAAACAGACTTCTCTATTTTTCTCCTTTAACAAGGTACTTTTTTCCGTAATAATAGGTCTTAAAATGACCCTATATGGATCCTTCATCCTTTTAGTTTCTCCACCAAGGATTCAAAAGCTTTCTGCGTGAAAACAAGCCATTTGTAGTTTAAAACGTCATAAACATTGACGTGATTATAATCGACGGTTTTAATCTTTTCTATATTGCGTAAAGAAAGAAACAAATTCTTATTTTGATAAAAATCAACGATCAAAGCTGAATCCAAATTTAATGCCTTCAAGAGCTTTGCTCCTTCCTTTGTCTTAGGCTCCTTGAAGTCAAATTCCTTCAGGACAAGCACTTGTTTATCAGCAAATTTTTGAGATAAGGCCGATTTTAAGGCATTCTTTTTTGCTTTCCTGGGCAAGCTATAATAATAGCTTCTTGGTTTAGGTCCAAAGGCAATTCCACCCTTTCTCCAGATAGGAGAACGAATACTTCCTGCTCTTGCCCTTCCTGTTCCTTTCTGTCTCCAGGGTTTACGACCTCCTCCCCTCACTTCACCTTTTGTCTTTGTAGAGGCTGTCCCTCTCCTTTGATTTGCACGATAGTTTACTACAGCTTCATAGAGAAGATGTTCTTTTAAAGGATAAGAAAAGACCTCTTTTGGAGCGCTAATCTCACTGATTTTCTTTCCTTTTTGATCTAAAACTTGAACTTTAAGCATCTTTTATTCTTTCTTTTCCTCTTTAGATGATTCGGATTCAGAAGGCTCAGGTCCAGATTTGACAGGCTTAGATTGTTCAGCTTTGTCCTTCTCAGGCTTTGACTCTTCAGGTTTAAGCTTTTCGGATTTAGAAGGCTCGGCTTTAATCTCCTCAGGTTTTACATCTTCAGGCTTGCTTTCTTCAGGTTTAGCCTCTTCGGTCTTAGGTTTTTCAGGTTCAACCTCTGATTTAGGTTTATCAGGCTTGGCTTCGGCACCAGGTTTCTTAGCCTTTTCCTCTGGTTTTGGTTGTTCAGGCTTTTCCCCTGTTTTTGGTTTCTCAGGTTTAACTTCTTCAGGTTTAGGTTTTTCAGACTTATAAGACTCAGGAGAAAAATTCGCTTTTTTTATTAATAGATAGCCTCCATTAGCTCCGGGAACAGCTCCTTTTACAACCAGGAGGTTGTTCTCTTTATCAGCCTGGACAACTGTCAGGTTTTTAATTGTTACTCTTTCATTTCCCATATGCCCGGGAAGTTTTTTCCCTTTTACTACACGTGAAGGATAGGCGGAAGCTCCTACAGACCCGGGTCGTCTATGAAACATGGAACCGTGGGTTGCTTTACCACCATGAAAGCCCCAACGTTTTATAACGCCAGCAAAACCCTTTCCTTTACTCATCCCGACTACATGAACTTTATCTCCAGCCTGGAAAATATCCACAAAAAACTGGTCTCCTTCCTTAACCTCTTCATTTATTGCAAACTGAAATTCACGCAAAATCTTTACAGGAGGAATACCAGATTTGACGTAATGTCCAACTAAAGGCTTTGATGGCTTTCTTAAACCCTTCTCTTCTATAAAGCCCAACTGGAGGACTGTATAGCCATCTTTTTCGTTTATCTTCTTCTGAATGACTGTACAAGGCCCAGCTTTTATAATAGTGACCGGGGACGCATTTCCCCCTTCATCAAAAGATTGGGTCATTCCAATCTTTTTCCCGATTAAGCCTTCTACCATGTCTATTCTCCTCCAGTCCCAAAGGCTTGAATTTCTACATCAATACCGGCTGGAAGATCCAACTTCTGAAGTTCCTCAATAGTCTCATTGTTGTATTCGCTTATATCAATCAACCTCTTATGAATTCTCATCTCGAAGTGCTCTCTGGACCTTTTATCAACATGAGGAGAACGAAGAACACAAAATCTGTGGATACGGGTAGGTAAGGGCGTTGGACCAGATATCTTTGCTCCTGTTCTTTTTGCCTTAAAAACAATGTCTTTTACAGACTGGTCCAAAAGCCGATGATCAAAAGATTTCAGTCTTATTCTAATTTTTTCCATTTTTTCTGTTCCTTGGTTCTCTTCATATATCGTATATCACGTTAATTGTATTATGATTTCTCTCATCTTCTTTCTGCATTTAATCTTCGGGTTTGATAAATCAAATCCCTACATATTTCTCCTTATTTTACTCTAAAACATCCGTAACTGAACCGGCTCCAACAGTCCGTCCTCCTTCTCTTATCGCAAACCTCAATCCCTTCTCCATCGCCACATCCATTATCAACTCTATCTCCAAATTCACATTATCTCCAGGCATCACCA
>JADHWO010000144.1 GCA_016783445.1 Candidatus Aminicenantota bacterium
ATTTTTTTTCTTTCGGTTCTAGTTTTATTGAATAGAGACTTGTGATGTTTGGTTCAGCCATGGTTGTCCCGTATATATAATCGGCAACTTCCATACTTTTAAAGTTGTGCGTGATGATAATAAACTGTGTTTGATTTTTTATCTTCTCCATTAAATCTAAAAACCTCTTCAGATTTACCTCGTCAAGCGCAGCATCCACTTCATCCAGAATGCAGAAGGGAGTGGGTTTGTAACGAAATAAGGCAAAGAAAAAAGCCAGACTGGTAAGGCTTTTTTCTCCTCCTGAAAGAAGAGATAGAGTTTGAACCTTTTTCCCTGGAGGCTGAGCCGTGATTTCCACTCCACTTTCTAATGGCAAAGAAGGGTCTGACAGTTTTAACTCGGCTGTTCCCCCTTTAAAAAGAAGGGAAAAAACTTCCTGGAAGTTTTTATTTACTTCTCCCAAAGCCTTTTTAAATTGATTCTTGCTCTCCTGATCAATTTTTCTGATTGCTTCCCTGGCTGTATCAATGGATTCTCGTAAATCTTGTTTTTGCTGGAGGAGGAAATCATAACGTTGTTTTTGTATTAGATATTCTTCCTCTGCCATCAGATTAACAGATTTAAACTTTTGAAGCTTGTCCTCGGCATCTGCCAGTTTTTCCTCAATTTCGGTATCAGAAATCATCTCCTCAGGGATCTCTTGTTTTACTTCTTTAAGAGTTTTTTTAAGGTCCTGCCAGCAGCTCTCCTCCAGGTTTACAAAATCCCGGTCTGTTTCGGCTTTGTTGATTTCCCATTTTACCCGTTTTTCCTTTTTTGTTTCGCACTCTTCCCTTTGTTGTTCTATTCTCTTCTCCATTTCTTCCTGCTCTTTTTTTGTTTTCTGAAGCTGGGATTCACTCTGGGAGAGCTCTTTTTCTTTTTTCTTTCTTTCTTCTACAAGCTTTTTTGTTTTATTAGAGAGGCTTTTAATGTTTTCTTTAAGCTGAAGTTTTCCTTCTTCGCAGGTCTGGATTTCTTCCTGCAGAGAGTTTATTTTAGCCTCTAGACTCTCTTTTCTTTGTTTTTGGGTCTTTAGTTGAAAATTCAGATATTTAATTCTTTCCTGAAGGAGATCAGTACCGGCTTTAAGCTCAAAAAATTGCTTTCTTTGCTGTTCGTTCTCTTCCTGGTGAGCCGCGTATTTTTTCTCTTCTTCTTCCAATTTTTGCTTTAAAGTTTTTTCTTCTGCCTTGATGGTTTCTAGAGATACAGCCTCCATTTTTTTGGTTAAGGTTTCTCTGTCAGAAACAAAAACATCAATCTCGTTTTTAAGCAGGGATATGTTGGCCTCGATTTTTTCTGTATCTGTTAGGTCAAACTTGCTTTCCTTTTCGATTTCTTCAATTTTTCTGTCCAGTTGATTCAAATAAGTTGTGTCTTTTTCTATCTCTTCTACAAGTTTTTGTTTATTCTCGGTTATTTCGCTGAGTTCAGTGTTTAAGGGTTTTATCTTTTTATCAAGTTGAGAAATCTTCTCTTTTATTTTTTTAATCTCCTGGCCTAAGGTAAAAATTCCTTCTTTTTTCTGCCCGAGTTTAAGGAGCCCTGATGAAAGCAATAAATCTCCCTTGGGAGTTAAAAAATTCATGGACGGGTAATTCATCCAGAGCTTTACCGCACTCTCTATGTCCTTGACAATCGCAGCTTCCTGGAGTTGAGAGAGGTTGTCCTTGAATTTTGGACCAGGCCGGATGCTGGATTTGAAAAGACCTAAAACTTGCGGGTCTTGGAGAATCTTTGAGGGAATTTCTTCTTTTTTTTGAGGGGAGAGAAGGAGGAAATGTCCTTTGAGATTTTTGTCAGCTAAAAGCTTTATTAAGTCTTGTGTTTGGATAAGAGTAGCTTTTGATTCTTCTTTCCAGAAAATATCTACTAAGGGAGCATATTCAGTATCTGGCTCGATTGAATCAGCCAGGAGACCAAGGGCTCCGGGAATATCCTGTGAAATATCCGCGCTTCTCTCTTTCTTTTCCAGTTTTTCCAGAGCCTGGAGATGATAAATCTCTTCCTCTTTTTTATCTTTTAGAAGAGAGATTTTATTCTCGAGGCTCTCGATATCAGGGAGAACTCCATCAAGCGCTTCCTGGTGAGATGTTTTGGTGTTTTTCTTCTTTTTTATGAGTTCTTGAGTCCGGGCAAGTTCCTTCTGGTTCTGCTCCAGTTTTTTCTTTGTTTGTCTGAGGAGAGTATTTTCGTCTATGAGTTGACTTCTGAGTTTTTCTTCCTGGCGGAAAATCAGTTCTTTTTCTTTTTCGATTTTAACTCCCTCATTTTTTATCTCTGTATTTTCAGAGAGTTTCTGGAAATATTCATTCCTTAAAGTTTCCAGCTTTTTTCCCCAGTTTGCCAGCGTTTCCTGGGAATCCTGGCTTGCCAGATTGGCTTTTTTTAAGGCTTGTTGTTTTTGCCGGTGTTTCTGGCTGGTGGTTTTAAGATTCTCTTCATTTTTGGTCGTTTCTTCTTCCAGATGAAGAAGTTCTTCTTTAATTTCTTCTATGTTCTCTTTTGTCGTGGTCTTTTTTTCCTCGAAGAACTCGATTCTTTTGTTTTCTCTTTCTTGATCGGTTTCCGAGCGGGATATTTGAGATTTTAGTGAATACAGGCTTTTTTGGTCTTCTTGAATGGATTTTTCAAGTCCCCATACTTCTTTTCTTTTGTGCCCGAGGTCTCTCTCCTCTTCTTTGAGTTGAGTAACAGCCATATTCTCCTGATTCAAGGAGTTTTCATAATGAACTGTGATCTCATGCAGATTTTTTTCGAGCTGTAAGATTTTTATGCGGTAATGGAGGGAAGTCATCTGCCTGATTTTTTCCCTCAATTTTCTGTACCTTATGGCAGCACTGGCTTGTCTTTTTAAAGAGTTTTTTGCCTTGGAGATCTCATCAATGATATCTTCCAATCGGATTAGATTTTGTTCGCTGCTCTCTAATTTATTTTGAGTTTGTTTTTTCTTGCCCTTGTAATAGGCTGTTCCTGCTGCTTCCTCCAGCAGCAATCTTTTCTCTGTTGGCTTGGATGTGAGGAAAAGCCCGATATGTCCCTGCTCAATAACGAAGTACTCTTTCTCGGCAATGGCTCTATTCCAGAGGGATTCCTGAATATCCTTCAGCCTGACTAATTTGCCGTTAAGTCTGTATTCGCTCTCGCCAGTGCGGAAGACTCGGTGGTTTATGATGAGTTCTTCCTCTTCGCCGCTCAGACTTAGAACAACATCTGCCATTCCCAACGGGGCTTTTTGTGTGTTTCCATTAAATATGACATCTAAACCGCGCTCTCCTTTGAGAGACCTTGCCCTCAGTCCGCCCAGAACCCACATGAGAGCATCAACGATGTTACTTTTTCCAGTCCCGTTAGGACCAACAATTGCTGTAATCCCGGGGTGAAATAAAATCTTTGTTCTTTCGGGAAAAGATTTGAATCCTTGAAGTTC
Organism: Candidatus Aminicenantota bacterium; assembly: GCA_016783445.1. Classification (GTDB taxonomy): domain Bacteria; phylum Acidobacteriota; class Aminicenantia; order Aminicenantales; family Aminicenantaceae; genus JADHWO01. The sequence goes on from JADHWO010000144.1 coordinate 3,455, forward strand.
TATCTTTTTGATGATCATGTATTAACTGTCGCCCTTCTTGACAGCTTAGGCTATTTTTATTAATTTTAAATGCTCAAGAAGAAGCTATTGTATACAATTAAAAATGATTGTCAAAGAGCCAGTGTAAGTCCTGTATGGTTTTTTGGAGGATGTTTATAAGGTAAGCAGGGATTAAATTATAGGAAATGTTTTATCCCAAGTTGTGAAGCTACTTTTCCCTAGACTGAATTCTTAAGTTGGTTAAACTTAAAGCTTTTCTCATTAAAAAGCTTCAAACAAACATTAACCACTTCAGAATCATAAAGCACGCCTGTATTTTTTTTAATTTCTTCCAGAGCTTTATCAACACCAAGAGCTGGTCGGTAAGGTCGGTGAGAGGCCATAACTTCAACAACATCAGCAACTAATAAAACTCTCGCTTCCAGAAGAATATCTTCACCCGATAGACCCGCGGGATACCCAGAACCATTCATTCTTTCATGGTGTTGAAGCACGATTTGAGCAACTGAATATGGAAGTTCAATGTTCTTCAGAATATCATACCCGACTTGGGGGTGAGTTTTAATCACGTTAAAGTCGACTTCAGTTAACTGGTCGGGCCAGCTGAGAATCTCAGCCGGGACCTTTATCTTACCGACATCATGAATAATCCCAGCCATGCGAATTCCTTCAATCTGGTATTTTGAAAGGTCCATCTCTTTGGCTATAGCACAGGCCAGAGTAGTCGTTCTTTGTTGATGACCCGCAGTGTATGGATCCCTCATTTCAACTGCCGCTGCCAGAGCATTGATCGTTTCCTCAAGAGATTTTCGTAATCTCTCAAAGTTTTGTTTGCGCTCTTCTTCTGCCTGCTTGCGCTCTGTGATATCACGAGCAATGCTGAGTGCAACTGGTTCTCCTTCATATTCGATTATACGGCTGCTTAGTTCAATCGGAATAGCCGTACCGTCCTGCCGTACATGAACCGTCTCATAGAAGATGTGGCCGCGTTGACTCAACTCATCGGTTCGTGCTGGTACTATTGTGACTAACTTTGGCGAATCTAAGTCCATCAGATTCATTTTTAACAACTCTTCCTTAGTATAACCAAGACGCTTACAGGCTACCTGGTTTACTTCCATAAAGCGACCGCCCAGATCATGTATAAAAATAGCATCACTTGCATTGTTGAACATTGTTTTAAATTTTTCCTCAGATGCTCGTATAGCGTCTTCTTTTTGTTTGCGCTCAATCGCCATGGCTACCTGGTCTGAGATGAACGTGAGAATAATATAATCTTCTTCACTAAATCTGAGGCCTTTTGTATAGCTCTGAACAGTCAATACACCGATTATTTTATCTTCTGTTTTTAATGGGACACCCAGCCAGTCAATTGATGGCGGCCCTATTGAAACAACCTCCCCTTTCTTCTCAAGTGTTTCAAAGACTTTAGGTGAAGCCAGAAGAGGTTTTCCTGTTCGAAGAACATATTCAGTCAATCCTTTCCCGAGTTTTTGAGGGCCAGGATTCTCCTCATATTCATCAACGAAGTATGGGAAGGTGATTTTCTCTGAGTCTTCATCATAAAGAGCAATGTAAAAATTGTTCTTTGCAGGCATTAATTCGGTAATGATTTTATGGAGTATTTGATAGAGCTCTTCAAGATTCTCAGCAGATTGAGTAGCCTCAGCGATTTTATAAAGAGAAGCCTGAATTCTCTCTGTCCGCTTGCGCTCGGTAATGTCGATTACTACGCCAAGAATAGCATTCTCTCCTTCATAATTAATTAATTTTGTAGTGTTTATCACATCAATTCTTTTGTCATCTTTAGTGATGAGGCTGTATTCATATGGTTTGACTTCCTTTCTATCCCTGTGGTTTTTAAGTTTTGATTTAATCAAATCAAGCGATTCTGGTGCGATCAATCTAAAGAAGCTAAAATCAGGAGAATAAAATTCTTCTCTTTTATATCCTGTGGCTTCTTCACATCTCTTGTTTGCATATATAATTCTGTTTTTTTTATAAATAAAAATCATGTTTGGTGATTTTTCTGCAAGTGAATGGAATTTTTTCTCACTCTCCCGCAGAGCCTCCTCAGCTTGAGTCCGCTGAGTAACATCTCTGAGTATTCCCAAAATCCTCACTCTCTCTCCAGGAAGGGGAACAGTGTTAACTTCAACATTTTTTGTATTTCCATTTTTAGTAAGAATCCTGAATGAATATACTGGAGGCAGTCTTTTTCCTTTTTTCCTGGC
>JADHWO010000145.1 GCA_016783445.1 Candidatus Aminicenantota bacterium
CTTCCGGGCGCAGAAATTGTCCGCTTTCCAGGGAGAAAAACCTGGAATGGGATTAAAGGAGAGCTCTGGGAGATCAAACCGGAACGTAGGAAAATCGCTTCCTATAGAGACATGACCGCCATGTTAGCCTCTGGCAGTACATCTGCGGATGTCAAAGCTGAGTTAGTTTGGGTCGGCCGCGGCACAAAAGAAGAAATCGAAGGAGTAGAGGTTGAAGGTAAAATTGTTGTCACTGAAGGCAGTATAAGCAGTGTTCACAACGAAGCCTGTACGAAAAAAGGAGCGCTTGGAGTTGTCGCTATAAGTACATCACGGCCTTATTTTGATCCTCTTCAAATTCCATGGAGAGGTATAAGAAGCTGGCGGGGTTCAGGCGACCAAACTCCTAAATTCGGATTTTTTCTACCTGCTCGTGAAGGAGATTTTCTCAAAAGGCGCCTGATCCGAAAAGAAAAAATCACCGTACATGCCCAGGTCGAGGCTGCAATGGAGTCCTATGAGCTTCAGGATGTTGTCTGTTTTATTCCAGGGACAGATCCGGATGCGGGAGAGATTATATTTTCAGCTCACCTTTTTGAGGGTTATACAAAACAGGGTGCTAATGATAACAAATCTGGAAGTGCATGCATTCTTGAAGTTGCCCGCGTATTGTATACTCTTTTCGAAGAGGGGAGGCTCCCGCGCCCGAAAAGAACGATCCGTTTCCTCTGGGGCCCGGAATTTTCCGGCACAGGACCCTGGGTCAAGGCTAATAAAGAAATAATGGAAAAGACTCTATGTAATATTAACATGGACATGGTTGGGGAGTGGCTGAGTAAAAATCAAGCGTTTATGTGCCTGATGCGGACAACCTATGGCAATCCTCATTATATTAACGATGTTATGGAAAATTATTACAGGTTCATCGGAGAAGCAAACAGGAACCGTATTAATAACCGAGGTAACCTCCATCGTATTGTTGCTCCTTCTGGTGCGGACGAGCCTTTTTATTACTCAATTGAGACCCATTTTGGAGCTTCCGATCATGAGGTCTTTAATGACTGGGGTGTTCAGGTTCCGGGTGTCATGATGATTGCCTGGCCTGATCAATGGTATCACACATCCGGCGATAGAGTGGACAAGTCGGATCCAACCCAGTTGAAGAGAGCTGCAATAATTGGCGCTGCAGCCGCTTATACTGTAGCAAATGCAGACGACAACATGGCCATAAAAATTGCTGGAGAGACAACTAGCAATGGCACACGCCGTATCGGTCATAAATTTATCCTGGGACTGGAAAGTTTGAACAAGGCGACCGACAAAACCATTGCCGATGCATACAAAATGGCACAAGTTTATGTCGAAACCGCTACAGCTAATGAAAAGGAGACACTGGAGACCATCCTTGAGCTTGCTGAAAACAAAAAAGCGGTAGGTAATTATATCGCCACAATGCAGAAGACAATTGATACGGTAGGGAAAACACATATGGCTGCTCTCAAGACTCACATGGAAGCTGTAGCAAAAAAACTTCAATTAAAACCAGTAAAGGTTCAATTAACAGACCTGGAAAAGAAAGCAGCAAAAATCATCCCAAAACCCACAGCAAAGGTCAAAATGAATGGCTACGGAGAATATAGAAAATTCATCCAAAAGGTCCCGAAAACTGAAAGAGACAAGTATCCTTATAAAAGGATGGAAATCGGAAGCACCAGTGAACTTCAGTGCCTCATCAACGGAAAGCGAACCGTGCTGGATATAAAAAATATACTTGATGCACAGTACTCAAGAAAATCCAAGTTACAGAGCATCCTCAACTATCTCGAGATTCTGAAACTGGCGGGATTAATCGAAATGTAACTTAAAAAGCATTTAGTGATTATCTTTATTTCTGAATAAGTCGAAAAATACATAAACATTTTAAAGCATTCCTGTAAACCTTTATGAAGTAACAAGCGTCTAATAGGGGGAAAAAGAAAAAAAGAGATGCCTGAGAATGAGCAAGCCCTTGTTGACCGCTTCTGCAGTGGAGATAGCTCTGCCTTTCAAGAATTGGTGGAGCATCATAAAAAGAAAGTATACTACGTCGCTTACGATATCACAGGAGACCATCATGAAGCTGAAGATATCTCTCAGGAGGTGTTTATAAAGATGTTCCGTTCCTTAAAAACTTTTCGCCGGGATGCAAAAATGAGTTCATGGCTTTATCAAATAGCGGTCAATACCTCTATTGACTCTCTTCGTAGAAAATCTCCAAAACATCAAAAATTAATGGTTAGATTAGATAAAGCAAGTATTAAAGAAAATCCCCCGGGAAGCGGGATAACAGTCGTAGATCCTGAACAAAGCGCAGAGGCATCAATTCTTCAAAGTCATATTTCTCAGGCACTTCAGAGGGTCTCTCCAAGAGAGCGCTCTGTATTTGTGATGCGCCATTACAACGATCTCAAGATGACTGAGATTGCAGAGATTTTAAATGTCTCTGTTGGGACAGTAAAAAGCCTTCTTTTCCGCGCTATAAAAAAACTCCGGAAAGAGCTCTCGTTTTATCTGGGAGATTCTGGATTGGAGGTTACTTATGAGTGATTGTAAAAAATGTCGTGTTATGTTTGCCGAAGCATTATATGAAGAATTAAATGCTGAACAAAAGGTATTCTTTAAAGACCACCTTCTTCTCTGTAAAAAGTGCAGAACTAAATTTGAAAAGATGGCATCTACACTCAAGATCATGAATCAGAGAATCCGGCCAGAACCCGGCGAAGCTTTCTGGAATGGATATCAAACATCTCTTGCGAAAAGAATAAAGGAAGAGGAAATTCTTGGAGCAAAACCTGAATCTTGGGTAAGGACGTTTATCAGGACTTTAAGTTCTGCTCCCAGATGGTCCTACCTAACCACAGCCGCTCTTGTGCTGGTCATCATAGGTGTCTTCATTGGAAGAATGGTGTTTTCTCCATCTGTCTCAGAACTTCAGCAGGGGCAGCAGATTTCAAGTATTACTTCTCAGGCAGAATCCAGAATTGAACTGGTAAATCGTACCCATAATTACATAAACCGTTCAAAACTGATTCTCCTTGCTATGATAAATTTTGATCCTGAAACAGAGGACCCGTATGCCTTGGACCTGCCTTACCAAAAACAGATATCAAGAGAGCTGGTGCAGGAGGCAAGCTTTCTTAAAGGAGAACTGGCTGATTCCGACCAGAGGCGCTTGCAGAACCTTGTCGTTGACCTTGAAGTGATTCTACTACAGATTGCCAATCTAGAATCAGAGCATGATTTTGAAGCCATCGAGCTTGTTAAAGATGGTGTGGAAAGCAGGGGAGTTTTATTAAAAATCCGCTTAACAGATATCCGGCAATTTATAAAAAAGAGGAGTAAAACGGAGCCAGACGCAAAGGTTTCGCATGAACTCCGAATTATATAAGAAAGGAGACTAAAATGAATCAAAAAATCACACGTTTTATATTCATGATTTCTATTCTTATGCTTTCCCTTTGTATCCTTTCCTCTGCGTTAAGTGCCGCAAATTTACAGGATGAGGATACCAAAGCTTACAAGAAAGCTTATAATCTTATTCTTGATGAAAAATGGGAACAGGCAAACAAAACCCTGGAGCAATTCATACAAAAGTATTCTCAAAGCGCCTGGGCAGATGATGCACGGTTCTGGCAGTGTTATGCCAGAGAGAAACTGGATTATCCATTGGAGGAAGTTTTCGACTGCCACAAGAAATTTATAAAAGCCTATCCAGAAAGCAAATGGGTTGATGATGCTAAATCTAACCTTATAAGAATCGGCCATCAACTGGCGTCAAGCGGAAAATCCGAGTATGAAGCTATTGTCAAATCAATGGAAAAAAGTGAAAACATGGAAATTAAACTGGCTGCTCTTTATGCTCTCGAAGACATGGGTGATGAACAGGCTCTTGAGGCTGTTCTCAATATTTATGACAGCACATCTGATAAAAAGTTGCGTGTCAAAATCATAAACATCCTCGAAGATTTCGAATCGCCTGCCGCTTTTGCCAAAGCAAAGGAAATCGCTCTTCAAGACCCTGATCCCTCGATCCGGCGCAGAGCTCTCCACGTCCTGGTTGATTTTGACAATAAAGAGATAGTGGCAGTTCTAATAAAGATCGCCCGGGAGGACTCTGATCCAAAAATAAGGAAAGAGGCAATTTATGAATTAGGAGATACGGAAGACCCAGCAGCTATCCCTTTTCTGACTGAAGTGGCAATAGCAGAGGAGGATGTCACCCTGGCAAAAGCAGCCGTGTATGCTCTTGAAGATATAGACAGCAAAGAAGTGTTTCCTGCTTTAAAAAAAGTCATGGAAGAAGCCAAATCTTTAGAAGTGCGAAAAGCTGCCCTTTTTGAACTAGAGGATGAGGAAATCCCAGAAGCGGTTCCTCTTCTGCGTGAAGTTGCCTTAAATGAGAGCAATGTTGATCTGCGCTTTGATGCCATTAACGCTTTAGGAGACATCGGAAATGAAGAAGCTGTTGAAGCACTTAAAGATGTTATGCGTTCGACAAAAGAGCATAAAATTCAGGTGGCTGTCATTCATGCTTTAGAGGATTGTGAAGGAAAAGAGGCTGCAAAAATCCTCCATGAAGCTGCCCTCAGTTTATCAGATGAGGAACTGGCAAAAGCCGCAGCTTATGCTCTTGAAGATGTGCTTGAAGAAGAGGATGCCGGGTTACTCCTTGATGTATATAAAAAGTCAAAATTTCTTTCAGTCCGCAGAGCAGTCCTTAATGCCATGGAAGATATGTTGGAAGCCATACCTGTAAGTGATCTTGGAATGATTCTTCAAGAAGAAAAAGATCCAAAGATGAGGCGGGCAATCGTTGAAGCTCTGGGCGAGACTGAAAGCGATGAGGCAGTTCCATTTCTTGAGAAAGTGGCTTTGGAAGACAAGGATAAAAAAGTACGTTTGGAGGCCATTGATGCTCTTGAAGAAATTGACACCCCTAAAGCCCGTGCAGCATTACTGAGAATCCTCAAGAAGAAGTAAGTAGGGGCTTGATTTATCAAGCCTACAAATTATCATAACGAACGAAGTGCGGCAATTTCATCCTTTGTTGTAGGGGTTTGATTCATCAAACCCACTAGTTGCTATAATAAAATAATTAAATGTTTTAATAATATTGATAGGAATGATTCTGTTTTTCTGTGTAATCTCAGTTGTGAGATTGCCACGTCGCTTCGCTCCTCGCAATGGGCATAATACTATCAAATTGTTGTTATTTCTTTATAATGCATTAATATTTTGTTAGTCCAACCCGATGTTATTAAAGGAGATACAACGATTAAATATATAGGATTTAGGATGTTTATTACTATCATTATTGAATTCTTTCAATAAACATGTTTAAAATTTAATCTATGTTACTAAATTAAATAAAGATACATATATGATCAACAACAATTTAATAGTATTATGCCCGCAATGACAATAGGAAAGTTGTAGGGATTTGATTTATCAAGCCCGCAATAAATAGAAATAAACGCGAAATATATACATTATGTGCTGCATTTAACAAGCAAAATTGAATATTAACTGGAATGGTGAAATAATTTAATTAATGTGCAACTTTTTTAACAAATTTTCGTCTTCCTTAATGAGGGAGTACCATGCTTAAAAACTACTTAAAAATTGCTCTAAGAAACATCATAAAACACAAAG
>JADHWO010000037.1 GCA_016783445.1 Candidatus Aminicenantota bacterium
CTGCAATATTGACTTTCTTTGCAGTGAAAAAAATTCCCTAATACTCTATTCAACAGTCCATCATCTACGTAAATCTTTTCAGACCTTCATCATTATCCTATGAACATTTATTTACTCTTTCCAGGTTCAATAATAACTCTCCGACCTGGGGCAAACTAGCCTATGCATGGTCGTATGCGGGCCTCTAACAAACGAATAATTTGATTTAACTATAACCCTATACGCTCCCTGTAGGAGTAGTCTTAAAACATGGATTTTTTCAGGTCTGAATTCTCCCTCTTTTAGTTACTTATCCGATATTCCAGACCCCCTCAACTGAGGTAACCGCTATTTTACCCTATAATAAAGCTTGGCTTTTGCCCCTGGGAGACCATTTTGGGCTCTTCAACAGCTAAATACAAATGGATACGTTTATGGGGCATTCTGAACACACTAGCCCGAGAGCGCCATACTGGCCAATGCTCATTATGCTGAACTTTCCCATATTTACAGATAATCAAACCTCTACTTATCCTTGTATTTACCAATTATTGCTGCTTATTCTATTAAGCCCTCTCTTACTTCCTCTGGCCTCGCTCTACTTCCTCCCATTTTTACTTTTTCCTCTTTTCTTTATAAATTTTCATTATCGTGATATTATCAGTATGTTACATTTAATAAATAGGAGAATAATATGACTATTTCAGCAAAAGGGACAAGACCTACTCGCCAAGCTAAACCAAAACCAACACGGAAGATTCAGATTCAAGAAGGATTTCAATCTCCCAAGCCACCACCAAAGCCAGGCAGACGGCCGATTCCAAAAGCATATAAACCTCCCAAGCCACCACCAAAGCCTCCCAAGCGTCAAAAAGGAAATTGACTGCCTGAGTGCTTCTCATAATATTTTCTAATTTCGCTTAGTTGTTTGTCTTTCGAAGCCTTAAAAAATTCTTCTGCTTCTGAATCTTTTGCCCAATTAATATATTCTATAACGGCACTTCTGTAATAGGTTTCCATATCCAATGCAAAATAATCCCTATTTGCAAAGAAAGCATAATATTCAAATGCATTAATCAACCTTTGGAACCAATTTAAAATTGCTTCTTCACCTTGTTCTTCACACTCTTTTTGTTCTGCTGTAATTGAATTAATTCCTTCAGTTACTTTGTGAAACAAATCAGCTTGAAAGCTTTTCCTTTGCAATTTTGTTGCTTTCACATTTAAAAATAAAGCCACTGCCGCAACTAATAGAGCTATTGCTGTTGCTATATTGGCCACCATGTTAACCACCTCTAAACATGTCAATTGAACCTCCTTTTGACTGATTTTGACTTCATAATAGTCCTATACTATGGATTATACAAGTCACAAAAGGAGGAACAATTTATTCTTCTTACTCTTTTTTTTCCGCCTCCAAGACCTCTTCTATCTTGTGGCTTCTCCTTTCTCTTGCCCTGAAAACGCACCCTATTCTGTGACGAAACATACCCTGTTTCGTTTTAACTTTTTACTCATTCTGACCTCCTATTTATTTATTGTTTTCCTTCAGTCTTTCGCCGAAGGCTTTGAACCCGAGCCTTTAGGCGAGGGGTCAATTTTAAAGTCATTTTCATTTCTCTCCTCTATTAACTTACTAAAGTTAATAATACCTAAGTTAAGAACATAAAAATTTACCGCTTTACTAATTATCTCCCCCAAGAGAATGTTAAAAACTTTTTTTATGGAATTTACCGCTTAACTAATTAATTTTTACTGGAAAACTAATTAATTTCCTTTTCCTCACATAGAATATCCAGTCCTTCCTCTCTATGGTTTTGCCCCGTTCTTTAGGCTTATTTATAAATTCATTCTCGTACAGAATCTCCAGTAATTTACGGCACTTATTCACTCTTCTATGAATATTTGACGCTGGCCAAGCCCAGTCTAAGGCTCTGCTTATCCTCTCAGTATTGAGTATTATGAGGTCGTTTTTCCAACGTACCACTTGGAATAGCTCTTGAGCTTTTGGAGGCAAATTATAGAGTTTGCGGTCTTGGATTTGAGTCCCTTTACGGTGCATAGCGTTGCGGAAAAAGGCAAGCCCATAAGGACTGGAGAATAAGAGAATAAAGACAGGCTCCTCTTTTTCTGAGCCCCTGCCTCTCATTTTTCTATCAGACCGATATTGTTCAAATTCCTTATCTTCATGAGCAATAGCCACTCCACAGATATTATCTAAATATTGTTTTATCCTCATCCATCGGCTTTTAGATAAACAGTAGGGGATATCTACCTCTCCTTCCAAAATAATATTAGGGACTTTTTTGAAGATTCTGGTGATATCTTTGGTATCTAGATTCTGTTTATCTTGGATGAATTTTTTAAAATCCTCATAAGAAATTGGAACAAGGAAGCGCTCTGGTTCTTTTGTCTTTGGTTCATCCCAGGAACCTATCACGCAACCGAACCAATGCTTTTGGGCGATCATATCGGCCGCACAATCTAATACCTGATACGCTCTATAATCCAATTTTCCTGAAGTCACTTTTATTTTATCGTGCCCTTTGTCCCAAGCAATTTTACTTGAGCTTATTTCAACCATTCCTGCTCCAGCTTCAAGCGCTCTGCGAAGTTTTTTATCTTGTTTTTTTAGTTTTTCTTCTTCATTCATTAAGATATTCCACCTTAAAATAAAATTCTCTTTAAAAAAGCATTTCAACGCTTATAAAGGTATAAGTCAAGTTGGGAACGACGCACCTGCACGTGCATATAGTGTCAAACCTGAAGACCTTAATTGTTCTCAGCGGCTTTTTCTCCTTTCCTATCAATTTTTATTCCCATTTCTTCAATATCTCTCCTAAAATAAAAAAGGGAGTCGGCTTCGTGCCAACTCCCTTGGTTTTCTCTCCCTCTCGAAAAGCTCTTAAGCCTTTCGTTCCTTTTTCAAGGGATGGGTAAAACAAGAATCGTATAATTACCCGTAAATACTTGATACACCGTGTCAGACCGTGGAGGATTTGGTCTAATTCCTAGGGGTAGCGAAAACCTCTTGGGGTAGCCGCTACTTTTCATAAAAACTGCCGACACTCTAAACAATTTTGTCTTAGGGCTACAATTGTAGCCCTAAAAGTGTTTGTTTAAGACATTTTTTGTGGCTGAGAAGGCATTAATTATTTAAATTACAACAAGTTAGCTTGGTCCCATCCTAAATTACGAAAAAAGATAAAAAAAATATTGACATTTTAAATTTTAATCATTATTGTTTATGGACAATTTTTAAGTAATTGGGAGATAGTTTCTTACTGAAGAACAAAACGGATCTTGTTGCTCTTATGAAGTTAAAGATTTTATGGCCGGGAAAAACACAAAACAGAGAAATTAGAAGTTTACAAGAATTTTACTTAGAAAAAATTAATCGGTTAGAAACATGCGAGCTTATCCAGACAAAGGAGGCAAAAGGCATTTCAGAAAAATTCGCACCCAGAATTAAAGAAATTGAGGCTTCCGACCTTGAAAAACGCTTTAAAAATGATTATATTATCTGCCTCTTTCATAAGGGTAAAGAAATGGGTTCTGTCGAATTTGCTCGTTTTTTGGAGAAGATTGCCTCAAATTCCGGTCGTGTTATCAGCTTTGTTGTCGGGGGGTTTCTGGGATTGGAAGAGAGAATTATTAAGAGAGCCAATTTCCTTCTCTCGCTTTCTCAAATGACATTCTCTCATGAGCTCAGCCGGGCCATGCTTTTGGAGCAAATATATCGTTCTTTAACAATAATTAGAGGTAAACATTATGCCAAATAAGGGGGATAGTTTTGAATAAAAAGGAAAGAGATCAGCACAAAACAAAACTCTTAAAAAAGAAAGAAGAGATTATTCACAAATTAAGAGAAACTTTTAACGAAAGTAAAGAAGTGGAGTCTGGGATCGCCCAGGACCTTGTCGATAAGGCAGAGAGTTCTTATACCAAAGAATTCCTACTAACCCTTTCGAATGCTGAGAGAGAGCGGTTGTTTTTAATTGACGAAGCTTTGAAGAGAATTGATAAGGGTGATTTTAGTATTTGCCAGATGTGTCAAAAAAATATTAGTAAAAAAAGGCTGGATGTAGTTCCCTGGGCTCGCTATTGCATTAACTGTCAAGCAAAAGCAGAGGAAGAAGAATCTCTTTGATTTCTTCTGGTCTGAAGAAAATTTCCCCCTATACAAAACTAGCTGAACTTATATTTTTTCCTTCTTTTTGTGAATTATGTTCTTCCTTGCTTGAATTTCCAGAAGAAAGAGTCATCTGCCGTTCTTGCTGGGAGGGCGTAAGACGTTCATCATCTTTTTGTTGTATTTGTTGTGGCCGATACTTTGAGAGTTCAATCCAATCTCAACTCTGCCATGGTTGTTTGGAGAGAAGACCTCCTTTTTCATATCACCGTTCTTGCGGTAAGTACCAGGGAAATTTAAAAGATATAATCCTTCTCTATAAATACCGCCGTTTCCAGATTTTAGGGAAAGATTTAGCCCATTTTGCCTATCGAAGCCTTGATAAAGAGGAAGAAATATGGTGGGAAGTGAATGCCGTTTTACCTGTTCCTCTTCATCCCAAAAGGAAAAAGCAGAGAGGATTTAACCAGGCCCAGATCATTGCCAGAGAACTGGCCTTACTCAGGGGAATTGAACTCGTGGAGGGAAGACTGGTTAAGGTCAAAAATGTTCCTCCTCAGACCTTCCTTGAAGTTGAAGAGAGGGAAAAGAATGTTTCAGGGGCATTCCGTGTCATAAATGGGGAAAAGTTAAAAGGAAAAGTAGTGCTCTTGGTGGATGATGTCTACACGACAGGATCCACGATCCGAGAATGTAGTTCTGTATTAAAAGATGCAGGTGTAAAAGAGGTTAGAGCGTTAACCTTAGCTCAAGCCTGACTTTTTATTTTTTGTCTTTGTTTTTTGGTTTGAGGATTTTTATCTTTTTTGGCTTTAACTCGGTTTTTTTGGGCATGGTGATTTTAAGTACTCCATTTTCGTATTCTGCATTGATTTTGTCCTGGTCAATGTAGCTTCAATAAGAACTGTAGCTTCGCCCTTCAGTTTTTTCCCTTCCAGGCTTTTCAACAGCTCCTTTGTTGTTCCTCTGAAGAATTCTTCATAAATCTTAGTCATTTCGCGGGCAATAACAATCTTTCTGTTCCCTAATATATCCAGAGAAAGTTTAAGAAAAGTAGAAATCCTCCGGGTGGGAAGATAAAAAACAAGGGTAACACTTTCATTTTTAAGGGATTGAAGCAGTTTTGTTGTGGCTACTTTTTTTGGAGGAGGAAAACCTAAAAATAAAAATCTATGGGTGGGGAGTCCAGCTGCAGAGAGAGCTGTTGTTAATGCTGATGCCCCTGGAAGAGGGATTATCTTTACACCCTGCTCTATGGCTTCTCTGATAAGTAGGAAGCCTGGATCTGAGATGGCAGGAGTCCCGGAGTCGGTTACAAGAGCTACGTCTTTTCCATTTTTAAGCAAGCGGATTATTTGAGGGATTTTTTGCTTTTCCCAGGGTTGATAATAACTAATAAGTGGTTTCTTTATGTTGTATTTGTTCAAGAGTTTTTTTGTCTGGCGGGTGTCTTCGCAAGCGATTGTGGATACTTCTCCAAGAATCCTTAATGCCCTTAAAGTTAGATCTTCAAGGTTCCCAATGGGGGTAGCGACTACATATAGGCTGCCAGAAGGTTTATGCTTTGAGTTTTCCCCCTGCATTACCTATTTGCCCCAATCGTAAGGTAGGAGAAAGTCGTGGCCAATAGTTCGGGCAGATATTTTGGGAATAATAGGGAGCTTTCTTTTAAACTCGGAATTTTTTATCAGGCTTATAATTTTATCAACATCTGTTTTCTTAAATCCAGAGGCAATGATCTCTTTTTTTGGCATTCTTTTGTCTACAAGGTGAAAAAGGATTTTATCGATTTTGTTGTAATCAAGCCCAATTTCTTTCTCATCTGTTTGTCCGGCCCATAAACCTGCAGAGGGTGTCTTTTTCCTGATTTTCTCAGGAATTCCCAGATGTTTTGCCAGCTGCTTGAGTTGAGTCTTGTATAGGTCACCCAGAGGATTTATTGCGCAGGCCATATCGCCGTGAATTGTTCCATACCCGAGCAATAGCTCTGTTTTGTTACTTGTTCCCAGAATCAAGCCTTTCTCCCGGGCAGAGAAGTCATAAAGGATGGACATCCTCTCTCGAGCCATTTTATTTCCCTTTAAAATCCTGTCCTCAGTAGGGTGGTTTGAGAAGTAAATGTCGACCATAGGAGTGATATCAATAATTTTAAATTTTATTCCGAGAGCCTGAGCCAGTTTTTGAGCTTCCTTAACGTCATCACTGAAAATTTTTCCATAGGGCATAATGAGAGCAAAAACATTCCCGGGTTTTAATGCTTTTGCGGCAAGAGAAGCACAAACAGAGGAATCGAGTCCGCCCGATAAACCCAGAATTCCCTTTTTATACTGGAATTTGGACAATTCTTCATTTATAAATGTTGTGAGAATTTTTTCCACAAAAGGTTCGTTAATCTTCATAATTTTTTATAATCCTTTTAAGGGCTTCAAGAATGACCTCAGGTTTGTCATCTCTTTTATAGGACCATTTTTTTCGTGCTTCGCGGATATCGTTAAGATTAATTTCTTGGATGAGGAAATCCTTGTCAAGATATGATGCCTTAGCGACTAACTGCCCCAATGGGCTGTAAATAAATGAACCACCGGCAAAATGCTTTCCGTCTTCAAATCCCACTCTGTTACAGTAAATGAGGAAAGCATTGGAGAAGCGTGAGATAGTTTCTCCCATTGATTCCCACATTCGACTTGTCTCGTAACTTTCCTTTCCTGTTATGCCCCTTCCTGGAGCTGCACTTATAACGATGATAATTTCTGAGTCGCCGGCGAATAAAAGGTAACATGCGCCGTAGCTAAGAAAGTCTCTACATATCATCATTCCAGCATTTCCGAAGGGAGTGGAAAACGTGTGGAAATTTTTCCCCTGGGCGTAAAATTTTCCTTCTTCGAACATACCAAAAGTGGGCAGGAATACCTTACGGTGGACATGTAGAATTTTTCCTTCGGCTAAAAATGCGGCGGAATTATAATAGAGCCCTCTTTCTTTCTCTTCCACGAACCCAAAAACGAGGGACAAATCACAGCTTGCAGTTTTGAGCTGGTTAATAAAAGTGTTTGTTTCAAGAGGAAGTGCAACTTCTTCAACCAAATCTTTTAATGTATACCCGGTCAGGCTTAATTCTGGAAAAATCAGAAGGTCAACATTTTTCTTTTTTGCTTTTTTGATGTACTTGATGTGAAGTTCAAAGTTTTTTTCTAAATCTCCAAGGTGTGGAGAAATTTGGGCTAATGCAACTTTCATGATGGAAAAGTTATCACAATTTTCTTTCCTTTTCAATTAAGCTTATAATATAAAATAAAACCATCTCCGAATACAAAATGACCCAAAATATACCTAAAATAAATGTTTGAAAATTTGTTTTCTTTCTATGTATAATTACTAATCATCAAAAATGGAACACATAGGCCATCACCTTAGGGATATTTATTTTAATAAAAAGAATGGCCGCCTTGTTTTCAAACAAAAGAGTGTCCAAAAATACCTTTTTTTTCAGGAGGGATTGTTAGTTTACGCCAAAACCACCCACCCTCATGAGCTGATTGGAGAGATTTTATATAAGAGAGGAAAAATTTCATCCGAAATCTATTCCAATATTGATGAGTACATCGAGCCGATGAAAAGTATAGGAGTATGTTTGGTTGAAAATAATGTTCTTAGTAAAAAAGAGTTGCATGATTGCTTGATGTATCAGATGAGAGAAATCACATTGAATATTTTTCCTCATTTTGATGGAAAATTTGATTTTAAAGAAAAGAAGGTGGATACCCAGGAAGAATTTGAGCTGAAAATGAATACTCCTGATTTAATTGAAGAAGGTATAAGGCGAATGAATTACAATCCTTACATGGAAAAATTCATGCAGAAAAAGATCCCCTATGCAAAGGGAAAAGATTTCCTTGACCGTTTAACAAAGAAGGAGAAAGAGATACTCGATAAGATTGACGGAAGTGCATCGGCAGAAGCCTTCCTTCTTTCTGCAGGGATTCGACCCGAGCTTTTTTGGAAGAGCCTTTATCTTTTTTATTGTCTGGATTTAGTCGATGTTAAAGATGGGAAAGGAAAAGAGAAAATTCCAGAAAAAGAAGAAGAGCCTAAAAAGGCTGCAGAAGTTGAAAAAAAGATACCAAAAAAGGCTGCAGAAGAAGAGAAAAAACCCGCTGTTGCTGATAAAGAAGTGGTAAAAAAATCTGCTGCCGATGAGAAAAAAAGGAAGATAGCCGAAGTAGTGAAAATGAATGATTACCTTTCGGACACAGATTACTATCAGATTTTAAATATCTCCCAGTCAGCTTCTCAAAATGAGATAAAAAAGGCTTATTTTCAATTGGTACGTAATTATCATCCCGATCGCTTTCCCAGGAATCTTCCTTCAGATATTAAAACGAAAATTGAAAATGTATTTGATTACATCACGCAAGCCTTTCAAACTCTCAGCAATGAAAAGAAAAAGCTGGAGTATGATGCCAAGAAGGATACTCCTTCAGAACTGGATAAAAAGGAGATAGAGAATAAAGCAGAGATGAAGTATCGTCATAGCAGATCGTTGTATCATCAAGAAAAATATGATGAGGCGTTAATGTTTCTGGAAGAAGCCGTGAGATTGAGGAGTAATAAAGCAAGTTATTTTCTATTGCTTGGGAAAGTTGAATCGAAGATCCCCTCATTTCACGAGAAAGCTGAAGAAGACTTTAAAAAAGCTATAGAAATAGAACCCTGGAATGCAGAAAATTATGTGGGATTAGGGAAATTTTATAAACAAGAAGGACTTTTAGTCAAAGCCAGAAGGCATCTAAAAAAAGCTTTGGATATAGATCCTGAACATAAGGGTGCTCTCAAGGCATTAGAAATAGCAGAAAAGCCTAAGAAAAAGGGGATTAAACGAATACTCTCGTTTGATGGTTTTAGGAAGACAAAGAAACCGCCGACGAAAAAAAAGAAAAAGAGCTAATCCTTTTTAATAAGTCGTAAAAACTCTATTTCCTCAAGAATAAGAACCTCCAGCTTTTTAGCCCGTTCCAGTTTTGATCCAGGAGATTCACCCACAACAACATAACTCGTTCTGCTGCTGACTGAGGAAGTTACAGATCCTCCAAGATCTTTGATGATTTCTGTTGCTTTTTCCCTCGTCATTCTAGAGAATTTTCCTGTCAGAACAAAGACTTGTCCGCTTAAGGGAAGATCACCCTCTTTTTTTTCTTTTTTATAAAAGAAGTTCAGCCCGGCTTCTTTCAATTTATTCATAAGTTCGATGTTTTCAGGCTGTTTAAAAAAGAAAACAACGCTTTCACCTACCTTGGGCCCCACATCTTCTATCTGGATAAGTTCTTCCAAGGATGCTCTGGATAAAGTTTTTAAATTTTTAAAATGGGAAGCCAGAGCCTGGGCCGTGCGTTCTCCGACATATCTTATCCCAAGAGCATAAATCAGTCGGGTTAGGTCTCTTGGCTTTGACTTTTCAATTTCATCCTTTAAATTCTGTGAGCTTTTTGATCCCATCCTTTCGAGATTCAAAAGGTCTTCATTTTTGAGAAAATAAATATCAGAGATGATTTTTACTAATTTCTTTTCTATGAGTTGATCAACCAGAGCTTCTCCTAATCCTTCTATATTCATTGCCCTGCGTGAAGCAAAATGGCGAAGGGATTCTTTTAGTTTTTCAAGGCATGATGAATTTGTACAACGAGAGATTGCTTCTCCTTCGGGCTTAAAAGTTAAAGAACCACAAACTGGGCATTTGGCTGGAAAAACGAACCTGACTTCTTTACCTGTCCGCCTTTCTTTCATAACAGAGACAACCTTAGGAATAACATCTCCACTTCGCTCGATAAGAACATAATCACCTATTCTTATGTCTTTTCTTTTGATTTCATCTTCATTGTGGAGCGTTGACCGGCTGATGGTAATTCCAGAGAGTTTAACGGGCTCTAATATGGCTACAGGAGTTAACGCACCTGTTCTTCCTACTTGCACTTCAATATTTTGTATCTTTGTTGTGGCCTGTCTTGCAGGAAATTTGAACGAGATAGCCCAGCGGGGAAATTTTGCTGTACTCCCGAGGGATTTTTGCTGCTCGGTCGAATTGACCTTAACAACGATTCCGTCAACATCATAATCCAGATCTTCTCTTTTCTCACGCCATTCTTCCCAGAAAGAAATTACTTCTTCAAGAGAAGAGCAGTGGCGGGAGCAAGGATTGATTTTGAAGCCCAGTTCTTTTAAAACCTGCAGATTTTCCCACTGGCTCGGAAGCTCTTTGCCTTCGATAAAGATGGAGTATAGGAAAATATCCAGATGCCGTGAGGCTACTTCTTTAGGATCGAGCAGACGCAGAGAACCGGCTGCTGCATTTCTGGGATTGGCAAAAAGGGATTCATCATTTTTTGCTCTCTCCTGATTTATTTTTTGGAAAGATAAAAAAGGTAAATAGACTTCTCCCCTGACCTCGATTTTATGATAGTCAGTAATTGTGAGAGGGAGACTCCTTATCGTTTTAACATTTAAAGTGACATCATCTCCTCTGAAGCCATCCCCCCGGGTAACAGACTGAATGTATTTTTCATCCCGGTATATGGCTGAAAGGCCCAATCCATCTATTTTTAATTCAGCAACATAGTCTATTTTTTCTGAGGGTACGATTTTTTTGATTCTTTCTTCGAATTCCTTCAATTCTTCGCGACTGTAGCAATTATCCAGGCTGAGCATTGGAGTTCTGTGCTCGGTGGATTCGAATCCCGATATGGGTTGTTCTCCAACTCTCTGAGTTGGAGATTCTGGGGTGATTAGCTCGGGGAACTGATTTTCAAATTCTTTGAGCTCTTTAACAAGTTTATCAAATTCATAGTCAGAAATTTGGGGATCATTATCCACATAATATTTTTTTTCGTGATACTTTATTTCTTCTATAAGTTTTTTGATTTTTTGTTTAGCTTGTTTAAAAGAGAGGGATTTAATTATCATTTTTTTTAGAATAAAAATTGGGGTCCCTGGTTTTTCTCCTCTTTATGTGGATAAGTGGATAATATAACAGAAGAAAAAAAAGTTCAAATGAGGGGGACGTGGATAATTCACGAGTCAAGATTGCCGCAGAAGCGAGGCGCAGGTTATTTGATGCCTAATCTTTGTTTAGTTTCTTCGATAAGTTTATTAAACTTGGCTAAAGTGTCTTTCTGTTCAGCTTCAAGTTTTAGAATGGCTTTTTTTTCGGATTCGATCTCAGCCAGTAATTCCTTCATTTCTTTCATTTCTGCATCAGATAAGTCTTCTTCGGCTTTGTCTCCGTATTTTTTATTAAAGGAATTGGTGGCATCCTCCAATTTTTTACTTCTCTTTTGGAGTTCCTTGATCCTTTCATTGTACATAAGGTCTTTGTTTGATGTGAAGAAAAGGCTTTCCGCTAATTCCATGGCTTTTGTTGAATTGGCAGCGGAGAGGAAGCTGGCATCGAGCAAGTATTTAATGGCTTCCTGGAAGACTGAAGGATCTGACTTGGCTTTTTCAACCAGGATAATTCCGATAAAAAAAGCGATTTCTCCACTTGTTTGTTTAACATAAGCCTGTTTAAAATATTTCAGTGCCTCGTTTTTATTATTGTTCTTGTACAGGCATTTAGCATAAAAAGCCAAGCTTTTAAAATCCTTTAGAGTTGTAGCTGGTAGTTCAAAAGCTTTTTCTGCATCCTTGTAATATTTAAAATCATAGAGAGTTTTTCCTACTGTTTTCATGTTTTTTGCGATCTCTGGATTTTTTAAGATTTTATATGAATTAATATAGGAATTGAGGGCGCCTCTTGGGTCTTTTAGTTTTTCCAGAGCCTGTCCTTGTGTGTAGTAAGCGGCTCCTAAAAATTTATCCCATTGAGCCGGAGTTGTTGCATTTTGATTTTTGCTCTTATTGGCTTCAGCGATTTGAATAAGTTGTAAAGAATAGTTTTTAGCTTTATCCAGATTCTGACCTCGCTGGCTATAAACACTTGAAACGTTGATTAAAACCCTGCTTTTAGTGAAATCATCCAGACCGTCTAATGCCAGAGCCTTTTCGCCATAATCTATGATTTCTTTTGCGGTCTTGCCTGCATAGGGTTGAATACAAAGATTAGCATAGACAAAATTTCCATACTGAGTTCTTTTTCCAGCATATTTTACGAGATATTCTTTGAGAAGCTTAACTTGTTGTTGAGGGCTTGATGCGGTCATTGCTTTGATATAATCTTGATTAGCATTATTGGTTTGAGCTGATAAGATTATTGAGGTAAAAAGAAATAAGGTTAACATCGTCAGGAAAGTATTCTTCATTTTAGACCTCATATAAAATTTTTTGAATAATATCGCGTGTAAAAAAAAATGTCAACATGATAGATATTTGATATTGTGTATGATTAAATTCCATATAAAATAATAGCAAAATACGTGCCAAATTGGAAGAGAGCAGAAAAAACAGCAGGTTAGATCATTCCAGGGATTTTGTTTTTGGACTTTTTATCTGGCCTGATATAGAATAACCACAATGGGTCAAAAAAAGGCAGATTTTCCTGCGCATTTTTTTGCAAATATCGGAAAACCTTTACAAAAATTCATCCCTCTTCGGGATTATTCAAATTTTAAGATTGGCGGCAAAGCAGATTATTTTTTTAACGCCTCATCTATCATGGAACTGGTAGTTTCAGTTAGTCTGGCGCGTGAACACTCCTTTCCATACTACATTATTGGAGGTGGATATAACCTTTTGTTTGATGATGACGGATTTCGTGGGATCATTATAAAAAATAGTGTAAAAGGAGTTCGAAGGAAAGAGAAAAAGACAGAGATACAAACATTCGCAGGGACTTCCTTGAGTCATTTAATTCAATTCACGATTAAAGAAGAATTAAGCGGGCTCGAATTTCTTGCAGGCATCCCTGGAACAATAGGCGGGGCAATTTTTGGCAATGCGGGAGCCTTTGAGCAGAGTACAGGAGATTATTTAAAGGAGGCTGAGCTTCTTGATAGGAAAGGAGAACAGATCACGGTTAATAGAGATTATTTTAAGTTCAGCTATCGACAGAGTATTCTTAATAAAAAACATGACGTTCTTTTAAGTGCAACTTTTAAACTTATAAATGGGGAGAAGGAGAGGATAAAGGCCCGTATCGAAGAGAATTTGGAAAAAAGGAAAAAAAAGCATCCTCCACAGGATATAGCATGTGCTGGGAGCTATTTTAAAAATCCTGTTCTTCCTGATGGGAAGAGAACTCCTGCCGCCACTTTTTTAGAAAAAGTTGGAGCTAAGCATCTTACAAAGGGCGGAGCATCTGTATATCCAGGTCATTCAAATTTTATCATTACCCAGGAAGGAGCATCAGCCAGGGATGTCATTGATCTTGCTCAGGAACTTAAGAAGCGAGTGAAAGAACGATTTAATATTGAGCTTGAAGAAGAAGTTATTTTCCTTCCAGCAGATTCTTCATTGCTTTGATTTTTTGAGGAGAAAGCTTTTTTTCTCTTTTGGCAATTTCCAGTGCCTGTTCAGCCAGTTTAAGGTATGTTTTATAGTAGGGGGGCATATTTTTTAGTGTTTCAAGATGCTCTTTTATGGATTTCTGGTCTCCTCTTATAACAGGGCCGGTAAGAGAGGCCTGGATGTCAAATTTTTTTACATTGTGTAAAGTCCCTTTTACTAGAGGATAAAGAATTTGAAAAGCCTTTCTTTCTTGAAGGCCTGTCTGTTTGAGAAGTTGAACTGCCATATCTAGTAACACAACAAAGAAGTTAGAGGCTGTGCTGCAGGCTGTGTGATAAAGAGCTTTATCTTTTACTCGAAGAATAAGGGGATGTCCTCCTAGTTGTTGAACGATTTTTTGAGATAATGCTATAGCTTTACTGTTTCCCTCAAGACCAAAATAAATATTTTCAAACTGTTTAGGAGCTGTTGTTTTTTGAGAAAAGGATTGGATAGGATGAAAGGATGCAGTTAAGGCTCCCTTGTCCTTTAAAGGTTTAAGGATTTGTGAGGGAAGGAGTCCTGAGCAGTGAAAAACATATTTTTTTGACCAATTGATTTCCGTGCTGGAAAGCTCCTTGGTAACTTCCGAAATTTTTTCATCTGGCAAACATAAAAAGATAAGCTCTCCGATTCTTGCAGCCTGGATATTATCCGAAAAAATTCTCCCTTCCCCAATGATTTTTCTACTTTCTCTTGCGGAAGAAAGTCTTTTACAGGATAGGGCTTTAATCCTGTATCCTTTTTTAGAAAGTGCATTTCCCAGGGAGGTTCCCAGCCTCCCCGCGCCAATTATAGAGATATTTGTCATTTTTTATTTTTAAAAATATTGAGCCATTGGTTTATTTCCAGGGGGGAGGGGAGCGTGACATTTTTCTCTTTTTCCAGGAATTTTCTGTACTCTTTCATAATGGTTTTAAGTTCGTGGTTGAATTCTTTGCAGCTTAATGGATTAGCTCCTTTTGACCTGGCAAAGCTTTTAATCTCTCGGTCTGAACTAACCACAAAAAACCTTCTTAAATCTGATTGCTTTAAAATGATTTCTTTAATAACTCCGTCAGCATTCTGTCCGCCAGGAGGGAAGATTACAGAAAGAGTTTTGTCACGGAACTTTTCCCCTGTTAGGTTAGGATCTGGATTTCCGTCAAAGACCAGAATAACCTTAGTTTTTTTTATGTAGTGAAAAATCTGAAGCTTGGAGACCAGGTCGTATTTACTTTGAGGGTCCCTGAGATTGCGGGGGGAGGTGTGCCCGATAAAATTGTTGCCATCGATTAAATAAGCCACTTTATGAATAAAAAAATAAGCGAATAAAGAGCTTCGAGAGGCTACAGAGTATAGGAATCCCCAGGATTGAGGATAATGACTTCAGCTTTGTCGGCTACCAATCTCTTGAATTCTTCAGGGTCAGCACTAACAATGGGGAAAGTATTATAATGGACAGGGATAACTCTTTTTGTCTGTATGAACTCCACTGCCCTAGCGGCAGATGGAACGCCCATTGTGTATCTATCTCCGATAGGAATAAAACTCAAGTCTGGTTTGAAGAATTCACCTATAAGTTTCATGTCATAGGTTAATCCAGTATCACCGGCGTGGTAAATCGTCTGACCATCCATTTCGATAACCACTCCTGCCGGGTTTCCTTTTTCAGCAGAATGTAAAGCTTGAACCATATGGACTTTCACTCCTTTTGCCTCGACTGTACCTCCGATATTCATCCCTTCGGCGGTTAATCCTTCTGCTTCAGCCTCTACGGCAATCTCATGAATGCCAAAAAGGATTGCTCCTGTTTTTTTGCAGATAGTAAAGGAGTCCCCGAGATGGTCACCATGATAATGGGTGACAACAACGATGTCGGCCTCTGTTATTTCCTCAGGCGTAGTGGAGGCAGCGGGATTTCCTGTTAAAAAGGGATCAATGTATACAATTTTTGAGCCCTGTAATTTTATTCCAGAATGTCCCAGCCAGGTGATTTCCATAATCTTTACCTCCTATTCATAAAAACTGCCGATGCCATTTTTCATTCTTTATAATATCTATTTCAATCATCGGCATTTTTTACTCTTCGAGCAAGCCGATATTGTGAGATTGCCACGTCGCTTCGCTCCTCGCAACGACGTCTGCTTCGTTGCAAAGGATTTGCGGTGAAATACCACAGCTTCATCCTTTACGCCTCGCATCTACGGCAACCTCGGCTCGTGAATAATTCATGTTAGTTATTTTTTAATAAAAATTTAATTATCTTTTTCTGATTACCCCGGAGGCCACAACATCTTTCTCCCTCCCAGGAGGTGGAAGTGGATATGAAATACTTCCTGTCCTGAGTCCCTTGCTGTGTTGAGGACGATCCTGTATCCGCTTTTTGCAACTCCTTTCTCTCGTGCAATTTGGCGAGCTTTTAGGAGGACGTGGCTCAGAACATCTTTTTTTTCTTCGGGAATTTCATTGAGAGAGGCAAAGTGTTCTTTAGGGATAATTAAAATGTGAATTGGAGCCTGGGGATTTATATCATCAAATGCGATTATTTTCTCATCTTCGAAAACTTTCTTGGCCGGGATTTCTCCATGAATGATTTTGCAGAAAAGGCAGTTTTCCATTTTAGCCTTCGTCTCCTCTTATTCTTTTATCCTTTCAATGGAGGCCCCGAGGGACTTCATTTTTTCTTCGAGCCTTTCGTAACCTCGATCCAGGTGTTCAATCTCATTGATTACGGTTTCTCCGTTGGCAATTAGTCCAGCTAAAACAAGAGAGGCAGAAGCCCTTAAATCCGTGGCAATGGTTTCTGCTCCTGATAAGGGAGTCTTCCCTTTGACAATTGCTTTATCTCCAAAAATCTCGATAGCGGCGCCAAGGCGCAACAGTTCATTGATATGAGAAAATCTTCTATCAAAAATGGTCTCGGTGATGATGGATGTTCCTGAAGCCTGGGTCATCAGAACGATGAATTGTGCTTGCATATCAGTTGGGAATCCAGGATATGGAGAAGTTGTGATATCTTGAGATTTTATCTCTTCGCTTCCAATAACACGAAGAGAATGATCCTTGAGCTTTTCGATTTTAGCCCCGGAATATCGCAGTTTTTCAATAACAACATCAAGATGCTCAGGTTGGATATGGGTCAATTTGATATCTCCCTGGGTTAATGCGCTGGCTATGAGGAAAGTTCCTGCTTCTATCCGGTCGGGGATGATGTCATGGGTTGCTCCACCGAGCTCTTTGACTCCCTTGATGCGGATGATCTCCTGGCCGATTCCGTCAATCTTTGCTCCCATTTTTACAAGAAGCTCGCACAGGTTTATCACTTCTGGCTCTAAAGAGCAGTTTTTTAACACCGTCTCACCTTGGGCAAGGGAAGCTGCCATAATCAGGTTTTCTGTTCCGCCCACGGTTTTTTTCTCGAATTCTACTTCTGCTCCATGGAGCCTTTTTGCTTTAGCATTGATATAGCCGTGTTCGAGGATGATTGAAGCTCCGAGTTTTTCTAATCCGTGAATGTGAAGGTCTATAGGACGGGAGCCGATGGCGCATCCACCGGGTAAAGCAACGATAGATTTTCCGTAACGAGCCAAGAGTGGACCAAGGACAAGAATAGATGCCCTCATCGCCTGGATCAGGTCATAGGAAGCCTCGTCGGACTTAATCTTTTTTATTTGAAGAGATAAAGAATTTTTCTTTATAGTATAGCGGGCTCCGAGTTCCTTCATAACGGTTAAGATTGTAAATACATCTTTAACAAGAGGGACGTTATTTAGCTTGACTTTTTCTTTGGTTAAGAGGGCAGCTGCAATTGCTGGAAGAACTGCATTTTTGGCCCCACTGATCCTGACTTTTCCTTTTAGCCGGAGTTTGTGATTCCCGCTTATTCTGATTTTTTCCATGTGTTTTAATTCTAAAATAATACCTTTTAAAATTCAACTAGTACTCGCTCAAAATAAGCATTTTTATTTTTATGACAATTTCTTTGGAAGTCAGGCAATCTGGTTAGGAAGCCATCCGGAGGCGAGCGGGTATGGTTCCTCAAAGAGGAGAGCGAGCCGAGGAATAAGTGGAGTTTCCTCGCTGGGGAAAATACACGGGCTGACGAATCAGTTTGCCTGACTGTTTATTTATCACGGAAATAAAGATGCCCCCGCACTCAAACTATAAATATTTTATTAACTTGTGGTGTAGGTCCAGATCCTATTGTTGAAATAACGGAATGTTTCAACTAATATAAAACGGACTGAACATGAAAAGTCAAAATTCTCCCCTTATTTTTCTCTCAGGTATAACAAAAAGTTTTCCAGGTGTCCAAGCTTTAAAAGCAGTTGACTTATTTCTCCATAATAGTGAAGTGCTGGGTTTAGTAGGGGAAAATGGGGCTGGGAAGTCAACTCTCATGAAAATATTGGCTGGAGTTCATCATAAGGATGAGGGACACATTTATTTCCACGGTGAAAAAATACAATTTAGAAATCCTTATGAAGCAATAAAAGCGGGGATTAGTACAGTTTACCAGGACCTGAACTTAGTAGAGAGCATGGATATCTGCGAGAATATCTTTCTCGGCCATTTTCTTAAAACTTCCTTTGGCTTGATTGATCAAAAAAGATTGATGGCGGAGTCCAGAAAGATTCTTGGAAAACTTGGACTGGATATAGACCCGAGTATCCCGGTCTCCCGTTTAGGCGTTGCACAAAAGCAGATGGTTGAGATTGCTAAAGCCTTGGCTGTCAAGGCAGAAGTACTAATCCTGGACGAACCCAGTGCGACTTTGACCGAAAAAGAACTTAAAAATTTATTTGAAGTGATAATAGACCTGAAAAATGAAAAGATGGGAATAATATATATTTCTCATCAACTGGATGAAATATTTCAAATATCCGACAGAGTCGAAGTTCTTAGGGATGGGCATGTCGTTGACGTGAAGGAAACATCTAAAACAAATAGAGAAGAATTGATATCCCTCATGATTGGAAAGGAGCTTAAAGATTTTTATCCCGGGGAACAAATCTTAAAGAAGGGCAAGGTTATTCTGCGCGTAGAGAAACTCCAGGGAGAGGAGAAGGAAGCTTCTTTTGTTTTGAAAGAAGGAGAAATCCTGGGATTTGCAGGATTAGTGGGTTCGGGTAGAACAGAACTCATGCGCCTTCTTTTTGGAGCAGATAAGAAAAGGAGCGGAAAAATATTTCATCGGGGAAAGGAAGTCAAAATTAATTCTCCTAAAAAAGCTGTAAAGATGGGTTTTGGATATCTTCCAGAGGAACGCAAGACTCAAGCTCTTCTTTTAGAGAGAGACGTTAAAGAGAACATGACCATTGCTTCTATTCATCGTTACTGTTTTCCCCCCGGGATTA
Organism: Candidatus Aminicenantota bacterium; assembly: GCA_016783445.1. Classification (GTDB taxonomy): domain Bacteria; phylum Acidobacteriota; class Aminicenantia; order Aminicenantales; family Aminicenantaceae; genus JADHWO01. The sequence continues at coordinate 18,922 of JADHWO010000037.1, forward strand.
TAAAAAGAAAAAAAGAAGAGAGCGAAGCACGGAAGTTTCTCCAGAGACTTAAGATCAAAATCCCCGGACTTTGGGCCAAGACAAAAAATCTAAGCGGAGGAAATCAACAAAAAGTCCTTCTTGCCCGCTGGCTTCTCTCCAATTCCCAGCTGATTATTTTTGATGAACCCACACGGGGAATAGATATTGGAGCCAAGTCTGAAATTTACCGTCTCCTTCAAGATCTAAAGGAGAAGAAGAAAGGAATAATTCTGGTCTCTTCAGACCTGGAAGAAGTGGTTCATGTCTGTGACCGGGTCATTGTTATGGACAGAGGAGAGTTGGTCAAAGTCCTGGAAGGAAAGGATAAAAAACCAGAGAAAATTATGCATTTTGCTACAGGTGGAGTTTAATATGGAGAAAAGCTTCGGGATAAAAAAAATTATAAAGAGAATATGGGAGAGGTACAATATTCTGCTTGGATTGGTGGTCTTATTTATATTTTCTTCTCTTGTTTCCGGGGCATTTCTCACCGCCCGAAATTTGCTGAACGTGATGCGTCAGGTATCAATAAACGGGATTATTGCAGTTGGTATGACTTTTGTTATTCTCACCGCAGGAATAGATCTTTCAGTAGGGGCTATTCTGGCAATGGTGGGCTGTCTCTGTGCCGGTTTGCTTAAATTTGGCGGCCTTGGCTTCCTTCCCGTTCTTTTTATTGGTTTGGGAGCTGGACTTTTGATGGGAATGATGAATGGCCTGGTCATCACAAAGGGAAAAATCCAGCCTTTTATCGTCACACTGGCCACAATGACTTCTATTCGAGGGTTAGCATTTCTCTACAGCAAAGGGAGACCTATTGTCCTGGGAGAGGAAACTCCTTCTGCCCTTCTCTTTTTAGGAGAGGGATATGTTGGGCCTATCCCAGTCCCTGTTTTGCTGTTTTTATCTGTTTTTATTTTGTCGAGCTTTATCCTGAGAAGAACAGTTTTAGGTCGTTATGTTTATGCTATCGGAGGTAATGAGGAAGCTGCCCGTCTTTCTGGAATCAATGTTGATTTTTTTAAGATAGTGGTCTATTCTCTCAGCGGCCTTTTTGTTGCAGTGGCAAGCGTTATTGCTATCGGACGGCTGGGAGTGGGCAATGCGGATCTGGGCCTTGGTTATGAATTGAATGCTATCGCTGCAGTTGTTATTGGAGGAACAAGTTTAATGGGAGGAATAGGTACTGTTGAAGGTACTTTTATTGGAGCAGTGATTCTGGGGATATTAAGTAATATATTAAATTTGCTGGGAGTTGGGTCATTCTTTCAGCAGATATTAAAAGGAGGAATAATCATAATCGCGGTTCTTTTATCCAAAAGAAGGTCTTAGAGCGGGGACCTTAAAGATAGTGCTGCTAATGTGATATCAAAACGGAGGAAAGATTATGCTTAAGAAAGTCTTCTTGTTCAAGGGGATCCTTATAAGTTTTTTCCTTGTAGGTCTTATTGTCTTTTCCTCTTGTCAAAAAGCAGAAAAGAAAAAGATCCTGATCGGATTTTCTCAGAGCACTATGATCGATCCGTGGAGAATCAATATGCTGGAACAGATGAAAGATGCTGTAAAAGAGCATGAAGGCGAGATCGATTTTGTTTTTACTGATGGACAGAATGATAATATTAAGCAGATTAGCGATGTAGAGGACCTTTTTTCAAGAGGCATTGACCTTCTTATAATAAGTCCCAGAGAAGCAGAGCCTCTGACTTCTGTTATTGAGCGTGTTTTTAAAGCAGGAATTCCTGTCATTACTCTGGACAGGAATATTACCAGCGATTCTTACACCTGTTTTATCGGAGCAAGTAATTTCAGGATAGGAGAGGGAGCGGGAAGACTTATGACCTCATTGCTCGAGAAAGGAGGCCAGGTTATTGAAATCGAGGGTATCCTTGGTGCTACACCAACAATTGACCGGAGTGATGGATTTCACAGTGTTATTGATTCTATTCCTGGTATTCAGGTCATTGGAAAACAGCCGGCTGATTATCTCCGGGAACCCGCCCTTAAAATTATGGAGGACTTTTTACAATCTCAGCCCCGCATAGATGGAGTTTATGCTCACAACGATGAGATGGCATTGGGAGCTCTAACTGCTCTCAAAGCAGAAGACCGTGAAGGAGTGGTTGTTATCGGGATTGATGGGCAGAAGGAAGCTTTTGAGTCCATCATGGCTGGGAAGCTGTCGGCAACTTTTATTTATCCTAATGGAAGTGCCCAGGCAATAGAGATTGCCCTTAAGATATTAAAAGGAGAAAAAGTCCCGAAGAACATCGAGCTTAAGAGCCAGATGGTAAATAAATCAAATGTTCATTTATTTTATAAACCGGATAGCTATTTTTAAACAAAAGGAGGAAGTAAGATGAAAATGCTTATAGGCGAAAAATGGGTTGGGAAGGAAGAAAAGATCGATGTTCTCAATCCTTATAATAACAATCTTGTCGACACAGTGCCTTCTGGAGATAAAGATGATGTGGAGGCTGCCTTTCAGGCGGCAGAAAAAGGGTATAAAACCAACCGGGATCTCCCTGTTCATCAGCGGGTCTCTATCCTTTATCAAACGGCTGAGATTATAAAAAGCCGTCAGGAAGATTTTGCTAAAACAATTGCCATGGAAGGAAGTAAAACCATTAAAGAAGCCAGGAAAGAGGCCAGCCGCTGTATAGATACGATTACAATTTCAGCTGAAGAGGCACGGAGACTTGTTGGAGAGACCATTCCCTTTGACAGCCGCGAGGGATCTGAGAACCGCCTTGGTTACTATTTTCGCTTCCCTATTGGAATTATAGTTGCAATTACTCCTTTTAACGATCCTTTGAATCTGGTAGCTCATAAGATTGGACCTGCCATTGCGGGCGGAAATTCAGTCGTCCTGAAGCCTGCAACAGTCACTCCCCTTTCTGCCTTAAAGTTGGGAGAGGCATTTATTGAAGCTGGTCTTCCCTGGAATATTTTAAACATAGTCACCGGCCGTGCCTCAAAAATTGGCGATGTGTTAGTGACAGATCCAAGGGGGAGAATGATCTCTTTCACCGGAGGAACCGAAGCAGGTCTGGACATTGTTAAAAAGGCCGGATTAAAAAAGATAGGCATGGAGCTGGGATCAAACTCTCCGGTTATAGTTATGGATGATGCTGACCTTAACCGGGCCGTGGAGCTTTCAGTTTCTGGAGCCTTCTGGGCTGTTGGGCAGAACTGCATTGGAGTTCAGCGGATTTATATCCATGATGCTGTTTATGAAAAATTTGAAAAATTGTTTGTGGAAAAAACAAAGAAGTTAAAAGTTGGATTTCAACTGGATGAAGATACTGACATGGGACCCATGATTACAGAGGAGGAGGCGGCTCGAGTGCAGAAATGGATTGAAGAAGCCTGTCAGGAAGGGGCAGAGCTTCTTACAGGAGGTAAGAGGAAAGGGACTCTTTGTGAGCCTACGGTTTTCAGGAATATGCCCACAAGCGCCAAGCTTAACTGCGAAGAGGTTTTTGGGCCGGTGGTAAATCTTTATAAAGTTGCCTCTCTGGATGAAGCTGTCGAGCTGGCCAACAGTGTTAAGTATGGACTTCACGGAGCCATTTTTACCCGCTCACTGGAGAACGCGTTCAAAGCCATTAAGGAACTCGATGTAGGTGGAGTAATGGTCAATGATTCCACAGATTACCGCATCGATATGATGCCCTTTGGCGGTGTAAAGTGGAGTGGTCTCGGCCGGGAGGGGATTAAATTTGCACTCCTCGAGATGACAGAGCCTAAAGTTGTCTGCTTCAATCTATAAGTTTGGTTCCAACATAAGGGGCCGCGTCTCAACATTTGACATTTCAGCGAAAAATAGGGCAGTCCTTGTTTTGTAGGGATTTGGTTTATCGGTTCTCTTCCATTTTGTGTGGGTATTAATCAGTAAGTGTTCGGGAATGATCTCGCTCCCGTTCAGATTTTTCACGCTATCCCTTCATCAGTCTATTCAACGCATAAGCGAAGGGCAGTGGGTGGAAAAAACCGTTTGAAGGCTGAACAGGCATGGTTCACAAAATAGGGGACAGTCCCCATTTTGTGGGAGCGAAGCCTGAAACCGAGCAGCTTTTGACTCGCTGGGGCAAAAGTTGCGTGTTTTCTGAATCCACTGTCCTGAGTTTATACATACTCGCCACCCGACTCTGTCGGGTTTCCTCGAAGCGCGATTCAAGGAGGCTAAATCTTCAAAGGTCGCTTCATCCATCCCCGAACACTTTCTATTAATCTATCAAGACATGTTTTGCCCACACAAAATGGAAGAGAACCGATTTATCAAACCCACTGCATAGAAATAGAGAACGTTTCTCAACGTATAATATTTCCCTGTGGGATCTAGCCTGACCCTGCAATGAATTTTAGATGTTTAAATAAGATGCCTGTAATGGTTATAAAGAGCTGAGAGCCTGATCAAGGTCAGCAATTATATCATCTGGATTTTCAGCGCCTACGCACAGTCTTATCATTTGAGGTGGAACATCGGCCTTTGTTCTGGCCTCTTCTCCCTGCTGC
>JADHWO010000146.1 GCA_016783445.1 Candidatus Aminicenantota bacterium
CACCGAACAAACCAAAAAAGTCCGCTAAGGGCTTAATGGGGGAACTATATCCAAAAAATCACCAGTTTTTATCCCTTTGAATTTACTACAATTTATCGCTATCTACTTTTTTCTTGACAGGAGCATTATAGGATGTCCCTCCCCTATTCTCATTACTAACGTCTCCTTCATTGAAGAGTTCAGCTTTGTTTAAGGCTATAAAAGTGTCAGATCTGCTGTTTACTGTTAGTTGACATATCCTGGATCTTTTTAAGGTTCGTTCTTATTTACTGCATGCGGATATTTCTCTTTTATTTTCCCAATGACGTGCGGCTCAAGTGCACTGATTGGTTCGCGAAATTGCCTTTTCATAAATTACCTATAAATGCCCCACTTATCTTTGACTTTTATCCTTACATTAGGCCCTTCATACATATTTGACTTGCAGATGGTGTTTGGATAGCCAAAATGATTTTTCAGATAATATTCATAAACTCGGACAAGGTTGTTGGGCATTCTTGGATCGAAAACAATTTCTTCTACAAAATCATTAGGATTATCGACAGGTATTATGCAAACTTCCTCTTCGCCGCTGAAATACAGCAGGGAGTGAATTTCGTTGCCTGAGACCTGCGGTAACCTTACTAACAATCTCACTTCTTTTTCGTGTTTGAATACATTTCTTTTTATGAGATACAATTCTTCGATTAAATCAGGCCGTCCAAAGTTAGACAATTTATTGATAATATCAGATATATTTCTTTTGATTGTTTTTTCACTATAGTATTTGACCTTCCCTATACGAGATTGAAAAAAATCTTCATCTAGCTTGGTGACAACCTTGCTAAGCTTTTTTAAAGATGTTTTAATCTTGATTCTATTTTTCTCAGGGGAATAAATCCTCCAACTTGCATCAGTTTCCTCAATAAGCGTCCAGCAAATCCCAAAAATATTTTTCACATAGCCTTCATAACTGTAGCGCACCTTTTTGTTTTTCTGGTCAACCCCAAATGAATCTGCGAAAACATTTTCATAAGGATCTTCCCACATTCTTGGTGGCACAAGGGCAAGAGATTTGGTTTCGAAAAGATCAAATAAATGAGATGGGTCCAAAACCCGATAGATTGATTGGCTGTCATCATCTATATTGACCATTTTGTGGTCAGGCCCAGGATGCATGTCAATTACTATAGGCATTGATTTGAAAGCCGTTGTTTAATTGTTTCTCGCGAACGTCACGCTTGAGCCACCGAGCCCTGCGAGCTCGGCTCCAAGCGCTTGTTCGGCGTCTTTGTATGTCATTTTCCTACGCCCTACAGGACATTTGCCTCTTGAACCACCGCACACAACGCGTAATAGCACAATTCGTTTGGATATTGGTTTGCCGGATGCCACCAATCTATCACGATATGATTTTGAGCTTGAAAGATGAACTCAGTATTGCCCACCGGCTTGATTTCGCCAGACCAGATTTCTTTGAAATGATCGAATGTGTAACCGCACAAGATAATTTTTGGGTCAATCAACGATAACTGTTCCATAATCATGCTTCGATCTTCAATTACGTACTTTTCAAGATCCTCATGGGAAGATGAAGTTTTCCCGTCGCTCTTCTTTATGTTTACAACGGCGGATGAGAGAAGGAATTCTACACATTCATCATGCTGTTCCTTCTTGTTGGGAAATGGCGGGATTGATTTGTCTGACATTTTCCTCAAAGCGTAGAGCCAATACGAGGCCGTCCACCATATTTTGTATTTTGGTCCCTTCCACTCATCCCTTATTAGTGAACAAAGATCGCCACAGTCTCCGTATGCCTCCTTGAGAAGAAGCAGTATTCTTCTGTCAGCGATTCCATAACGGTTGATATCAATGATTCCGTCTTCAATGAATTCTTTGTCTTTATGAAACTACTTCTCTTTCCATCGCTTCATCAAATCGTCGTGTTTCTCAAGATCGAATCCCATATATTCATCCTTTGTCGCCGAACGTATTGTATTAAACAGAAAAAATTCTGTATATTAACACTATATATTTTCTGTATAATATCGTATTATATAATCAAATACAGTTTTAGATGGTGGATAGTATGGCATATAAGAAAGAACATTCAAAGGAAAATTTCCATCCAAAATCCGGAAAAATCTTGGATCAGGTACAGGAAGTAATACGATATCATCACTGTAAGGTGATGGATGATAGAGCAGATTTGAAGCCTTTTTTTACTTTTTAACTTTTTTTAAAGTACCATATCCTTTTCCACTTCAGGGTAAATATCATCAATCTCTTTCTGAATCTTGATTGTCTTTTGGATTGCAGTAACGATTCGGCAATAGTGCTTAATTTCATTAGCTGATAATTCTTTTCCCTTTCGGTCTTTCAGCCACTTATTGCAGACCTGATATCCTCCAATCTGATACTCCCATATCTCTTTTGTGATCCCTTCAAAATATCTGTCTTGATTAAAATAGACCCGCTCTTCCTTTTCACCATACGTCAACTTTTCAACATTCTTATCACCCTCGCCCTGCGATCTCGCGAGGGGCAGATCAAGTTCGGAGGATTGAAGCAGATGTAAATCCACGAGCCTTTTACCATATTTTCCGATTTGCTGAAAAACCTTGTATTTTTTTGTGAAAGGGATCCTCGGGAAATCTGATTTCAAAAACTCCGAGTATTTGGATCGGTAGACGTTAGAGTATAGGACGCCATAGATGTAACAGGAAATCTCTTCGGGTGTGGGATCGTTCTTGTAATCTTGCGACAGTGCTGACAAAACTTCAGGACTAATGTTTTCTTGCTTGCCTTTGGCTTGCTCTATTTTGCTGAACAGGTTGTTTTTGTCAGGATCGGGGTAGAGATAGAGTGGGAAGTTAACATTACCGCCTCGATAGAACAAATTGAAATCCTCAATAGAGTTGGAGCAAAAAACGATGTTCCAAGGTTTCTCCAGGCCAACTACCTGCCCTGCTCTTCCAACACATAAAGCCAGATTTTCCTGCATCATATGACGCATTACTCTCTTTACTGTTCTCCAGACAACTGAATCATGCCAAAAAATCCATTGAGCATCAAAGGGGCGGTATTCGATCGGTAAAATGAATTTTTCCAAATCGTAATCAGGAATTGATTGAAGCAAATTCCAAGCCTTTCTAATACTCCAGCCTTTCTTTCTATTTATTTTGAAAAATAGGTGAAGATCATCATCTGAAAATTGACTATTTTTGAAAAGACGGATTCTATTAAGCAGCGTATTTTTATCTCTGTCTATGACAAATGCATCTCTTGCTGTTGTCATTCCGACACCATTAAGTGGAAAGATTTCCGTTATCTTGGGGAATTGCTCATATGATTTTGACAGTTTCTCATCTCTTGGAACAAAAAAGTAGAATGGAGTTTTAGGAGATAACTTTTCCCATTTTGTTTTTTTGACATCATCTCTTTGAAGCCATTCATATTTCTTGTCTCTTATCCCCCATAACTCCGAATGAAATACCCTGCTTTCCTTCTCCCCTTTCCTTTTTATTAAAAGCGCAATAGCAACACCCTGCCGTATATCAAAAACATTCTCATCTTTTGATCCACCAGGACACTTTTCCTTTTTAAGGCTGTTGCCATGCAAGTCGAGGATATAAATCTCATTAAAACTCCTCATTAGTGATTGGCGCATACCCCGAAAGGTAGGATTATCCAGATAGCTGTGATTGGTGATAAATCCTAAAATTCCTTCTCCTGCCTGATCAATCTTCCACTGGGCAAAACGGATAAACTTTACATAGTCATCCTGCAACCATTTGGGATTTTTTTCATCAAGCTTTTGTCCATCTATTATCTTATAGTGCTCTATTAATGAACCAATCCACGTCTTTTGCTTCTTCCTGATTTCCTTTGTTGCCTTTTTGGTTTGAGAGATTAGATCGTAATACCCGTCAACTTCTTTGATCTCATAATGCGTGGTATACCATTCTCCTTTTTTAATTGTTATTTCTTTCTCGCTTCTGTTTGCAGAAATTCCTGAATAGGGGGGATTGCCCAATATCACCAGAATCGGTTGTTCTTTTTTTACTTTCTCCGCTAGATGAGATTCTTCAGAAAGTGAGGCCATACCTGGAAAATCCGTTGATTCAAGAACTTCCATCTCCAATGTATTGGTAAGATACAGCTTGAACCTGTCATCCTTTCGAAGCGTATAGCCTAATTCTTCTAAGAGAAATGACATCTTCAAATGGCCTACGGCATATGGAGACATCATCAATTCAAAGGCATAAAAGTTTTCAAGGACATATTCTTTTATGAAGTTCTCTTTTCCGCCTTCACCATATTTGGCCAAAAATTCTTCAACTGCCAACTTGGCGGCCTCGGCCAAAAAGGTAAGGGTTCCGGCTGCCGGATCAAGAACCGTAACGTTCTCGCTGGCCAATCCATCGGATCGGTTGAAATGCTCCTTCAAGATATAGTGAATAGAACGAACTATATAGGAAACAACCGGTTCCGGCGTATAGTACACACCTCTCTTTTCCCTTGTTGCAGGATCATATTCGGTCAAGAAGGTCTCATAGAAATGTACAATGGGATCCTTTCCCTTGCCTTCATGGAAGTACCCATGAAGTATCTTTTTCACATCAGTGACTGACAGAACCTCGGAGATGTCGTCAATAATCCACTCCATTTCTTGAGGGAGGTCTTCGAGGGAAATGAACTTGAATACATCCCTTAAAATACCGATGGTTCTTGGAATATGATCGTAGGCCAGTTTTCTATTGAAACCATCAGTTGAGCGGGTTCGGGCGGCGAAAAGACCATAGGTAACAGTCTGGGAATACAGGTCGGCGAATTCTTCTTTTGAAAGGCCACTAATGAGATACTTCCTGAACGCCTCATAGAAGCTGAGGATAAAGCCCTTTTTCTCTTTTTCTTCCTCCTCCAATTCAAGTGAAATAACTTCGTCCCTTAAAAAGCTGGTTCGCTTAGCCAGTTCAACGGCCAAAGTCTTGGCCTCATAGACCTTAGGCAGAGAGAATAAGAAGAACTTTTCGAGGAGATTCAAAAACTCGGATTCTTTTTCAACTGGTGGGACTGCTTTGAGATCTCGGACAATAAAGGGCCTGGCTATCAGAACTTTGTCAATCAGAATGCCGTCCCGATAATGCCGGAATTCAAAAAAGTTGGTCAGAATCAGATTTGGGAAAGTACGCCGGTAACGTTTCAGTTGCTCTGAATGCTCTATTTGATCTAAATTTTCAATGTTAGGAGCTTTGGCTTCAATATAGCCTACAATATGCTGTTTGCCGTCCCAAATACGAAAATCAGGATTTCCCGCTTCAGTGCTTTTGGGGAGGGTTGTAATGTGAATTTTTCCTTTTCCGAAAGATTGCGCCGCATCTTTAAACAACACCTCAAGACTTGAATAATAACTTTCTTCTCTGGCATCACCTTGATTTGCAGTTTTAGATATCTTTTTCAGATATGATTTCAGCATTCAGATGACCTGGAATTTATATTTATAATCAAATATAAGGTGCATAATAATAATGAAGAGAGGGACATAAGTTCTAAAACGATTTATCAACACATAAAAATATT
>JADHWO010000038.1 GCA_016783445.1 Candidatus Aminicenantota bacterium
GGTCTTTAGATCCTCTTATCTCTTTCTTCAATTGCCAAAACTCTTTAACACTGGTACAATCCTTGACTGTCATGTGAAACCTCCTTTTTTAAGTTAAAGTTGTTGTGAAAATCACTTTATTCTTAACAGGAGGTTTCTTCTTATGGTATGACTTGAGTCAATGTCTTTTTTTTTATTTCCTGTACCCTCAGGGGTGTAACCCTTCGATGTTTTAATATATAACGACCTTAAGTAGTAAAATAACTCTATTCAGATGTGATGTTATTTATGTATTTAAGGACGTCCCTGTCGGCACGTGGTAAGCATTTCCTGGACTCGTCAAACTCTGTATTTCCATCATCAGATCTTGAATTGGCTATCGATATTGATCGCTTTGAATTTGCTATGATTGTTGATAAATCAGATGGGTTGCTTATTTTACGTCCCTCACCGCCCGCTTTGCTTGAGACGCGGAGATCGCAGAGAAAATAATTATTTTGATTTGTCCCGCTGGCAGAGGGACAAATCAAAACCATTCAGCCTTCTGCAGATCAGATTTACCGCTCCCGAAGGGATGTTGTTTTTTCCTTTCTGTCCTCCTCCGCCCTGTGGAATGCGGAGCCTATTCCTCCGGGGTCAGCAGAAAGGAAAAAGAAATAGGAACTCAGCGCACTCTGCGCCTCTAACGAGTACAGCGAGTGGGCGGTGAATATTGAGGTCACACAATGCCAAGAAATATGAGCTTTATGATTACTACTGAGCAGATTAAAAACAGAACAAAGACCGTTACTCGGCGTTTAGGTTGGAATTTTCTTAAACCCGGTGAAGTTGTCAATGCCTGTGAGAAATGCAGGGGACTTAAAGCCGGGCAGAAGGTGAACAAATTGTGTCAGATTCGTATTATCGGTGTTAGAAAAGAACTTCTTAATAAAATTACAAAAAGAGAATGTGTACTTGAAGGTTTTTCTGATATGAAGCCTGAAGATTTTATTTCTATGTTCTGTGACCTTAACAACTGCAATCCTACAGAAACAGTAAACAGAATTGAATTTGAATATATTTAATTACTTCAAAATTTTCCTTCTAAGCCCAGCGTACATACCCTTCAGCGTTTTTCTCGGCTATTCCTTAGCCAATAATTGCATCACGGTATAACATCCAAAATTTATTGACATTTTTTAGTTTTTGTTCCATTATGCCACCAGATTTCATCATTCTTGGTCAAATTTTATTGTAATACACAGGATTCCATTTGTATTGTCAAATATGGAATCCCAGACATTATATGTTCTGCCTATACTGAAAACCTGACAAGAAACATTCAAAAAACTCATATTGGAGATTAGCCATGCCTGAAAGTCTAAAGACAATAGAGGAAAGAACATTTCATGAGGACGACAGTCCGGAAATCCCACCTCATGACATAATAGCGTACAACGAACTCCGATCCTGTGCTGATCTTCACCGGATGCATGTCCAAGGAATTCTAGAGATTCAGCCCGAATTTCAAAGAGAAATTGTGTGGAAGAATCCTGATCAGACACGTTTTATTGATTCCCTTATTAAAGAATTGCCGATTCCCAGTATGTGTTTCAGCCTCGACTACAAGACCCAAAAATGGCAAGTAATCGATGGTCTTCAGCGCATGGCAACGATTATTCGCTTTCTATCAGGTGAAAAGTGGACTTTATCACGTCTTGAGGACATTGATCCGAAACTGGCCGGACAACCTGTCTCCAAGTTCGTAGATGAGAATTCCAATCTCCATCACTATTACACACGGGTGGAAAACTTGACGCTGCCTATAACAGTATTGCGGTGTGATTATTCCAAGAAAAACCATACCTACTACCTTTTCAAAATCTTCCATCGCCTTAACACTGGTGGTATGAAACTCAACAATCAAGAAATCCGCAATTGTATCTACGCTGGCCCATTTAACAAGCTCCTAAAAGAACTGAACAAGAATTCGGCCTGGATGAAATTAAACAGAATGAAGAGAGACGTGGGGTATCGCTTCACAAAGCAGGAGTTAATTCTTCGCCTTTTTGCCTTTCATGACCGTCTCACAAAATATGGAGGACGTCTTGCTCGCTTTCTGAATGATTACATGGATGATAACAAGAAGCCCGGAGCTGAGTTTCTTGAGGACAAGGAGGGCTTATTCGACCGCACTGTAGATATTGTTTACAAAAAGGTATTTGATGGGAAAGCTCCTCCCAAAATGGCTATTACGGTTTTAGAAGCACTCTTGGTAGGTGTTTCCCATAATCTTGACTACCTTGAGGCTCAAACTGCACAAACCGTTAAGGCTTTATATAGTAAGCTTTTGTTACATGAAGAGCTGTCTGAGGAAAAATTGAGTGAGGGCCTATCAGGCAAGACCCGAGTAATGGGACGATTGACTGCTGCAACACAGATCTTTGCTGGAATCTAAAGTGATTGGAAAGACTTCGATACTTCAGAATTTGAATACACTAGAGGTGTTTTATAACAAATCTACGAGTGTCAAAAAGGCTTTGTTTTACTCAAAACTCGCAATTTTGGAACTTTGTGGGTGGATTGAGGAGTCAATGGACGATATTGCTCGAAGATGTGCAAATCGAAATTTGAGGGACAGACTGAATCGGTCATTTGTCGGAAAAACTATAATCAAAAGGGTGCATGGATTCGACTATAACAATCATTTCCGTGCAATGTTAATGCAGGTAATTGGTCTGATTACTCTTGAGAAAGTCGAGAAAAGGATTGATCAAACGAAACTACAGATGATGAAGGCAGCACTAAACACACTGAAGGGCCATCGTAATACTGAAGCGCATACGCACTTAAAGGGTACGACCAGAAGACTGGATGCTCCCTCTGTGACGAAAAGAAGATTTGTTGAGGTGTATAAGGGCCTCAAGAGTTTTGAAGACGAATTGAGGCGGCTATAGGAAATCATTTCAATTATACTATGCGCAAAACCAGCCAGTATGCCTGATGCCAAAAGCCGTTGTACTTAGGAAATGGCGAAGTTTAAGTGATGTTTTAATCTTTTATATTTTTCGTGAAAGCTTTTGGCACAGGTAACCGGCACATTATGTTTTCAATCCACCTGCGCACTCCGGATGTACAGGCAGAATGATTAACAAAGAATAATTGAATGGCGAAACTCACCGAACAGGAGCAGCAGGAGATTATCCGCTATATCGAAGCGGACAAACCCCTGCCGGACAAATACCGTTTCCTCTTATTCGAGGACAAGCGCGAGGTAGAACTGGTCTGGAATGGCAAGACCAGCGAGGTCTGCAATATCGTTCTCCCGTTTCAAGTGATCGAGCAGGTCGACGAACCGCGGGCCGAAAAGCCGGAGGACACCGAAGCCCAGATGTTCCTTTTTGACGAGCGCGGCCGCCAGCTCAAAGGCTGGACAAACAAACTCATCTGGGGCGACAATAAGCTGATTCTCTCGTCACTGAAGAACGGGCCAGTGCGAGAGGAGGTCGAGGCCCAGGGCGGGCTGAAACTGATCTATATCGATCCCCCCTTCGACGTGGGCAACGATTTCAAAATGGACATCGAGATCGGCGACGAAACATTTACTAAGGAACGGAACATCCTCGAGGAAATCGCGTATAGCGATACCTGGGGCAAGGGAGCGGATTCCTTTATTGCCATGATCTACGAACGGCTTGTTCTTATGCGTGACCTGTTAGCCGAGGATGGTAGTATTTATGTGCATTGTGATTGGCGGGTCAATAGCTACATTCGGTTAGTTTTGGACGAGGTATTCGGCAGCACCTTTCTAAATGAAATAACGTGGCAAAAAATTAGGACAACCAAGGCTCAATCGAGTGGATTTGGCAACGTACAAGACACAATCTATCTGTATTCGAAATCGAAGGATCCGATATTTAGCAACCAATACACTGCCTTTGACCCGGCCTACATAAAAAGTCACTACAAGGCAGAGGAAGGAACGGGAAGACTGTATCGCACAGTATCAATGCTACAAAAAGGTAGTGGTCCAGCTAGGAATTTTGGTGGAACAGTCCTTGAGCCGCCACCTGGGCGGCATTGGATATGGAGTCAAAATAGAATTGATGAAGCTATGTCCGGAGGCCGGATAGTATTTACCTCAAACGGCCGACCTGAAAAAGTGCAATATTTGGATGAAATGGAAGGTGATATTGTTGCTGATATCTGGAGTGATATTTACCCGATAAATTCCCAAGCGATAGAGGCGCTGGGATACCCTACACAAAAGCCCGAAGCCCTGCTGGAGCGCATCATCAACGCAAGCAGCAACAAAAACGACCTTGTGGCCGACTTTTTCTGCGGTTCCGGCACCACAGCCGCTGTCGCCGAAAAACTCGGCCGCAAGTGGATCATTAGCGACCTGGGCAAGTTCGCCATACACACCACGCGTAAACGTATGATCGGCGTGCAGCGGCAGTTGAAGGAAGAGGGCAAGGACTACCGCGCCTTTGAGATCCTCAACCTGGGCAAGTACGAGCGACAGCATTATATCGGCGTCAACCCGAACCTGCGGGAGGAGCAGCAGCAAAAGCAGATCGAGGCAAAGGAGGAAGCTTTCCTCAATTTGATCCTGCGCGCCTATCGGGCGGAAAAGGTGGAGAATTTCGCCTGTTTCAACGGCAAGAAGGCCGGACGGCTCGTCTCTGTCGGACCGGTCAACCTGCCGGTGACCCGCCTGTTCGTCGAAGAGATCATCCTGGAATGCCGAAAAAAGCATATTACGAAGGTGGATATCCTGGGCTTTGAATTCGAGATGGGACTCTTCCCGAATGTGCTGGACGAGGCACGCGCCAAGGGGATCGACATTGCGCCGAAGTACATCCCGGCCGAGGTGTTCGATAAGCGGGCGGTGGAGAAGAACCAAGTGGTGTTCCATGATGTTTCATTCATCGAGGTCAAGCCGCAAGTGAAGAAGAACAGGACGGCAGTGGAGTTGACCGATTTTTCGGTGTTCTATTCGCAGGACTCGATCGCCAACGCCGAGGCGGCCATCAAAAATAAGGGCAGTCGTATCGTTGTGGAGAAGGGACAGATCGTGAAGGTGAGCAAAGACAAGAGCGGCATCGTCAACCGTGAGGTGCTCACAAAAAACTGGACCGACTGGATCGACTACTGGGCAGTAGATTTCGATTTCGAGAGCAAGCGCGAGATCATCCGGGTGCAAAACGAAGGCAGCGGTGAGTGGGAAGAACGCTGGACAGGGGATTTCATCTTCGAGAACGAGTGGCAGTCCTTCCGGACAAAGAAAGACCGTTCTCTGGAACTAAAGAGCGTTTTCCACGAATGCGTGCCGGGACGGCGCAAGCTCGCGGTCAAGGTGGTGGACATCTTCGGCAACGACACGATGACGATTGTTGAGGTGACGATATGAGCAAAATACAGAAGATTGAAGTTCTTGACAGGGAAATCGCCCTTCAGACGATAAACAATGAAGATTATATCTGCATTACGGATATCGCCCGCTACAAGGAAGCTGGCCGAACAGACCATATTATCCAGAATTGGATGAGAAACCGCAATACCATCGAGTTTCTGGGGATATGGGAGCAGTTGAACAATCCGAATTTTAAACCCCTCGAATTCGAGGGGTTTAAAATCAAAGCGGGACTTAACAGTTTTGTACTGACTCCAAGGCAATGGATAGATAGGACGGGTGCCATCGGCATTTATTCCAAGGCGGGTCGCTACGGAGGAACCTATGCGCACAAGGATATCGCCTTTGAATTTGCATCATGGATATCCGTTGAATTCAAACTCTATCTTATCAAGGAATTCCAACGGCTTAAAGAGGAGGAGTTCAAGCAGCTTGGCTGGGATATCAAAAGAAATCTGGCAAAAATCAACTACCGCATCCATACCGATGCCATTAAGGAAAATTTGATCCCCCGGCAAGTGACGAAGGTACAGATCAATAATATTTACGCCAGTGAAGCCGATGTCCTGAATGTAGCTCTGTTCGGTCTGACAGCAAAGGAATGGCGCGAGAACAACCGTGGCAAGAAAGGTAATATCAGAGATTATGCCAATGTCTCCCAGTTGGTCTGTCTCTCTAATCTGGAAAACCTCAACGCCCATTTTATTGCTGAAGGCCTGGCCCAGAAAGACCGCCTGATAAAACTGAACGTCATTGCCATTCACCAGATGAAACTTCTTATCGACGACCATGGCATCAGAAAACTGGAAGGAGGGGAATAATGGCACTACACAAGAACTTCCCCGATTCGCCGCACGCTATCCTTGATCCGGACATTCGCTGGTTCCCTGCCGATGAAGCCTTGCGCGAAACGACCATGGACAAACTCATGCCGCCCTTGGTCTCGCAACTGCGCAAGAAAGTGAAGGAGTTCCGGGACGGCGGCTACGTCGGCGCGGCCGACACCAGCAAAAGCCTGCTCAACTGGTGGTTCAATACTCCGCACATGCTGCAGCAAGCCGACGGGGCCATGAGCCAGTTTCAGTATTATTTTGCCCAACGTGAAGCATTGGAAACGATCGTTTACCTGTACGATGTTGCAGGCGTTCAAGATAAGCACGACATGATGCGCTTCGATGCAAGCGGTCTTGTATCGGGAAGCATGTTCGACGAGACATGGCGGCGCTTTGTAGTCAAAATGGCTACCGGAAGCGGCAAGACCAAGGTCCTCAGCCTTGCGCTGGCGTGGAGTTTCTTCCACAAACTCTACGAGCCGGACTCCCAACTGGCGCGCAACTTTCTGGTAATCACGCCCAACATCATTGTGCTCGACCGTATCTATCGAGACTTTCAAGGACTCCGCATCTTCTTCGAGGATCCGGTGCTCCCAGACAACGGTGTAGACGGCCGTAACTGGCGCGATGATTTTCAACTCACCCTGCACAAGCAGGATGAGGTCAGCATCACCAGGCCCACCGGCAATATCTACCTTACCAATATCCACCGTGTCTATGCCGGCAACGATATTCCCCCTTCACCGGACGATGAAAACACCATGGACTATTTCCTGGGCAAGCGGCCTACCGGGGCTACCACAGATTCCAAGGTGGATTTGGGTATAATCGTACGCGATATCGACGAGCTGATGGTCTTGAATGACGAGGCACACCACATCCACGATCCGCGCATGGCCTGGTTCAAATCCATCGAAGACATCCACAACCGCCTCAAACAGAAAGAAGCCGCCCTCTCTCTCCAACTTGATGTAACCGCCACGCCGAAACACAATAACGGTGCAATCTTTGTGCAGACCATCGCCGATTATCCTTTGGTCGAAGCTATATCACAAAACGTGGTCAAACACCCTGTCCTTCCCGACGCCCCAAGCCGAGCGAAGCTCAGCGAGCGCCAGAGCGCAAAGTACACTGAGAAGTATGCCGACTACATTGATCTAGGCGTGATTGAATGGCGCAAGGCGTATGCCGAGCACCAGAAGCTCGGTAAAAAAGCCATCCTGTTCGTAATGACCGACGACACGCGCAACTGCGACGACGCCGCGGAATACCTGGAAGGCCACTATCCCGACTTAAAGGACTCTGTCCTAGTTATCCATACAAAGAACAACGGCGAGATTTCCGAGGCGCAGTCAGGTAAAGCCAAAGACGTACTGGAATCCTTACGTAAACAGGCCAATGAAATTGACGATACCGACAATCCCTATAAGGCTATAATCTCCGTGATGATGCTCAAGGAAGGATGGGATGTGCGCAACGTTACCACAATCGTCGGACTGCGCGCCTATTCAGCCAAGAGCAACATTCTCCCGGAACAAACGCTGGGCCGTGGACTTCGCAAGATGTACCCTGACGGTACAGAGGAATACGTTAGCGTAGTCGGCACCAATGCCTTTATGGACTTCGTCGAATCTATCCAGGCCGAAGGCGTGGTTCTGGAACGTAAGGCGATGGGCGAGGGAACTGCGCCCAAAACGCCGCTGGTGGTTGAGATTGACAGAGACAACGAGAAAAAAGACATCGATGCGCTGGACATTGAAATCCCTGTCCTGACGCCCCGCGTCTACCGGGAATACAAGAACCTCAACGACCTGGACGTGGCCGCCCTGGGTCATCAACTCGTGGCTTACCTGCAGTTCAGTGAGGAAGAGCAACGGGAGATCGTCTTCAAGGACATCACCACCGGCGAGGTTACCCATACCACGATTCTCGACACGGCCGGTGTCGCCGATTACCGAAGCGTGATCGGCTACTTTGCGCAAACCATCATGAAGGATCTGCGCCTGGTCAGCGGCTACGACGTTCTATATGGCAAAGTCAAAGCATTCGTAAAGGACGAATTGTTTGACCGCCCGGTAGAACTCGAAAGCCCCAACACCTTGCGCAACCTGTCCGAAGTGGCCACAACAAAAATGCTGATCGAGTCCTTCAAGAAGGCAATCAACGCCCTTACTGTGCAAGACAAAGGCAACGCCGAAATTCGCGACACTATCAAGCTCCGCCAGACCCGCCCCTTTGTAGCCAAAGACCAAGGCTACCTGGTCCCGAAGAAAAGCGTCTTCAACCGAATCATAGGTGACAGCCAACTGGAACTCCGCTTCGCCGGTTTCCTCGAAGATTGCTCAGACGTACTGTCATACGCAAAGAACTATCTGGCCGTGCATTTCAAGCTCGATTACGTAAACTCCGATGGCGACATTTCCAACTACTATCCTGACTTTCTGGTGAAACTGATAGATGGGCGAATTGTGGTGGTGGAGACCAAGGGGCAAGAAGACTTAGACGTACCGTTGAAAGTCCAGCGGATACGCCAGTGGTGCGAGGACATCAACGGGATGCAGTCAGATGTAAAGTATGATTTCGTGTACGTGGACGAGGAAGGTTTCAAGAAATATAAACCGAAGTCGTTTGCGGATTTGCTGGCCAGCTTTCGAGAATATAAAGAGAAAACATAATCGGGTAGCCGCGAAATGGTGTCACATCTTGATTAGGATATTAACTTGACATTGAAAATATAGGGGTAACATCTTCTGTTAACTTATCGAGACCTTTGAAAAACGCCCCCTTTTGCTCAATCTCTGCTTCAGACTCAAATTTTAATCCTCGAAATACTCAATGTATTACTGTGGTTAAAATTTTCGCCTTCTCCCGCGGCAAGCTCGGGATCTTCGACTTGACCTTGAACAAAATTGAACATTTTTCAAAGGCCTCTTATCTATTAAAAAAGGGGACATAAGATTCCTCTAATATTGAGACCTTGCCCTACCCTACTGACTCTCCCCGTGACTTGGCCTTATATACTGTTGCTATCTCCTTTGCAAAAGCCATCTAATTAGGGCGTAGGTTTGAGAAATGGCAACAGGTGCAAGCCACATAAATGCTATGAAACCATGTCTTTCTAAAGTTATTGCCAAGTTTACTAAATAGGTTACAGGTTCCATGATCAAGGTAAGAAAGCCAACAATCAATAATGTTGCTATTTCAAATTCATTATGTTTTTCACGGATAAATCTGTCTTCAAAATCTCTAAAAATTGGCCTGACAAGTGGAGTGATATGGATAATTGCAGTAGCACCCAGAAACCCGTAAAAGGCTGCCTTGCCGGCTCCTAAAAGTTTGTTGCTTAAGCTTCCTTCCATTTAACTTCCTCGGCACATAATTTTTCCTGACAAAAATAGAATCTTCGTGTTAATAAGATAATCACGAATTGTATGATTCAAGTCCTGGGCCTTTTACCATAGATGGCTTTCCCTGGCCATGGACAGATTATTATGCCACCTGGTGGATGCTCTACTTGGGTCACACATAGAGTTATATTAATAGGTCTTGAATATAAGTAAACAAAAGGGAGACTAAAATGGCAATAGCTATTCTTTATAGAGAAGAATTAAAAGAGTATGATTTTGGTCCAGGTCACTCTTTTAGGGGGGATCGATATCAAGTATTCCCCAAATTCTTAAAAGACAAGTTTAATGATGCCTCTTACCAGATTCTCAGCGCAGAATGGGCCTCTGATGAAGACTTGCGTAAAATATGTTCGAAGGATTATATTGATTTTACCAAGACATTTTTCAGTACCGCCAGTTCTGGTTTAAAGTATGATGAAAATTTTTATCGGTTTCACAGTGGAGATAACATGCCGATTGGAACACCAGGAATGGTTGAAGAGGCGGCAAGACTGATAGTTGGTCAAGCTAAATTTGCTGCTGATCTTGTAGAGAAGGGAAAATTCAAAAAAGTGGTATCTATCGGTGGGGGAATGCATCATGCAAAAGAAAACTATGGGGAGGGTTTTTGTATTTACAATGATGTTGCCTTTACAGCCCGGTACTTAATAGATACTTATGGATTAGAAAAGATATTGATTTTAGATACCGATGCCCATGCTGGAAATGGGACTTGTGAGTACTTTTATGACGACCCTAATGTCTTGTTTATTGATCTTCATCAAGATCCCAGGACTCTCTACCCTGGAACAGGATTTCTAACGGACATCGGTATACATAATGGAAAGGGTTTCACTATCAATTTCCCGCTTCCTGTCCATGCAGGCTATGATTCGTATCAATATATATTTGATGAGCTAATTCACCCGGTTGTTGAAGAATTTAAACCTCAAATCATTATCAGAAATGGTGGATCAGATCCATATTTCGGTGACGGACTCACCCAGTTGGGCCTTCCCATAAAAGGCTTCAAAATGATAGGTGATAAGGTCAGAGAGATGAGTAAAATCTGCGATGGAAAGGTCATTGATCTTATCGCATCCGGCTACAACAAAAAAATCCTCCCCTACGGCTGGTCAGCTTTGATTGCTGGACTTGCAGATATTAAAATTACCATAGAAGAGTTAGATTCAATTCCCCCACGATTTCAAATGGATCCATCGATTAACGCCACCAAGACGGTTTTAAGCGAGATTAAGAGAATTCTTAGTGATTACTGGAGATGTCTATCTTAATTTTCATTTTATTTTGATTCATCACCATGGAAATGGTGTCACATCTTGATTAGGACATTAACTTGACATTGAAAATATAGGGGTAACATCTTCTGTTAACTTACCTATTGAAAAAGGGTACATAAGATTCCGCTAATGTTGAAACCTTGCCCTACCCTACTGACTCCCCCGGAGAGTTTGCCTTATATGCTATTTCTGTCTCCTTTAACAGGCTCAAGACAGGTTCTGGCTCATAGCTTTGCACTTAGGTTTCCCTGCCTGAGGCAGGCAAGCTTCAGACGGTCTCTCACAGAAACGCCCCCGCGCGCGACAAGTTCGGGATCTGCGACATGACGGGCGTACACAACCGCATCAACACTTACTGGCAATTCCGCTACGCACCATTGCCAGCCGGTTAGCCGCAATGTTCGGCGGCAAAAAATGTTATACATCTTTCCTTCAAATAGCTTGACTTGTATATTATTATCATATACACTTCAGATCAATGGAAAAGGTATTTGAACAATTTTTAAGATTCCAGTGGGACAGAGGAAACATAGATAAAAACCTCATTAAGCATAATGTCGAAAACTGGGAATGTGAACAGATATTTTTTAACAGACCTCTTCTTGTCCTTGATGATCCAAAGCATTCTGTCCCTGAAAAACGGTGGGCTGCTTTTGGGAAAACAGATGCAGATCGTTTTCTTGTCGTCATATTCACCAAGAGGGATAACTTAATTAGAATAATCTCTGCCAGGGATATGAATAAAAGAGAGAGGAAATTTTACGATGAAAAAGGATAAAATTATTCCATACTTTAAGAATGAGGATGAGGAGAGAGAGTTCTGGTCGACTCATTCTCCTCTTGATTATTTTGATAAAAGAGAATTCAAGAGGGCTTCTTTTCCCAAATTAAAGCCGTCGGTAAAGTCGATTTCGATTCGACTTCCGGAGGATATGCTGGCAGAACTAAAGACCCTTGCGAACAAAAAAGATGTGCCTTACCAGAGCTTGGCAAAGATTTACCTTGCAAAACAAATTTCTTTAGAGCGTGAATCGCCACATATAGCTTCCAAAAAGCAGTGAATGGGGTCAGGTCTTGCATTGCAACATTTCACACACTATGAGAGAAGAACTGGTGTCACATCTTGATTAGGGTATTAATTTGACATTGAAAATATTGGGGTAAGATCTTCTGTTAACTTATCGAGACCTTTGAAAAACGCCCCCTTTTGCTCAATCTCTGCTTCAGACTCAAATTTTAATCCTCGAAATACTCAATGTATTACTGTGGTTAAAATTTTCGCCTTCTTCCGCGGCAAGCTCGGGATCTTCGACTTGACCTTAAACAAAATTGAGCATTTTTCAAAGGTCTCCTTGTATGCTGTTTCTGTCCCCCGGATCAAGTCCGGGGCAGGCTTGGCTCATAGCTTTGTACTTAGGCTTCCCTGCCTGAGGCAGGCAAGCCCGCCCGCGGACAAGCTTCAGACAATCTCTCACGTAAACGCCCCCCGCTGTAAGTTCGGGATCTCCGACCCCACGACAAGCTCTGGGCCTTTGACCCCACGACAAGCTCTGGATTTCCGACTGGATCTCCGACTTGCCTTTGGCTAATACTTCTGCTAATATATCAATCCATTAGCAGGGTTCATCCTGATACGCTTTTTACATACGTTTTTGTGAGTAGATTTTGCACATGTTATATATAAGCAATATTACAAATGATAGCCTTTCATAGCTACAGGACAGGCGTATAGGGGACTTCCCGCCCGAGGCGGGCGAGGCACCCCATAAGTTCACGCCCCCCGACAAGTTTCGGGATCTTCGACATGCCGTACGTACACAACACCTTACACAAGGACGGCTAGAAGATGGGGCATTTTAGATTGGCTTGGGTTTGCTTTATTTTATTATCCTTTTAAATTTTTAGCGACTTTACCTGCCGCCTGTGAAGGTGGGGCGAGCCCTACATGATGAACAGGTTGTCAGGAAGCAGAAAGAGCATTCGACTTCCTTGTCGGTCATGAAAAGTGAATGAAGAACTGGAGAAATAAATGGCAAAAGCCAAAAAGAACAACAACACCGAAGAGCCGATTGAAAAACAGCTTTGGAAAGCAGCCGATAAGCTCAGGAAAAATATTGATGCCGCGGAATACAAACACATTGTTTTGGGTTTGATATTCCTGAAGTATATTTCTGATGCCTTTGAAGAATTATTCAGCAAGCTTAAAAAAGGTGAAGGCGAATATGCCGGCGCCGACCCGGAAGATAAGGACGAATACAAGGCGGAGAATGTCTTTTTTGTACCGGAAATTGCCCGCTGGTCCTATCTGCAATCCAAAGCCAAATTGCCGGAAATCGGCAAAGAGGTTGACAATGCGATGGATGCCATTGAAAAGGACAATCCTTCGCTTCGGGATGTGTTGCCGAAAGTCTATGCCAGGGGCAATCTTGACCCCACCAATCTTGGCGGTTTGATTGACCTTGTTGGAAACATTGCCCTGGGTGATGCCAAAGCCCGAAGTGCCGATGTGCTGGGGCATGTGTTTGAATATTTCCTTGGCGAATTTGCTCTGGCAGAGGGGAAAAAGGGCGGACAGTTCTATACCCCGCGAAGCGTTGTTGAACTGCTGGTGGAAATGCTGGAGCCACACAAAGGCAGGGTGTTTGACCCCTGTTGTGGTTCCGGTGGCATGTTTGTGCAGTCGGAAAAGTTTGTAGCCGACCATCAAGGCAGAGTGAATGATATTTCCATTTATGGTCAGGAGAGCAATCAGACCACTTGGCGGTTGGCAAAGATGAATCTGGCGATTCGGAGCATCGACAGTTCCCAGGTAAAATGGAACAACGAAGGATCATTTTTAAATAACGCTCACAAGGATTTAAAAGCCGATTATGTGATTGCCAACCCACCATTTAATGACAGCGACTGGAGCGGTGATCTCCTCCGCAAAGACGGCAGGTGGAAATACGGCACGCCGCCCACCGGAAGCGCCAACTATGCCTGGATACAACACTTCCTGTATCACTTAAGCCCCAGCGGTCAGGCCGGTTTTGTACTGGCAAAGGGTTCCTTGACCTCCAAGACATCCGGTGAAGGCGACATCCGCAAAGAACTGATTGAAGCCCGCCTGGTGGATTGTGTCGTCAACCTGCCTGCCAAATTGTTTTTGAATACGCAGATCCCCGCCAGTTTATGGTTCTTGAGCCGAAACAAAGCCAACGGCAAGTTCCGCAACCGCACCGATGAAATCCTCTTTATTGATGCCCGCAATATGGGGCATCTGATCAACCGCAGAACACGGGAGTTTTCAGCCGAAGATATCGCCACCATAGCTGGAACCTATCACAACTGGCGTAATCCTGACGGTGATTATGAAGATGTCAAAGGGTTCTGCAATTCCGCCTCCATTGAACGGGTTAATGAACTGGATTATGTTCTGACACCGGGGCGTTATGTGGGCTTGCCGGACGACGAAGATGATTTTGATTTTAATGAGCGGTTTACCAGACTGAAAGTAGAGTTTGAGGAGCAGTTGGAGGAGGAAGCGAGGTTAAACGCGCTGATTGCTGAAAACCTGCGGAAGGTAAAGCTGTTATGAGCGGAAATGGACTGATTAAAAATGAAGAAATTCAAAACAGGATCTATACCCTCCGCGATGTTCAGATAATGCTGGACAGAGATTTGGCCGTTTTTTATGGTGTGAAACCAATTAGACTCAGAGAACAGGTAAAGAGAAATATCAAGCGTTTTCCCTCCGATTTCATGTTTCAGCTCACGGAAGAAGGGACCGATCTCATGGTATCGCAAAATGCGATACCTTCAAGGCAGCATCTGGGCGGTTCGCTTCCCTTTGTTTTCACGGAACAGGGTGTCGCAACCATCTCATCGGTTCTCACCAGCGAAAGGGCGATTGAAGTCAATATTAAGATTATGCGGGCTTTTGTAGCCATGCGGCGGTTTATCGCTTCAAATGCAGAGGTTTTTCAACGTCTCGATAGGGTGGAAAGAAAGCAGATAGAACATAAGGAAGAAACCGACCAGAAATTTGAACAAATCTTCAATGCCATTGAGGAACGAAGTATAAAGCCAAAGCAGGGCATCTTTTTTGATGGACAGATTTTTGATGCTTATCAATTTGTTTCCGATCTTATCAGGAAAGCAAAAAAATCGATCATTATTATTGATAATTATATTGACGATTCAGTCCTGCTGTTGCTTACAAAAAGAAAAAAGGGAGTAACGGTTAAAATCTTTACAAAGACAATTACAAGGCAGATCGCTCTGGATGTGAAAAAACATAATTCTCAATATCCGCCTGTGGAAATGAAAAGGTTTAAATACGCGCATGACAGGTTCATTATAATAGACGACAAAGAGGTTTTTCATTTCGGAGCATCATTAAAAGATCTTGGGAAAAAATGGTTTGCCTTCTCGAAGATTGATATCGGGGCGGTTGAGATGCTCACGCGATTAAGGGAGATGAAGATCGATGGGTGAGAGGAAGGAATATAAACTGGCTGATGTTGCTATTGATTTTGCAATGGGGCCATTTGGTTCAAATATAAAAGCAGAAAATTTCATTGAATCTGGTGTTCCGGTAATTCGCGGAAAAAATTTGAATTTTTACAAATACGTTGGTGGAGATTTTGTTTGCTTAAGCGATGAAAAAGCTGATGAACTAAAGAAAAGTAATTGTTTTCCTAATGATTTAGTTTTTACTCACCGAGGGACAATAGGACAAGTTGGCTTAATCCCCAAAGGAAAATATCCAAGATATGTTGTATCCCAATCCGGGATGAAACTTACTGTTGATAAAAATAAATTAGATGAAAATTACCTGTTCTATTTCTTTAAATCAGATATCGGGCAATACGAATTACTTAAGAATGAGTCTCAAGTGGGAGTACCAGCTATAAGTAGCCCCTTATCTTCCCTAAAATCAGTTGATCTTACGCTCCCTCCTCTCCCCGAACAAAAAGCCATCGCCTCAGTCCTTTCCAGTCTCGACGACAAAATAGACCTGCTCCACCGCCAGAACAAAACCCTCGAAGCCATGGCGGAAACGCTTTTCAGGCAGTGGTTTGTGGAGGAAGCGCAGAAGGATTGGGAGATAGTTAAATTGGATAGCCTAATCAATATTTCAAGTGGAAAAGGGTTGAAAAAAGAGCACTTATCTGAAAATGGGGCATATCCTGTACTTGGTGCAAATGGAGAGATTGGCAGAACGAATGAATTTTTGTTTAACGAAAGCCTGTTATTTACTGGGCGTGTCGGTACACTTGGGAACATCTTTAGAGTTGAAAATGAAAAAGTCTGGCTGTCAGATAATACACTTGTAATTAAACCAAAAAATTATTTCAATTTTATCTACTTTGTACTCAAAACGGCAAAACTTGAGGAATATAATGTTGGCAGCACTCAACCACTAATTCGACAATCCGATATTAAAGAAATAGAGATAAGCCTACCGTCAGAAAATAAATTGCACGAATTTGAAAAAGAATCAGACTTGCTATTAAACAAAATACGGCAAAACAAATCTCAAATCCGCACCCTCGAAAAACTCCGAAATACACTATTGCCAAAACTGATAAGAGGTGAAGTCCGGGTTAATTACGAAAACTAAGGCACTGTAGAAAATGGAAAGAATAACAGAAAGCGCAATTGAAAAGTTTGCCATCGAAGTCCTTGAAAAGCAGGGCTACCAATACATCTACGCCCCAGACATTGCCCCGGACAGCGAAACACCGGAAAGAGAAATCTTTGAAGATGTACTGCTCACAGAGCGACTGCAAACCGCCGTCGGCAGGATTAACCCGTCTATTCCAACAGATATCCGGGAAGATGCTATCAAACAGATTCAGAGGCTAAACTCCCCTGAACTCATTGCCAACAATGAAGCCTTTCACCGAATGCTGACCGAAGGCATAAAGGTCAGCTACCAGAAGGACGGGAACAGCCGAGGAGATCTGGTCTGGCTTATTGATTTCAAGAATCCCGAAAATAACGATTTTATCGTTGCCAATCAATTTACCGTCATCGAAAACAATGCCAACAAACGCCCCGATGTGATCCTCTTTGTCAATGGCCTGCCTTTAGTTGTCATTGAACTCAAGAACCCGGCGGATGAAAATGCGACCATAAGGTCGGCATTCAGGCAGATCCAGACCTACAAGCAGGTGATACCCAGCCTTTTTACATACAATGGCTTTATGATTATTTCAGATGGTCTGGAAGCAAAAGCCGGTACTATTTCCTCTGGATTCTCCCGCTTTATGGCTTGGAAAACATCGGACGGCAATGTGGAAGCCTCGCCATTGATCGGGCAAATGGAAACCCTGATCAAGGGCATGCTGAATAAGAAAACCCTACTGGACTTGATTCGTCATTTCATTGTTTTTGAAAAATCGAAAAAAGAAGATAAAGATACAGATATCATTTCCATCCAGACAGAAAAAAAACTGGCGGCCTATCATCAATATTATGCTGTAAACAGGGCTGTTGAATCTACGTTAAGAGCTGCTGAATATTTGCCTTTGCAGAAAAAAACACAGCGGGAAAAGATAGCAGAATCCCCTGCAAGTTATGGCTTGCCGGGTGTTGAGAAACAGCCTTCAGGAGATCGGAAAGGCGGCGTGGTCTGGCATACTCAGGGCAGCGGCAAATCGCTTTCCATGGTTTTTTATACGGGAAAGATTGTCCTGGTAATGGACAACCCCACGGTTCTGGTCATTACCGACAGAAACGATCTGGACGACCAGTTGTTTGATACCTTCGCCGCATCAAAACAACTGCTCAGGCAGGAACCGGTGCAGGCGGAAGACAGAGGCCACTTGAAGGAGCTGCTCAAGGTTGCATCGGGCGGCGTGGTGTTTACCACCATCCAGAAATTCCAACCCGATGAGGGCAATGTTTATGAAACCCTGTCGGAGAGAAGAAACATCATTGTCATTGCTGATGAAGCCCACCGGACACAGTATGGTTTTAAAGCCAAGACCATAGATGACAAGGACAAAAATGGCAATGTTGTCGGCAAAAAGATTGTGTACGGATTTGCCAAGTATCTGCGTGATGCACTGCCAAATGCGACGTATCTTGGCTTTACCGGAACGCCCATTGAAAGCACCGATGTCAACACCCCGGCTGTATTTGGCAACTATGTTGATATTTACGATATCCTGCAAGCGATTGATGATGGTGCAACGGTCAGAATTTTTTACGAAAGCAGACTGGCGAAAATTAACCTCAGTAAAGAAGGCAGAAAACTTGTTGCCGATTTGGATGATGAATTGGAAGTGAGCGAACTTACCGTGACTCAAAAAGCCAAGGCGAAATGGACACAACTGGAAGCGCTCATTGGCAGTGAAGACCGGATAAAACAAGTAGCTCAGGATATCATCAATCATTTTGAACAAAGACAGGAAGTATTTGAAGGCAAGACCATGATTGTTACCATGTCTCGCCGAATTGCCGCCGATCTCTATAAAGCAATCATCGACATCAAACCCAAGTGGCACAGTGAAGACACGAAAAAAGGCGTTATCAAAGTGGTGATGACCTCCGCATCTTCTGATGGCCCTGAAATTTCCAAACACCATACAACCAAAGAGCAGCGTAGAGCATTAGCCGATAGAATGAAAGATCCGGAAGATGAACTCAAACTGGTTATTGTCCGGGATATGTGGCTGACGGGTTTTGATGTTCCTTCAATGCACACCCTTTACATAGACAAACCCATGAAAGGCCATAATCTGATGCAGGCCATTGCGCGGGTCAATCGCGTCTATAAGGATAAACCCGGTGGACTTGTGGTTGATTACCTTGGTATTGCATCAGACCTGAAAAAAGCTTTGTCTTTTTACTCGGATAGCGGTGGGAAAGGCGACCCGGCAATCGCACAGGAAAAAGCGGTTCAAATGATGCTGGAGAAACTGGAAGTCGTTTCTCAAATGTTCCATGAGTTTGCCTATGAAGAATACTTCGAAGCTGACACAGGTAAAAAGCTTTCTCTTATTCTTGCCGCAGAAGAACATATCCTTGGTTTGGAAAACGGGAAAAAGCGATACATCAATGAAGTAACCGTCCTGTCCCAGGTTTTTTCCATTGCCATCCCCCACGAACAGGCAATGGATGTAAAAGATGAGGTCTCATTTTTTCAGGCGGTAAAATCCCGATTGGCGAAATTTGACGTCACGGGTACCGGCAAAACGGATGAGGAAATGGAAACAGCGATCAGGCAGGTCATTGATAAGGCATTGGTAACCGAGAAGGTTGTAGATGTTTTCGATGCCGCCGGAATCAGCAAACCCGATATTTCCGTCCTTTCAGAAGAGTTTCTTTTGGAAGTCAAAAACATGGAGCATAAAAACATTGCTCTTGAAGTCTTAAAAAAACTGCTGAATGACGAAATAAAAACAAGAACTAAAAAGAACCTGATACAAAGCAAAACCCTCATGGAAATGCTGGAAGAATCCATCAGGAAGTATCACAACAAGATTTTAACAGCAGCAGAAGTCATTGAAGAATTAATTCAATTGAGCAAAGAAATCCAGAAGATGGATAAAGAGCCTCAGGAAATGGGGATGTCTGATTTTGAATATGCTTTTTATACGGCCATTGCCAATAACGACAGTGCTCGTGAGTTAATGGAAAAAGACAAACTGAGGGAATTGGCAGTTGTGTTGTTTGAAAAGGTAAAGGCCAATGCTTCCATCGACTGGACAATTAAGGAAAGCGTAAAGGCGAAATTAAAGGTCATTGTAAAAAGAACATTACGGCAGTATGGCTATCCACCGGATATGCAGAAATTGGCAACTGAAACAGTTTTGAAACAAGCTGAATTAATAGCGGAAGAGATTACGCGTGGAGAATGACCATTTTTGCCATAGTCTGTTCGGCGGTAAAGATCACGAGGGAAAGCGAATAAAAGGGCTAATCGGGTAAAGGGGAGTCTTTAACTCCCCCTCCCCACACCACCCCTCATGCGGGTCCGCAAAGGGCGGTTCACAGAGCTTATCCCGTCATAAGATAATGCCAAATGGCGTTGTCAAGGGTAATTTAATGAATTTTCAATAAGTTTTACGGAAATGGTGTCACATCTTGATTAGGACATTAACTTGACATTGAAAATATAGGGGTAACATCTTCTGTTAACTTACCTATTGAAAAAGGGGACATAAGATTCCGCTAATGTTGAGACCTTGCCCTACCCTACTGACTCCCCCGGAGAGTTTGCCTTATATGTTGATTACTTCCCTGCTTCACGAAAACGTCCCAGCGACAAGTTCGGGATCTGCGTCCCCACGACAAGCTCAGGACCTATGGCTTGCCATCAGCTAATACTTCTGCTAATATATCTAACCATTAAGAGGGTTCACGCCCGCGACAAGCTCGGGATCTCCGACTTGCCGGGCGTACACAAGTGCATCCACCATACTGCTGAAAGCCGCGCGAACGCGCCTACCAGCGTCTGGTGAGGCGTGACATTAGGTGCCCACCGAGAGTAAGATGGTGGCGCAGAAAAAAATAGACACTTCAAAGAGGAGGGAACATGGACATTACAAGTTTGGTTATTTTCTTAGTCATAGGTGCTGTCGCTGGTTGGATTGCTGGGCAGCTTATGAAGGGACGCGGTTTTGGTCTGATTGGAAATATTATTGTTGGCATCGTTGGAGCCATATTGGGTGGCTTTTTGTTCGGACAATTCGGAATTGCTGCCAGTGGGCTCATTGGATCTTTGATTACCGCGGTAATTGGTGCGATCATCCTATTATTTATTGTGAGTCTCATTAAAAAAGCTTAAAGTTTCAGACGAGATTGCCAGCACCCAGCTATATAGTGGGTCCGGAATCGGAATGGAGTCTGACCAAGCTAACTAATCCTCGGTAAGCCCCCGGCTATGCCGGGGATACTCCCAGAGTTTGACTACACGCTCTTCTACGAGAGTATCCGAAAGAATGCGATTGATAGGGTGAAGTCGTTCGACAAAAAGAGGGGGAACTTAATCGCAGAACAATCGCATCAAATATATTTTTTCCCCAGAGGAGTAATTACATGCTGACTGTTAATTTGGATAAAAAAGATGGTATAGTGATTTTGGAGCCTAATGGCGCATTAACTAAAAGCGATTTCGAATCTGCAGCTAAGGCAATTGACCCTTTCATAGAGAAATTAGGAAAGTTGAATGGAATCATAATCCATGTAAAATCATTTCCGGGTTGGGATTCATTTGCAGCACTAATCACACATCTTAAATTTATCAAAGATCATCACCAAAAAGTGACTCATATAGCATTCGTTACAGACTCACCTATAGGTAATATTGCTGAAAAACTTGGTAATCACTTTGTTGAAGCTGAAGTTAAGGACTTCTCTTTCAATGAATTAGAACAGGCTCATAATTGGGTTTTAGGGCATGCATCTGAGTAACCTCGAAAAGGAACTGAAACCGCAAGTTAAATGCAAATTTAATTAATGCCAACAAGGGGGCTATTATGAATGACGAAAAGTACGAAGAGGCTAAGAAACGCGTAAAAGAGTTAAAAGACTTCTACCGAAACTTGATTACGTATGTTGCAGTTAATATATTTCTCATCGTTATCAATCTTATTACAAGCCCTGACAACCTATGGTTCTATTGGGTGACTATTTTCTGGGGAATTGGCATTGTTCTTCATGCCTCAAAAGTTTTCATTCTCAAAGGCAAGTTTTTAGGCAAGGAGTGGGAGGAAAAAAAGATAAAAGAAATGATGGAAAAAGAAAATTAGTTTTAAGCATTAATTCAATTAGAATAATCTCTGCCAGGGATATGAATAAAAGAGAGAGGAAATTTAGTAAAAGGGGACGCCCTTAAATTATTAAAAATCTTTTAATAGAACGTAGTTATTTTCATTTTTAAAGGCTTCCCGCATTTTACAATTACCCCTCCGCGACAAGCTCAGGGTCTCCAACTTGCCTTCGGCTAATACTTCTGCTAATATATCAATCCATTAGCGGGGTTCATCCTGATACGCTTTTTACATACGTTTTTGTGAGTAGATTTTGCACATGTTATATATAAGCAATCAGTAGTGTCCGGTTAATAGTCAAATAATTTCAGTTGGTTAGAATACGGTTGAGTGATATTACCGTATTTCGAAGCTGTAAGTATCTGTAATAATGATTCTTTTTCAAAAAGGGTTACACTCAAAATCTGTAGAATTGTGTAAAGGCTTAAATCGTGCAATCTTAGCTGTTTTTTTACTATAGCTACCAGTACATAAACTGAGATGGCAATCCAGATTTGGGTTTTTACTGCATTTTTACTTGTACCATAAAAAGCTTTTATTCGTAAGTGTTGCTTGATCCATTTGAAGAAAAGCTCTACTTGCCACCGACATTTATAGAGATCTGCTATAACCAAAGGTGGTACGATGAAATTATTTGATAGGAATGATAGTTTCTTATCTTTTTCCTCATCGAAAAACTTGACTCGGCGAAGTTTATCAGGGTAATGCTTTTTTGTTTTTACGCCGGTAAGGACAATCGTCTGATCGCATCGTAATCCAGTTGATTTATCTATCCGGTGTGAATAGAGACGTCGAAACTTTGTATTTCTTTTGGACCGGATGACAAAGAAGGCCATGCATTGATTCAAAATATAAAGCCGTTCGAAGTCGAGATAGGCACGATCCATAATATAAAAGGCCCCAGGCTCTGGGATAAGCTCATCGAGCACATTAACATCATGGACTTTTCCGTCAGTTATAAAGATAAATGATGGAATGCTGCCGCGTAGATCCAATAAAGTATGTAGCTTGATAGCCCCTTTTGTTTTTCGAAATCTTGCCCAAGGGAAAAGAGAAAGGCACAGATCAATTGTTGATGAATCGAAAGCATAAACTGTTTCGTCAAGTTTTACTCCAAATTCATCATCAGTGTATAAATCTCTTGCGATATTTATTAGTACTTGAGCAAAAT
>JADHWO010000147.1 GCA_016783445.1 Candidatus Aminicenantota bacterium
TGTAAGTCCGTAGGATTTGATACAAGGATTTATCAGCAGGCTGATTGGAAATTATCCTCTTTATATAAATGGGCTTTTACAGGGTTAGATCTCCTGTTTTTTAGGTCTTTCATCCTGGTTCTTTCAAAAAAGACTCAACTTTAAAAAATAGGAAGTACTCCTTATGTGTGGTATTTGCGGATTTATAATTAAAAACACAGCAGGAGCAAAAGACTATAGAGGCACTCTTGCTAAAATGACCAATATCTTGGCCCACCGGGGTCCGGACAGCGATGGATTTTATTGTACAGACACAGACAAAGCAGTTGTTGGTTTGGGCCACCGAAGACTCTCCATAATCGACCTATCTGAGAAAGCAAACCAGCCCATGGGAAACGAGGAAAATTCAGCCCTTGTTGTATTTAACGGTGAGATTTACAACTATGGAGAACTAACTAAAGAATTAAAGGAAAAGGGACATACATTCCGGTCGAATAGTGATACTGAAGTGATCGTTCATCTTTATGAGGACATGGAGGAACATTGCGTAAATAAACTGGATGGCATGTTCGCCTTCGCTCTCTGGGATAAAAAAAGACAAAGGCTTTTTATGGCCAGGGATCGAATGGGAATCAAGCCTCTTTTTTATGTCTTTAAAGGTGATAATTTTTACTTTTCCTCAGAGATTAAGGCGCTGCTGCTGCTTGAGGAAGTCTCAAGGCAGCTCGATTTTAAAGCTCTGGATTTTTACTTCACTTACGGCTACATCCCTAGTTCAAGAACAATCTTTCAAGATATCAAAAAACTTCCACCCGCATCTTTTCTGACTTATGAATCTAAGGAATTAAGCGTAAAACCTTACTGGTCCATTCAATACCTCCCCAAAAACGATCTATCTGAAAATGAGCTGATTGAAAAACTCATTGAAACATTCAGCAGAGCTGTTAAAAGACATCTGGTTAGTGATGTAC
This sequence comes from Candidatus Aminicenantota bacterium, assembly GCA_016783445.1. GTDB lineage: Bacteria > Acidobacteriota > Aminicenantia > Aminicenantales > Aminicenantaceae > JADHWO01. The sequence goes on from JADHWO010000147.1 coordinate 951, forward strand.
CTTTAGGTGCTTTTTTAAGCGGTGGTCTAGATTCCAGCATCGTTGTTGCCTTAATGAATAAAATTGGAGAGAAATCAATCGATACGTTTTCTATTGGTTTTAACTCAAGCGAAAAAGATGAACTGGATTATGCTGCTGCAGTTGCTAATCGATACGGGACTAATCACCACGAATTTAAAGTAAAGCCTAAAATGACACAAATACTTCCAGAACTGATATGGCATCTGGACGAACCTTTCTTTGATAATTCTATTATTCCCACCTTTTATATTTCAAAGTTAACCAGAGAAAAGGTTAAAGTTGCTCTTTCAGGTGATGGAGGGGATGAAATATTCGGGGGATACGAATGGACAAGAAGACACCAATATAATCACTTTTATAATAAAGTCCCCTCTTTTATCAGAAAGGGAATAACAAAACTGGCACCACATAAAAAACTAACTCACGAGTACGGGACAGGCTTTTGCAGTAAAGCCAGCAGGCTTATCGGAGATCTTAATGCAGGCATGGAAGAGTCGTTTTTACGCAGAACCACGGTCTCTTACTCATTCAGGCAACAACTTTACACCCATGGAATAAAAGAAGAACTGGGGAATTTTGACGCAGCTAATTATCAAGGTCAGCTTTTTTCCACCGCCAACGTCTCTGATATTAAAGAGAAGATGCTCTATGTTGATACAGTTTCTTTTCTACCTGACGACTGCCTCTTTAAAGTCGACCGCATGAGTATGGCACATGGCCTGGAGGTGAGAGTACCATTTCTGGACAGGGAACTGGTTGAGTTTTCTGCAAGAATCCCATTTGAGTATAAAATAAGAGGTCTAACGTCAAAATATATATTAAAGAAGGCATTTGCTTCTTATCTGCCTAAAATAACCTTAAAACAGAGAAAACAGGGATTTACAATACCTATATCATCATGGCTGCGAACAGAGCTAGGAGATTTAGCAAGTAAAATATTATTTAGCAGTTCTCTTGAAAAGAGGGGCTTGTTTAATAAAAAACGCCTGAAGTGGATGCTGGAAGAACACAAGAATGGAAAACAAGAGTTTGGACACCGAATATGGAGTCTTATTGTTTTTGAGGTATGGGCCAGGCTGTATCTGGATGAAAAGATAAGCTCCACACCCAAAATTTCGCTTGAAGAAATGACTGCGTAAAAAGCATTTTCTGTAAAAATGGAAAAAAATATGTGCGTAGGACGATGAACAAAAATAGAAAATTTGTCCTACATCGAAACGATGCAGGGATTCCTCCAGGCAGGAAAATCGAAGTGATGGAGACTAAATCGAATCAACTTGAAGGTTATCCAAAAGTTTCAGTTATAATTCCGACCTCTGATGGCTATCGAAATGGCTTATTTCCTGCTTTATTAAAGCAGCTCTTTGAGCAATCATTTCAAAACTTTGAAATAATTATAATTAAGGGCGACTCAAGACAAGGCAGGGCTATCAATACAGGTGCAAACATGGCAAGAGGCCAGTATCTTTTAACCCTTGACGACGACAGCAGGCTGGCTTCCAAAGATGCCATAAAAAAATTGCTCGAAGTTATGGAAAACGATAAGACCATTGGCATGGCTGGCGGTTTAAATGTTATCCCTGAAGATACTACCAATTTCATTAAACGCACAATGAGAGAAATTCCCCGTCGAGCCTCTCCACCAGTAAACGAGGTTATAGAGTCTGACCTTGCCGAGCATGGTCTGCTTATAATAAGAAAAGATGTTTTTATAAAAGTAGGGGGAGAGAATGAACTTATACCCAGAGGACTGGATCCCTATCTCCGGCTGAAATTCAGACAGGAAGGATATAAAGTAGCAGTTGTTCCTGGAGCATATTATTCCCACCTAACACCTCCAACATTTATCAAATTGATCAAACAGTTTTTCCGTAACGGAAAGCTGGCTGCCTTCTGCAACAAATTTTATCCACAATGGGTTATCGAAACACCGGGCAGTCATATTAAAGACTTCGCAGAAAGGCGGACTCTTTTATATCGAGCCGGGCGCTACGCACTAAACATTATAAAAAATATGCTAAGAGGCCGCTGGATATACATCTCTGCATATATGGCTTACGCTATTGGATTTGTTTGGGGTTATTTTATAAAGAAATGAGGATCTTGTTTGTCGCTGATGCCAGCCTTGAAAACCTGGCAAGTGGTTCTGAGCAAGTCATATTCCATCAAGCCTCGGATTTAGCCAGAGAGGGAATACAGGTCTATGTCCTTGCACGAAAAGAGGGCCGCTCCCCGCCGGAACATAAAAAAATCGCCGGCTTTGAAGAAGCTTGTTACAGCGCTCCCACAAGCAATATTCCTCGCTTTTTCTATTCTCTTTTAAGGGAATCATCAAAACTTTATAACAATATAATCAAAGATGGTCCTTTTTTAGCTGCTGTCTGTCACCATCCCTTCACAGCTTTTGCACTTTTAGTGAAGAGAAAACTCCGCCAAATCCCAATAGTTCATGTCTTTCATTCCCCCGCACATGAGGAATATTTTTTACAACATGAAAAAAGGAGCCGGTTGAGAAATTATCTGCCTGTTAAATCCCGGTTGTGGATAGAAAAGTACTGTCTGAAAAGAGCCACAAAGATTATGGTTCTCAGTCAATTTATGAAACAGAAAATAGTTGATATCTTTCACATACCAGCTGACAGGATAATTATCAATCCCGGGGGTGTCGACCTGAACAGTTTCCAACCCCCAAAGGACCGGGTGTTTTTAAAAAAGAAACTCAACCTACCTGAAGGAAAAATCCATCTTCTGACTGTCAGAAACCTGGAGCCAAGAATGGGTCTGGATAACCTCTTGAAATGTATTCACATATTAAAAACAAATAAAACAGCCATTCACTTAGTCTTGGGAGGTGAGGGACCTGAGAGAGATAACCTTCAGAATCTTATTCAGCAATATAACCTGTCTAATGACGTGACCATGGCAGGTTTTATTCCATCAGAATTGCTGGCTCAATATTACGGAGCTGCTGACTTTTTTATCTTACCCACCCGCAAATTGGAAGGTTTTGGACTCATTACTCCTGAATCCATGGCCTGCGGCACTCCAGTTTTGGGTACTCCAGTGGGGGGGACAAAAGAAATATTATCTCTTTTTGATCCAGAGTTTCTTTTCAGGGAAACTTCTCCTGAGGCAATGGCATCAGGAATCCAGTGGGCTATAAACAATTATTTCATTCAGAAGAAAAGCTATAACGATTTAAGACTTCGCTGCCGGGAATATGTAGAAAAAAATTACTCCTGGCAGCGGCACTCTGATCAATTAAAAGTTATCCTTGATGAAGTAATAACACCAATTGTTGTCTGATATGCAAAAACCTAAAGTCTTACACATTATAACGAGATTTGATAAGGGGGGGTCAGCTCAGAATACTTATTTAACCTTATTGGGATTAAAAGAGAGAAATTTCCAATCCTATTTTATGACTGGACTATCTTTGGAATCAGAAATGAAATATGACGAAATTAGAGCACAGGAAAAAGATATCCAGAGACTCGAACAAGAAGGGATTGAGTTTATTTTATGTCCCTCTTTAGTAAGAAGAACAAATATTATAAAAGATTTAAAAACATTTCTTGATATATGGAGAATAATTAAAAAAAAATCTCCTGAAATCGTCCATACTCATTCTTCAAAAGCAGGGCTTTTAGGTAGATTAGCAGCAAAGCTTGCTCGAATTCCAATTGTAGTACATACTCCGCATGGCCATGTTTTTTTTGGTTATTTTGGTCCCCTTAAAACAAAGATATTTATAATCCTGGAAAGGCTTGTTTCCCGGATAACCGACAGAATAATAGCCCTCACAAATAAAGAAAAAGAAGATTATATAAAATTCAGAATTGCTAACGAAGATAAATTTGATGTTATCTACAGCGGGATAGAGTTAGATAAATTCAAAGAATTATCTGAAGATAAAAAACAAAATCTTGTAAAAGAATTTGGGATTCCTGAGAAATCATTAATCATAGGGACCGTTGGGAGACTTGTGCCTGTTAAGGGACATGAATTCCTGATCAAAGCTGCAAAATATATAATCTCGAAATACCCTGAAGCCTTTTTTGTATTTACAGGAGATGGTCCACTTGAGCAGAACTTAAAGAGGCAGGCTCTTGAGCTAGGCATAAATAACAATATTATTTTCCTGGGCTGGAGGAGCGATGCAGCAAGAATCATCTCGGTTTATGACATTTTTGCTCTTCCTTCTCTTAATGAAGGGATGGGAAGAGTTCTAGCGGAAGCAATGGCTCTGGGAAAACCGATAGTGGCCAGTAATGTCGGAGGGATTCCTGATTTAGTCACTCACGGGAAGAACGGCTTTTTGGTCCCTGTAAGAAATTCAGAAAAACTGGCAAAATATATCCAGATCCTCATAAAGAATAAAGAACAAAGAGAGAAAATGGGACAGGTTGGAAAAGAGATGGTAAAAAATTTCAGTAAGGAAAAAATGGTCGAAAAAATTGC
>JADHWO010000007.1 GCA_016783445.1 Candidatus Aminicenantota bacterium
TCAAAACTCAAACAGCCTGCTGCATCAACAAGTACGACATCAACCTCAAAAATTCCGCTCAAATCGAGACCTGGTGTAAAAAGAATAGAGTCCCTCTTCTAGGGAAAATTCCTTTCGATGATGATGTCACAAAATCCATTGTTCAAGGAATTCCCTTGACTGAGTATACAAATAATTCAACATCAAAAGAAATAAAAAACATGTGGCAAAAACTACGTAATTTATTTGCCAGAGAGGAGATTTAAAAATGAAAAAAACAGATTGGCAGTATCTAATTGATACCCTCCTTTTTCTCTGCATGGTAAGTATAGTTTTTATCGGCTTTCTCATGGGCCTTTTTCTTCCACAAGGTCCCGCAGCCCCGGAAAGCTCAAAATATTTCCTCGGACTTCACCGGCATCAATGGGGAAACATTCACTTGTACCTGTCTATCACCTTCACTGTACTCATAATAATTCATCTTATTTTGAGCTGGAAGTGGATCAAGGGTAGAGCCCGTCAGATATTTAAAAAAGGATGGACTACAGGATTGATCCTCACAGCAGTTGCCTCTATCTTTGTGCTCTTTTTATTCTGGTCTCTCTATCCAAGGTATCCAGGTGCTTATGATGATTATGGCGTGGGAGCCGGAAAGAGAGCAAAGCAGCAACATTTATCAGAGGAAGGATCCCCTCTGCCAGGAGAAAAATTTTACTACGAGAACGGAACAGAGGACGTCGTTATAACCGGGCAGATGACACTCCGGCAATTGGAAAAAGCTACGGGCATCCCTGCAAAAAAAATCATCGCAGAATTGGAGCTTCCCTCAAAGACTTCTCTTGATGAGACCTTAGGCAGGCTGAGAAAAAAATACCTTTTTACATTACAGGACGTAAGGAACATCATTACTGACCTTTTAAACAAGCAAGCCGCTTCTCTCGAAAAGAAGGAAGAAAAGAAAGAACTTCAAGCAAAACTGGAGAAAAAAGAAGGTAAGAAGCAAGAGGCAATTCATGCTGAAGAGCATGAAGAAAAATTAACCAGTGGGACAAAAGCTGAAGATAAATCAGGAATCCTGATTACTGGCCGAATGACTTTTCAGGATATTGAAATGGAAACTGGTGTTCCGGCACGCAAAATTATAGAAAAACTGGGCCTTCCCTCGAATATCCCTCTAAATGAAACCCTTGGCAAGTTGAGAAAAAAACATGCCTTTACAATGCAGGAATTAAGAGATGTTATTGATTCTTTAATGAAGAAAAAGTAAAGAAGGAGAAAGAATGTTTAGTATGAACTCTTCAAAACCATCAAATACCCAGGAAGTTTCTTATTCCAAAGCACCCCTTCTTGAACGTGCCTGGACATATATGCCGGAAGGAATGCATCAAACTGTCTCTTCAGAACCGATTATCCCGGCAATAGCTGCCAAAGCAAAAGTTATAGCTGCTCAGAATCCAGACTTCATTCGAAGTGACCAAGGTCAAGTGGTTGGGATTTTTCCAGATAAAGAAATCTATTACGGACCTACTTCAGGCATGGAGGAATTACGAGAATTAGTGGGACAATTCTGGACTTTTGCTTACAGGCTAAAAAATAAAAAAGGAATACCTCCTCAGGGCTTGAATAAAAAAAACGTTGCCATTGTTTCAGGAGCAACAGAGGGACTTGCGATTGTTATGCATCTTTTCGCCTTCAGACAAAACGTCGGGCTTATGCCTCTCTACTGGAGCAACTACAAGGGAATCATCCTGAACGCTGGAGGAAATCCTGTTGTGATCGACTTGTTTAATAAGGATTATAATGTTGACTTTAAAGGTGCCGAACAAATCATAAGAGAAAACAAAATCACATCTCTCCTTATCAATTTTCCAAACAATCCTTCAGGAGATGTGCTTAATGATGATGAACTGGCGAGCCTGGCTGATCTTGCCAGGCGGATGAATCTCATAATTATTTCTGATGAAGTCTATAACTTCATACGATACAAAGGTGAACCTCAGTCTATGCTGGCTTTCGCACCAGAAAGAACTGTTGTCATAAGTTCTGCTTCTAAAGAATATCTAATACCAGGAGCAAGAGTAGGATACATCATAGCAGCGGAGGAAACTTTTACAAATTCCTGGATGCCAAAAATCATTCGTTCCTTTTCTTCTTCACCTAATGTGCTTGGCCAGCGCATTTTGCTCGATGTTTTAAAGGATGAGGTGAAAGATTTTGAAAATGGTCAGTCTCCCCGCATTATTTCTGCAATCAAAAAAGAACTCAAAGAACGGTGTGCCCTAATAATTTCTATTCTTCACGAGAAAGGTTTTAAACTTGCCGGAAGAGACCGGGATTTTCCCTCGGGCGCTATCAGCGTTCTGGCCAGATTACCTGATGATATAGAAGTGGACGATAAGGCTTTTGTAGAAAAAGCCATGGAGCTAAAAAAATTTAGCGCCGTGCCTGCCTCTGTTTTTGGAGCCCCAAGGTGTATTCGATTTGGATATGCGGGAATGACCAAGGAAACAATCAATAGGCTTGCACAAAACCTGCAAGACGTTTTGAATTCTTTAAGGAAAAAGAGTTAACCCACTTTAAAATTATGGGAATCGTTTTTTTGTCCAGAAAGATTGATAAAAGGAAAATATTTCAAAAATTCGCTTTTTTTCTGTTATAATTACTTTTTCGTAAAAATAAAATAACCTTGACTCTTTTCAATTTCAAGTGAATTATTCAAATCTGCAAATCTCTTAAAAATGACTAAAAAGAAAAAAACGGCGGCAGAGGAAACAGACCTCGATAAATTTACGCTCGAGCTCCAGAAACAAATTATGGAGCAAATAAGAAAACGATACTCTGAAACCGCTATTGACCACTGGCAAAACCCTAGAAATTTCAGGAAAATTGAAAATCCGGATGGATATGCTAAAGTAAAAGGCCCGTGTGGAGATACGATGGAAATGTTTTTAAAAATAGACAAAGAAAATATTTCAGAATGCGGATTCCAAACTGACGGCTGTGGAACAACTATTGTCTGTGGAAGCGTATCTACAGAATTAACTCTAAACAACTCCTTCACTCAGGCGCTGGCTTTGGTCAGTGCTGATGAAATTTTAAAAGAACTCGGGGGACTGCCTGAGTCCGATGTTCATTGTGCACAGCTCGCTGCAGAAACTTTAAGAAGGGCGCTGGCAGATTATCTTTACAAGAAAAAATCTCCCTGGAAAAAACATTATAACAGAACTTAAGTTTAAGTCTTAATCGGAGCTTACAATGAAAGAATGCAACAGTGAAAAAAACCTCCAGAAATGCAATTGTACCTGGGAACCATGCAGCCGCAAAGGGATCTGCTGCGAATGCATTCAGTACCACTGGAATATGAATGAACTACCAGCCTGCTTATTCCCTGATGATGTTGAAAGAACTTATGACCGCTCTTTGAGAAGATTCATAAAGACTTATAAAAATAGAGCCTGACAATAAATTCCTTGAGCACAAAGCAAAGTAAAAACCATATTATGCACATTTACGGTCCTGTCCCTTCAAGACGCCTGGGGTTTTCTCTCGGGATAGATATTATTCCTTTTAAAACCTGCACGCTCGACTGTATATATTGCCAGCTTGGACCAACCACACAAAAGACTATCCGTAGAAGAGAGTTTTTTTCTCCTTCAGAAATCCTCTCTCAAATCAAAAAGAAACTTTCCTCAGGCCAGAGGATTGACTACATAACGTTTTCCGGCTCCGGAGAGCCAACCTTAAACTTGGTTTTGGGACAACTTATCAGAGAAATCAAAAAAATTACATCTGTTCCTGTAGCTGTTTTAACTAACGGTACACTGCTTACCCGAAAAAACGTAAGAAAAGTTTTAATGCCTGCGGACTTAGTAGTTCCTTCTCTGGATGCAGCAACACAGGATATATTTCATAAGATCAACAGGCCTTATAAATCCCTAAAAGTTAAAGAAATAATCAATAGTTTGTCGCAGTTTCGCCAGGAATTCAAAGGCTCGATCTGGCTTGAGGTCATGCTGGCTAAAGGAGTGAACGATTCTCTTACTCATATCAAAAAGCTTAAAAAAGCCATTTCTAAAATAAAGCCTGATAAAATCCAGCTTAACACTGTTATCCGTCCTCCGGCAGAATGGTTTGCCCGTCCTTTGAACATTAAAGAGCTAAAAAAAATAAAAAATCTTCTGGAAAAAAATTGCGAAATTATCGCTGAATTTGATAAAAAAGAACAAATTCCTCTTTCAGAAAATCTGGAAGATGTAATTCTCACTATGATTCAGAGAAGGCCGGTGACTCTTACGGATATCTCTGCCTCACTTGGAAAGCATAAAAACGAAATTCTAAAATATCTGAATTTTCTCCTAAAGGAAGGCAAAATTCGGCCTGTAAGCCACAAGGGGCTGAAATATTATGAACCATCATAAAATCTATTATCGATGATTTATAATCTAATGAGGAGTGAGGATGAAAGAAGTTAAGGACCTATCAAAAGAAGAGTTACTGGAACTCCTGGCAGATGCCTCAAAAAATTGGCTCGCTCATGATGGCCTCTGGTTTCGGTTTGTGGAGGATAAATTCGGCATTGACGCAGCAATGGAACTCGACAGGAAAGCCTGGGAAAAATTTACTGTTTTTGAAGCAAAGAGAATAAAAAAAAGACTCGGGATAGAACCAGAAGGAGGGATCCCTGCTCTCGCCCAGGCTCTCAAATTCAGGCTCTATGCTCACATCAATGTCCAGGAAATAAAGGAAATGAGTGATACCCGCTGTGTTTTTCGTATGAAAAGCTGCCGCGTGCAGGAGGCAAGGAAGAGACAGAGGCTCCCTGATTTCCCATGTAAGTCAGTGGGGATTGTTGAATACAGCGGCTTTGCTAAAACAATAGACTCACGGATCAAAACCACATGTTTGACCTGCCCCCCTGATCCTCATCCTCCAGATGTCTGGTGTGCCTGGGAATTCAAACTCGAATCTTAAATTCCATGAGCAGAGAAAAAATCAGGATTTATGATAAAACCTGGATGGAATATGATGAGTGGTATGACTCTCATCAGGCCCTATATCAATCGCAGATAAAAGTGCTCAAGAAAATTGTGCCTTCAGGTCTAGGCATTGAAATTGGAGTAGGAACAGGAAGATTTGCCTCTCTTCTTTCTGTTCAGTTTGGCCTTGATCCCTCGCTCAACATGTTAAAACTCGCAAAACAAAGAAAGGTCAAAGTTGTCCGTAGTTTTGGTGAAAGTCTTCCTTTTAAAAATGAATCTTTTAATTTTGTTTTAATTGTGTATACTATAGAACTTGTTGATGATCCCCTTAGTTTTTTAAAAGAAGCGCTCAGAACTCTTAAAAGAAAAGGTGTGCTGATTCTAGGTATCTTAGACAAGAATAGCTCATGGGGAAAGTTTTATATGCAGAAAGCAGTTCAGAGTAAGTACTATAAAACTTTCCACTTTTTTTCCCCAGAGGAAATCCTAAAAATATTTAAAAAACTTCCATTAGTATTTAAGGTTGCTTTCCAGACACAATTTTGTCCTCCTCCTGACATTAAAGACATAGAAAAGCCAAAAAAAGGATTTGGACAGGGAGGATTTGTTGTCCTTAAGGCTATTAAGACTCAATGATGTTTTAAATTTTTTTATGTGTATTATTTTTGCGAGGAGTGAAGAAGATTGCCACGCTTCGCTCGCAACAGGCTATACAATCTCACAATATGTATTGTTATAACGAGTCTGAAGTGACGCGGCAATCACACAATATAAAGGTAATTATTTTTAATACATAAAACAAATAAAAGGAGAAAAAATGTTTGATAATACCCACTTCCCCGGGGCAAAAAAGTTCTGGCACCAGGGAAAACTCTATGATTGGTCTCAACCTACCATTCATGCCATGTCTCATGCCCTTCATTACGGCACATCAGTCTTTGAGGGGATTCGTGCATACAGCACCTTGAATGGACCTGCTGTTTTCCGCCTTCCAGAACATATTGACAGGCTTTTTCATTCTGCTTCAACACTTTCCATGAAAGTTTTGTATAGCAAAGAAGAAATAATCAACGCCATCATGTCAGTTATAAAAGAAAACAAGCTCAAGTCTGCCTATATTCGGCCTCTTATGTTCTGTGGATATGGAAACCTGGGCCTCTTGCCTAAATTTTCACCTGCAGAATTAACTATTGGTGCATGGGAATGGGGAGCCTATCTGGGAGAGAAAACTGAAAAAGGAGCTCATGTCTATATCGTTCCATGGAGACGGGTTCATCATTCCCAACTGGAGATGACTGCAAAACTCGGCGGTGTGTATGTCCAATCAGCCATCTGCGGTATGGAAGCCCGTTCACTCGGTTGTGATGAGGCAGTTTTTCTGAACCTTGAAGGGAACATCGCTGAAGGACCGGGAGAGAACATTTTTATCGTAAAGAGCGGAGTCCTTAAAACTAATGATAAAACAGAATCCGTGCTTGAAGGAATAACCCGTGAAAGCATACTGGAGATAGCCAAAAACCTAAACCTTGAAACCAGTGTTGGACCTATAACAAAGGAAGATTTCTTCCAGGCTGATGAAATCTTTTTTTCAGGGACAGCAGTTGAAATCGCTCCCATTATTCGTGCTACTGACGGCTCGAACCCTGAGGAAGAGAAAAAAGAATACATCATCGGTTCCGGAAAAGTAGGGGATATCACGCTCCGCCTGGCTAAATATTACAAGGATATTGTGAGTGGAAAAATAAAAGAATATGAAAACTGGCTGACTTACGTTTATGACTAACAGCTCCTTTTTCTTCAAGTTGAAGATGATTAAAAGTCTCTACTTATAAGCTGTAAAAACTCTTTTTGAAAAGGTCGATATCCATGGAATTCAAAATTAAGTTAATTGGAGTTATCCATTCTCCATTCAAAAAAAATGAAGATATTGAATCAAAAAAATACGCTGATTCCAGGGGATTTGACTCAGTCCAGGGAGAGCTTGAAATTTTTAAAAAATATGAGAAAGGATTAAAAGATATTGATGGTTTTTCCCATCTTTTAGTCCTCTTTGTTTTCCATAAATCAGAGGGATACAGACTTCATATAAAACCCTTGCTCGAGGATACACTGAGAGGAGTCTTTGCCACTCGAAGCCCCAATCGACCCAACTTTATAGGTCTGACAGTTGTTAATGTTATTAATAGGAAAGGAAATATTCTTAAAGTCTCAGGAATCGATATGATTGAAGGCACACCTATCCTGGATATTAAACCCTACACATCCAGAGACCAAAAGTCCCCCATCAAGCTCGGGTGGCTGAAAAAGAGAATGGAAAAATAAAATCTTTCTATTTATAATAATTGCCACTGATTTTTATAGCCTTTCATGATTATTTCTGATATATATTTTTACACGAGTAAAATTGATAAAAATATCAATCCTAAAAAATCTAAATAGGAGGTAAAAAATGATTAAATCTATTTCTGTTGTCCTCTCCCTTTTCCTTCTTTTTTTAATCCCATCCATGCTCCAGAGCTCTGATATCTTTCCCTACAAATACAAAGTAGAGCAGCTGGAAAACGGACTGAAAGTCATCTCCATTCCTCTCGACAATCCTAATATTATCTCCCATTATGTTATTGTTCGTTCAGGATCAAGGAATGAAATCGAGCCCGGAAAATCTGGTTTTGCCCACTTTTTTGAACACATGATGTTTAAAGGCACAAAAAATTTTCCCCGTGAAGTATACGATGACTTCTTGACCCACTTAGGAGCAGGAACAAATGGCTACACTACCGATGACTACACATGCTATTTTGCTGTTTTTGCCGGAAGAGAAAACCTGGAAGAGGTGATTAAAATGGAAGCAGACAGGTTCATTAATCTCTATTATGATGAAGAGATGATTAAAACCGAGGCTTCTGTTATCGAAGGAGAGTACTACGCGAGTGTCTCCAGTCCATCCAGACGGCTCTTCGAACTTCTAAGAGATACTGCCTTTGAAAAACATTCATACAAACACACTACTCTCGGTTATCTTCGAGACATCCTGGACATGCCTAATCAATTCGAGTACAGCCAGCTCTACAAAAAACGTTTTTATGCTCCAGACAATGTTATTCTGCTTGTTGCAGGAGATTATGACCATGACCAATTGATGGAATACGTGAGAAAGTACTACAGCGGCTGGGAAAAATCCAATTATACTCTGGTAACCCCCGAAGAACCCCCCCAGACAAAAGCTAAAAGAGCCCATTATGACTGGCCGACCAAAACCCTTCCAAGACTTGTTATCGGATTTCATGGACCAGCTTATTCAGACGAAAACATTTATAAAGCAGCCCTCGACCTTCTGGCTGAAACAGCTTTCTCCCGCTCTGCTCCCCTTTATCAAAAACTGGTTATCGAGGAACAAAAATGCCTCTCTCTTTATGCAAGTTTTGCTGACCGACGCGATCCATACCTTTTGACTTTTAATGCTATAGTCAAGAACGAAAAGGATCTTTCTTATGTAGAAAATGAAATATTTAAGGAATTAGAAAGGCTCAAGAAAGAACCAGTCTCAGATGAGTTTTTAGCCGATGTTAAGTCCAACCTGAAATATTCTTTTGCCAATGCACTTGGTACTACAGATGGAATCGCCAGCTCTCTCGCCTATTATATCAACCTTACAACTGATCCGGGAACTATAAACAAACTTTTTTCCCTCTTTGAACAAGTGACACCCAAGGATATCCAGGAAATGACCAAAAAATACTTCATAAAAACAAACAGCACTGTGGTGACTTTAACAGGAGGAAAAACAAAATGAGAAAACATATTAAATATTCCCTTTCAGGAATTCTTATTCTGGGTATTTTTTTCATAATTTTCTCTTGTGCAAAAGTCAGCCCTGACAAGCTCTCAACTGAGTTCCTCCCTCTGGATGGGAATCCCCTTGTCAGTTTTAGAATCCTTCTTAACGTGGGCTCTGTTAATGATCCTGCAGGTAAAGAAGGACTCTGTACACTCACATTCAGCATGCTTGCCAGCGGCGGCAGTAAAAGCTTGGCCTACAAGGAAATCCAGAAGAAATTTTATCCCATGGCTACTTCTGTAGGAATCAGCGTGGAAAAAGAGATGTCTGTTTTCACTGGAACTGCTCACGTGGATAACCTGGAAAAATATTATGCAATCTTCAAAGATATGCTTCTTAATCCTGGTTTTCGTGAAGACGATTTTAAAAGAATAAAAACTAACCAGTTGAACTTTCTGGAAAAAACTTTAGTTAGCAATATGGATGAACAGTTTGGTAAGGAAATAATGAACCTTATGATGTATGAAGGCCATCCTTACGGCCATCATGAGGCTGGGACAGTCGAAACGCTCAAGGCAATAACTTTAGACGATGTCAAGGTTTTCTACAAGGAGCATTTCGTTCAGGGCAACATCACTATTGGAATCATAGGCGGTTATCCTGAAAACTTTTCTGCAGAAGTTTTGGAGGATTTTTCAAGTCTCCCAGGGAGACACACACCTCAGCTGAGCCTGCCTGAACAGAGGATGCCCTCTGGCCTTGAAATCGTCATCGCTGACAAGAAATCTCCAGCCACTGCCCTTTCCATGGGATTTCCTGTCTCTATCTCCAAAGCAGATGACGACTACTTTGCCCTGTGGATTGCTGTATCTCATTTCGGAGAGCACCGGCAGCATTTATCCCTCCTCTTCCAGAAGATCAGAGAGGAGCGCGGACAAAATTATGGGGATTATGCCTATGCCGACAATTTTATTCAAGGACGGCGCAAATTCCCTGCTCAAAATTACTGCCGAAAACAACAGTTCTTCTCCATTTGGATCCGCCCACTGGCCAACTCTAACCGCCATTTTGTTCTTCGCCAGGCCCTGCGTGAGCTCAAAAAACTCGTGGAGGAAGGCATCCCAGAAGAAAGGTTTGAATTAACCCGCACCTACCTCCTCAACTACACCAAGCTCTATGCCCAGACACTTGGAGAAATACTTGGCTGGAAAATGGACTCCAAATACTATGGCTACAAAGATTTTCTGGCTGAAGTCCAGAAGAGACTCCCAAAAATTACATATGAAGACGTTAACCTTGTTATTAAAAAATATTTAAATTTTGAAAATCTCTACATAGCAATCATCACCGAAAATGCCGAATCATTGAAGGATGCCTTAGTAAAAAACACTCCTTCCCCTATCTCTTATGCCAATCCCAATATGCCTGAGGAAATCCTGGAGGAAGATAAACTTATCCAAGTTTTTCCTCTTGATGTTAAACCGGAGAATGTAAGAACAGCCCCGGCTACGGATTTTTTCCAAAAGTCGGGAGTCCCTAAAAAATAATATAAAAAGAAAGCTTTAAAGAAGGAGAGCTTCGCTGGAGTACTGAAGTAAAAAAATAGCCGCCGGCTAAATCTCAACCTCTCTTTGTGCTTTGTCTAGAATAGCTATTTGAGTCTCAGATTTACAGTGCTCTCTTATTAATCTACATAAATCCTCTGTAATATTTAATACATCTTCGCTATCCACAGGTGGGAGCCCTTCAATAACCAGAACAACTTCTTTTGTTTCCTCTGTCATTTTTGTTTTATCACACTCTCTCCAGTTCCATCTTCTGCAGAGCACTTCTTTATCATCCATATATATAACTTCTCCTTGTTTGGCCGCCTCTTTCTCCCTGGAATTAAGGGACACAAAAGGCTCTTCTCCATCGGCAAATTTTAAAACAATATCTCCTTCGACCTTTGCTCTGTCATCCCCTCCTGCTGGAATCATATGCTTTACGGAAATATAGTTGTATATATCAACTATGTTATTGATATGCCTTAAATCCACTCCTTTTAAAATCATCCTGTAAAGGCTTTCAACCGAACTCTTGTATTTCTTGGGCTTGGCACCAAAAGATGAATACGCTCTCCTCCAGGACTCGATTCTTGGGATCTGGGAAAGAGTCTCCGTGTTATAATTTGCTCTTATTTCTTTTTCTTTTTCTCTAATTAACTGCAAAACTTCAGTATCTTCCCCCTCGTTATCGACCTGGTTTGCAAAAACAACTCCCAGGGTTAATCCCGGAAACTCTTCAAACACATTAGGTGCAATTTTAAATTTCACTATTTATCTCTTTATATTATCGTATTTTGTTTTGCTATCTAAGTCCGTAATAATAACAAAATGCTAAAATTTACTTTAATAATTCTGCAGCCTTTTTAGTAATCAGTTTCCATGCTTCTTGCACATAAAACTCCTCAGTTGTTCTTGATGCTATGGCCATCCGAAGCACATATTTTCCCTTTAACGTCGTGTGCGTCAAAAAGACCTTTCCAGTCTGGTTCAGGCTCTCGAGCAGCCGCCTGTTCAAATCTTCGAGAGCTTCCTCATTCCGCCCGTCATTTAAACGAAAGCAGACTAGACTCAATTCAACGGGAGCCATGAGCTCAAAAGCTTCATGCTTTTTGACCCACTCCTTGAACATCTGGGCAAGACGGATGTGCTCTCGCACTATTTTTTGAAGCCCTTCCACTCCATAAGAGCGAATCACAAACCACAGTTTCAGCGCCCGGAACCTCCTCCCCAGTTGAACACCCCAATCCCGGAAATTTTTCACCTGGCTATCTTGTCCAGTTTTTAAATATTCCGGATGAATTTCAAAGGTTCGAATCAGCATTCCAGGGTCCTTTACAAAATAAGCTGAGCAATCAAAATTTGTAAGCATCCATTTATGAGGATTAAAGACAAAAGAGTCCATATTTTCTGCTCCTTCAAGCATCCACTTTTTCTCAGGAAGAATTGCAGCTGTTCCGGCAAAAGCAGCATCCACATGGAGCCAGATGTTTTGACTGCGGCAAATCTTTCCGATAGCAGCCAAAGGATCAATTGCTGTCGATGAGGTTGTCCCGAGAGTAGCCACAACACAGGCAGGCTTTAATCCCCTTTTTTTATCCCTTTTCACTGCTTCTTCAAGCTTTGATGGGACCATAGCGAATGAGTCGTCTGTCGGGATATAGCACAGGTTTTCCCTGCCATAGCCAGCAATCTTCACCCCTTTTTCAATACTTGAATGGGTCTCTTCTGAAGCATATACAACCAGGGTTTTTTTCAGCCCCTTTTGATTTGCTTCAAAATTTGTTGCCTTTTCTCGGGCAGTGAGAAGAGCAACCAGAGTCGCGGTTGAGGCAGTATCCTGGATAACACCTTCCATCCCTTCAGGAAGACCCAGCATCTGACGCAGCCATTCCAGGACAACTTCCTCAAGCTCAGCCGCAGCTGGAGACGTCTGCCATATCATACATTGGGCACCAAGGCCTGCGGTCAGCAACTCTGCCAGAATGGATGGAGGGCTGTTGTTAGCGGGAAAATAGGCAAACCAGGAAGGATGCTGCCAGTGGGTTATTCCAGGTAGAATAATTTTCTTAAAATCGAGGAAAAGTTTCTCCATAGTCTCCGCCTGAATTGGTGGATTTTGAGGGAGTTTACTCCGAATCTCACCAGGCTTAACCTGGGAGAGAACAGGCAGCTTTTCCAGTTCGTCCATATAATCAGCCACCCAATCGATAAATCTATAGCCAAATTTCCTGAATGTTTCTTTTTCCATAATATTACTCCATTTTTTTTAAGAAGAAGCCTTTATCTCATTATAATCTTTTTCTGTAAGTTATTCTAAATAATGTCCTTCTATTAGTCAAAACAACCTTCAAAATACAATTTTATTCATTACCCTGAAAAAATTGCTAAAAATGCCTGATTTAGGGTAAAAAACGTGTCAAAAATTGCTCAAAACAGACAATTTTAATAAATTAGAAGAAATTTGTTGAAATTTAATAAAAATTTATGATATAATATATGTCAAGCTTTTAAAAGGGGACATCAAACTAAATTTATAAAAATTACTCTTATATCTTCTGTCTTAAAATCCAGATAAATTTCCTCCTTCAATTAACCATTCTTTAACATATTCCAACCAGGAATATTTGCCCTGTGGATTGCTGTCTATTACTTGATAAAACAAAAACCTTCAAAGAAAAATTAAAATCTAAGAATAATTTCAAAAACCCTGCAACTTTTTTATGACTTTATCCGTATTAAATATATGGAGAACAAAAATGAGCCTGATAGAAGAGCAATTTAAAAATAAAACCCTCCTTTTTACCCCTCCTTTTTTCATGGAGTTTAAAATAAATTCCCTTATTTACTGATTTATCCCCTTTTACAGGCTGTCCTTTTTCTTAAAAAGAAAAAGGACAGCCTGCCTTTCTTTTTACTTTATACAAATGTCTTGACAAGAAAACAAATACTCTATTAAATTAGGAAAGGAAGAATTTTTATCTTTGACAATTGAGTTTTTGGTTTAGAGGAAAGGGAAGTCCGTGAAAAGCGGACACAGCCCCCGCTACTGTAATCGGAAACGAATTCCAGATGTAGCCACTGTCCATTCCAAAAGGACGGGAA
Source organism: Candidatus Aminicenantota bacterium (assembly GCA_016783445.1). Lineage (GTDB taxonomy): Bacteria > Acidobacteriota > Aminicenantia > Aminicenantales > Aminicenantaceae > JADHWO01. The sequence continues at coordinate 13,386 of JADHWO010000007.1, forward strand.
GGCTTGGAATGAGGTCAATCCGAGAGTCAGGAAACCTCCTTTAAACTCTTAAAACCCATCTTCGGGTGGAAGGTAGGGTCTTTTTTTTTACCCTCCTTCCCTTGAATAAATGAAACAAACAAAAATTTTCATGCCTCTCTTATGTTGTACAATGCGGGAACAAACCTGTTTTGGAGGGTCACAATATGATAAAAAAAGTCTTTTGTTTAACTCTCGTCTTGATAATATTCTCTTTTAATCTTCTCGCTCAAGAAAACAAAAAGAAAGAAAAACAAACTCCTCCTCTCCAGCATGAAGTTGTTGTTACCGCCACTCGGCTTGAGACACCTTCCAAAGAAGTCGCAAGTTCATTCACAGTCATCTCTAAAGAAGAACTGGAACGAACAAAAAAGACCACTGTCCTTGAGGTTCTGCAGGAAGTTTTGGGAGTTGCCGTTATCCAGAACGGGCCCAATGGTGGAGTAGCCTCTGTGTTCATCCGTGGAGCACATTCAGAACACACTCTGGTACTTATGGACGGCGTTGAGCTTAACGATCCCATATCTCCTTCTCGCTCTTTTGACCTGGCTCACCTGACACTTGAAAACATCCAACGCATTGAGGTTCTTCGCGGCCCCCAGAGCACTCTTTATGGCTCGGATGCCATTGGCGGAATAGTAAACATCATCACAAAAAAAGGGCAGGGAGAACCAAAATTTCATCTTTCCACATATGGCGGTTCATATGGAACTTTTGCCGGCTCCGCAGGCATAGACGGCGGTACGGAAAAAATCCAGTACTCTCTCGGAGCATTTCGATCTCGCTCAGAAGGTTTCTCTGCGGCAAGCACTTCTTATTCTGGAAACGAGGAAAAAGATGGCTACAAGAATTTAACTCTTTCAGGGAGACTTGGTTATTGTCCCATGGAAAATCTCAGTTTTGACTTTACAGTGCGAACAATAAATACAGAAACAGATATTGACAATTCAGGGGGAGATTATGGAGATGACCCGAATTACATTCAAAAATATGATGCCCTGTTTTTTAAAAGTCAGGCTAGAGCACTTTTACTTAATAATCGCTGGGAACAAAAACTAAGCTTATCCCTTGTAGATTATAGCCGCCAGCACGATAATCCAGCTGACACCTCACATCCTTTTGACTCAGAGAATGGTTTTTTTAAAAGTAAATTATTCAAAGTTGACTGGCAAAATAATCTTTTCCTCCATAAAACAAATACATTAACCTTTGGGATAGAATATCAGCAAGAGGAGGGCGAATCTAAATATTTATCTGAAAGCATGTGGGGATCCTATTCGAGTACTTTTCCGCTTCAAAAAGCCCAAACTACTGGAATATATATACAGGAGCAACTCAGGATAGCCAATCAATTTTTCACAACCGCGGGTTTCCGTCAAGATATTCACAGCCAGTTCGGAAGGTCTACAACATACCGCCTTGCACCAGCATACTTTATAGAAAAAACAGGAACAAAACTTAAAGCAACCTATGGTACCGGCTTCAAATCACCTTCTCTTTACCAGCTCTATGCACCGGAAACTATGTGGGGTCCTATCGGAAATGAAGATTTATACCCAGAAAAATCTACAGGCTGGGATATAGGAATCGAACAAGAATTACTGGAAAGCAAAGCACTTCTAGGAGCAACATATTTTTTTAATAACTATAAAAACCTTATCAATTTTGATTTCCTTCAGGGATACACAAATATCGGAAAAGCAGAATCTAAAGGAGTTGAACTTTTTCTCCAAGTCCGTCCTGTTGGTGACCTATCGTTGAATATAACTTACACAAGAACAGAAGCTAAAGACAAAGACACAGATACAAATCTTATTCGGAGGCCCAAAGATAAATTCTCAGCAACCTGTAATTATCAATTTACAAAAAAAGGTAATGTTTATCTTTCTCTTATACATATCGGAGAACGTGACGACCTGGATTTCTCCTCTTTTCCCTCCGCTCAAATCACTCTTCCAATGTATACTCTTCTCAATACTGTTGTGTCTTATGATTTAATTCAAAACGCTCAAATATTTATCCGCTTCGATAATATCTTTAACAAAAAATATGAGATGCTTAAAGGATATGGGACCCCAGGATTTTCTGGCTATGGAGGAATCAAAATCTTCTTTTAAAACTATAAGGTTTGAACAAGGAAGTTGACTTTTTTAGCTGTTTTCCCGTATATTTAAGCAAAAGAAATTGATAAATAATAAACAGAAGAAATACTTCAATATTGCTTTTCTATTTATTTTCCTGTTTATAACACTATTCATTAACTTTTTTCATACAGAAAAAAACTTTAAGTCTGATCATTCTTGCCCCGCCTGCCATTTCCAAAATTCAGCTCTCACCACTAACCATATTAATTTCTTTTACCTCCCCCAACTCAGCCTTCTTGAAATACTGCAAACTAATGAATCTGTCAATTATTGGCAGATATTTTTCATAGACCCAACCTCTCGCTCCCCTCCTAAAATTTAACCTTTCATAAAATTATCTTATTGAGCCTATTTCATTAGTTTAAAATCCCAACAAAGCTCAAAAGATTATTCCTTAAAGCAGATAGCAGGCTTAAAGGAGGGGCAAAATGAAAATAAAATTCTTAAGTTTAAATATTATCTTCCTAATACTCATTTTCACTCAATCCATCTATGCCCTACAACTCCATCAAAACCGTAATCAACACCGCCTGGGACAAAATAGACTTCTCACCATTAAAGGAAATATTGAAGATTGGGAACACAATCCTGTAATAAAAGCACTTGTCTTGATTCCAGAAATAAGCAAATCCACAGAAACAGATGGCTCAGGTAACTTTGAGATAACACAAATTCCGTCAGGTAAATACCACATTGAAGTTTTTGCTGAGGGATACATAGATTATTCCTCTGGCCCTTTTGTTCTAAAACAAAATAAACTCAACTATAAAGTAATTTTGATAAAAAAAATAACAAAAGAAATAGTAGTAACAGCCACTCGGACTCCAAAACTGTTTGATGAAACTCCTGTAAAAACTGAAGTCATAACTGCCACAGAGATTGAAAAAAAAGGAGCAACCAATCTAGCTGAAACTCTTAGCCAGACAACTGGAGTGAGAGTTGAAAATAACTGTCAAAACTGTAACTTTACACAGGTCAGGATAAACGGCATGGAAGGTAAATATACACAAATCCTTATTGACAGTTCACCTGTTATTAGTGCTATGACAGGTGTCTACGGCTTAGAACAAATTCCGACTGAAATGCTTGATAGCATAGAAATTGTCAAAGGAGGCGGATCATCTCTTTATGGAAGTAATGCTGTAGCCGGAGTGATAAATGTTTTAACCAAAGAGCCTCAAGAAAACAAAACCACTTTTAAATTACACCAAGAATCCTCTTCAGGAAAACCCTTTACTAATTTGGGTTTTCATTCCAGCCTTGTTTCCAAAGATTTATACACAAAGGCTTTTTTATTTGCAACTTACCAAAAAAGAGAGCCCGTTGACCTAAACGAAGACAGCTTCTCAGAACTTGGCACTATATCTAACACTTCTTTTGGTCTCAATTTTTATAATTATTTTTCTAGAATCAAAGGTCATCTTAAATTAGGTTTCTTCAGAATTTTTGAAGAAAGAAGAGGCGGAGACCTCTTTAATAAACCTCCACACGAAGCCAACACAGCTGAGTGGATAAAAACAGATCAGATAGGCGTCTCCTCAGAATGGAATCAATTTATTTCAGATAAAATATATTGCAACCTCTCTTTTTCTCTAATAGATGCCAAAAGAAACACTTATTATGGAAGCCATAAGGACATAAACGCATACGGAAATACAAAAAATCCTTTATTATTTCTCAACTATCAGTTCAACTACAAACTAGGAAACCATTTTTTTTCTCTCGGAGCCCAGTATAAAAAAGATAAAATCAAAGATGAAGCTACTGGATACAACAGGATAATCGAAGATGTTTATCATGAGAGCGGATTTTTCATTCAGGATGATTTTAATCTAGGCAGCGCTTTCTCTCTCTTAACTGGACTTAGGCTAAACAAACATTCAGCTTTAGATAAAATCATTGTTACTCCAAGATTAAGCTTCCTTTTAAAAATCATTAAAGATCTAAGCTTCAGAGCTTCATTTTCAACTGGATTTAGAGCTCCCCAAGTCTTTGATGAAGACCTACATATAACCCAGGTCGGCGGAGAAGGGATGATGATAACAAATTCACCAAATTTGAAAGAAGAAAAATCCTACAGCATAAGCAGTGGTCTCGATTATGGAAAACAGATTAAAAGAAGCCTTATTCAATTCAGTATAGAGGCCTTTTATACAAAATTAAATGATACTTTTGTCCTTCATGAGGTAAGTCGAATAGAAAACGCCAGAATCTTAGAGAGAATAAACGGGGCTGGTTCAAGAGTGTATGGATTTTCATTTGAATTTGGTTTAGTTTTAGGGCCAAGATTTAATCTTACCTCAGGCTGGACTATTCAGCGAAGCAACCTTGACGAGCCAGAACCGGATTTCAACTCCAAAGAGTTTTTCAGAACGCCTAACTACTACGGTTACGCTAATATAAGCTATGAAAACAACAAACTTGTTAACGCTAACCTATCTATAGAATACACTGGAGAGATGAAGGTCCCTCACTATGCAGGATACATAAAGAACGACAAATTAGAAACAACTGACGCTTTTTGGGTAATGAATACAAAGCTTCGAAAGCCTGTCAATTTCACTGAGGACCTTAGAATTAGTGTTTTTTTTGGTGTCCACAATATTCTCAATTCTTACCAAAAAGATTTGGATAAAAGTGTAGACAGGGATTCAGGCTATGTCTATGGCCCAGCAAAACCCAGATCATTCTACGCTGGCTTTAAATTTTCCTTCTGAAAATGTAACAAAAAAATATCCAAAAAATTTATCTTTTCTGAAATTATCTACAGGTTAAAAATAAACTCCAAATTAGCATCTGTATGATCACAGAAACCATTAAATCTTAATAAGTTATTAATTCTAAAATTTGACTTATCTTCCAATTTTCCTTTATATTATCTAAACAAAATATGATTTTAAGATGGAGAAAACTTTTTAATGTTATTTTTCTTTTCTCTTTCCTGTTTTTAACTCTATTCATTAACTTTTTTCATACAGAAAAAAACATTAAGTCTGACTATTCTTGCCCCGCCTGCCATTTCCAAAATTCAACTCTCACCACTAACCATATCAATTTTCTTTACCTCCCTCAACTCAGCCTCCTTGAATTACTGAAAACTAACGAATCTTTTAATTACTGGCAAATATATTTCGTAGACCCTGCCTCTCGTTCCCCTCCCCAAATTTAAAACTTCTCTCTTTTTTTATCCTAGAATTCTAACTTCTTGACTTACAATCTTGAGGAGGTCAGACGATGAGAAAAAAATCACTTATCCTGCTCATAACCATACTGTTTTTATCTTGTACACTATGGTGTCAATCTGAGAAAAGCACTCCTCTCACTTTAAATCAGTGTATTAACATTGCCATCCAGCAAAATCCGCTTGTTCTCTCTTCCCTCCAACAGTACCAAGCATCTTTAGCACGTATTAGCCAGGCAAAAGCTCTCCCACAGCCTTCTATTGACTTCGACTCGGATTTGCAGCCCAAACTTTTTAACTTCAAGGATTCAGGCGAATCCTATTTTGGAGGAAGCTGGAGCCTCGAGTTTCCTGGGAAAAGGTATCTAAGAGGAAAAATTGCCACTAAAGAATCAAACGAAATTTTTACTGAAATTGAACTCTTGAAACTTGATATCGTTTTTCAGGTGAAACAAGCTTTCTACGGCCTTCTTCTTGCCCAAGAAAAACTAAAATATGCCAAACAGAATTTAGAGCTTTCCAGGAATTTTCTCAATAAAGCCGAACTCAAACACAGCGCCGGGGATGTAGCAAAGGTCGAGGTCCTAAGAGCAAGCGTTGAAGCCTCAAGGGCTGCCAATGAAGTTAGGTCTGTAACGAATGAGGGAAGGCTGTCAAAAGCTATGTTGAATTTTCTTTTAGCAAGGAAAAAGTACGCTCCTTTGGAAATTAAAGGAAAATTGAAGAAACCTTCTATAATCCTCAATATTGATGAATTGATACAAAGAGCTCTGTCTTTTCGCCGCGAGATTAAAAGAATAAATTTCTCCATTGAAAAGGAAACCCTAAAGAAAAAACAAGCCAATATCAGCTATCTTCCCGACTTTGAGCTGGGAGTCTCCAGGCATCACATTGAAGGAGAGGGAAAATGGTGGGATTTTACTCTTTCTTTTCCAATTCCTCTCTTTTTCTGGCAGCCTAAAAAAGGCGAGATCGCAGAAGCGCAAGCCAACATCGAAGCGTTGAAGAGAGAAGTAGATCACTTAAAAAATGCGATCACTCTGGAAGTTGAAGAGGCGTACATGAACGCCATAACAGCAAACAACCAGATTCAGCTTTTCGAAGATGAGATGCTGACTCAGGCTGAAGAAGTCTACAATATGTTTCTCTTCAGCTATCAGGAAGGGGAAATCGGCGGCATAGAGCTTATCGAAGCCCGCAGAACGCTTATGGAGACAAGAAAATCTTACGCCGATGCGCTTTTCAATTATGATGTAGCCCTGGCAACCTTGGAGAAATCCATAGGCCAAAGCCTCGAAGGAGAAAAACAATGAGAAAAAAATACATCCATTTATTCCTGATTATTTTATTATTTGGTTTTGGAGTTTCCTGCTCAAAATCTCACGAAAGTAAAGCAGCCAAAGAGACGGCTCAAGACCAGACTATAAGCTCTAAAAATCTTAGAAAACCACCTGGGCCCGGAAAAGGAAAGAGGCAGCAAGCTGTCGGAAAAGGATCTGCACAGAGAGCCTTAGGAAGGAGAAGCGGCAGAGCGTGGGGACCAGATGATGTAATTGAGTTGTCCAAGGAAGAAATGGAAATGATAGAAATAAAAACTGTAAAAGCTTCTATTAAACCCTTAAGGTCTCAGCTTACAGCCATGGGGAAAGTTTTAGCTCATCCCTTAAAAAAGGCTATCGTTAGCTATGCTTTCCCGGCAAGAATTGCCCAAATCCATGTCAGAATTGGCGACTGGGTAAAGACAGGACAAAAACTTGTTACTCTCCAGAGTGAAGAAGTAGGGATGGCCAAATCTGAATTCTACAAGACTATGGCTGACTATGAGCTGGCTAAAGTAAACTTTGAAAGGGAAAAAAGGCTTTTTGATAGAGGTGTAGGAGCCAAAAAGAACTATTTATCTGCGGAGGCGGGACTAAAGATTGCAGAAGTCAGTTTGAATGCTGCAGAGAAAAAACTTCACGTTCTGGGATTTACAGAGCAGCAGGTCAAAGCTATCACTGAAACTCACCAGATAAATCCTATAATCACTCTTTTTGCCCCTATCAGTGGAAAAATCATCAAAAATAATGCTGTCCTGGGTGCAATGATTGACCAGACAACAGAAATATTAACCATAATGGACCCGACTATCCTCTGTATTGACGCAGAAATATATGAAAATGATATTTCCAAGATAAGAATAGGGCAAGGAGTTGAAGTCACTGTACTTGCTTATCCCGAAGAGATATTTTTAGGAAAAATAAGTTACATCAGCGATGTTCTAAAAGAAGAGACACGTACTATCACTGTCCGGACTGAGGTGGAAAACAAATCTTATAAACTAAAGCCAGGAATGTTCGCTGATATAAAAATTTTCCTTAATCATCAGAGTCAAGCGTTAGTTCTTCCTGTGGAAGCCATTCTTGATGATAAGGGAGAAAAGATAGTATTTATAAAACGCCTTGGGAAATACTACCCTCTAATTGTAGAAACAGGCACTAAAGAAAAAGGTTGTGTGGAAATTATCCGAGGAGTCCAGCAAGGAGACGAAGTCGTAACTAAAGGGAATTTTCAACTCAAATCAAAACTATATGACGAAATTCTAAAAAAAGCTCATGTTCATTAACTTTTCAAATCAATAAAATTAGCCATAAAATTGACGATTTAGTAAAGGTTTATACACGGAGAAATCAACATGATAGATAAAATCATTGATTGTGCTTTAAAACATAGATTACTTACTGTACTCCTTGTTTTCCTTGTTTCAATATTTGGAGTTATAGTCTATTTACAAATGCCTAAAGATATTTACCCTGACCTCAATGCCCCTCTGGTAAAGATCATTACTGAAAACGAAGGCATGGCTGCAGAAGACGTGGAAAGGCTTATATCTTTCCCCCTTGAAAGTTTACTTAACGGTGCTCCTCATGTCACTCGTGTGAGGTCAGAGTCCACTACCGGCGACTCTGTTGTCACCGTGGAATTCGACTGGGGCATGGATATTTATCTTGCACGGCAAATCGTATCTTCCAAATTAGAGCTCATCGCGGGTCGGCTTCCCATAGGTACAACACATCCAATCCTGGGACCAGTATCCTCCAGAATGGGAGAAATATTCGAGTTTGCTGTTATTGGTGAGGAGACAGATCCCATTGAACTCAGGTCTGTTGCGGACTGGACAATCCGATATAGGTTACAGGGTGTCCAGGGAGTTTCTTTTGTCATCAATTTAGGCGGTTTTGTCAAACAGTTTCAGGTCTTTCTCAAACCTGAGATGCTTAAAAATTACGAAATCACGATCAATGAAGTCAAAGAAGCAATCGAAAACAGCAATAGAAATTTCTCGGGAGGAATTATATTAAAAGGCGCTCAGGAATTTTTGATTAAAGGATTGGGAAGAATCGAAACTCTTGAACATATAAAAGATACCGTTATCACCTCACGGCATAATGTTCCCGTATACGTCAAAGATGTAGCTGATGTTAAAGTTGGAGGGAAATTCAGAAGAGACGCTGCCAGCCACAATGCAAAGGAAGCTGTATATGTCACAGTGGAGAAACAATATGGAGGAGACACTTTAACAGCCATCCGCAATATTAAAAACGCCCTTGCCCAGATAACAAAGGATCTCCCTGAAAAAATAAAAATTAAACCTTTTTATGACCAGTCAATTCTCATCCTGAAATCCCTAAGTCATGTAGAAGCCTCCATTTTTGAAGGGGCTATCCTTATAGTCCTGGTCATGATCTTTTTTATGTGGAATCTGAGAAGCTCTCTTATTGCCTCTCTGACCATACCTTTTTCAATTCTAATTGCTTTAGTCCTTATGGACATTTTTAAAATAGATTTAACAGTGATGTCCATCGGAGGATTAGCCATAGGCATCGGCAAGGTTGCCAACGGCTCTATTATAATGGTCGAAAACATATTCCGGGTGCTTAAAGAAAAAAAAGGGCAGGCCTCTACAATTGAGCTCACATCTGAAGCAGCCAGGGATGTAGGCAAGTATCTTTTTTCTGCTAATTTAATCATCATTCTGGTCTTTTTGCCTCTGCTCACACTTAAAGGAATTGAAGGTGCCATGTTTCGACCCACTGCTTTTGCTGTAGCAGCAGCTCTCTTGGGGTCCCTAATCCTGAATCTCACCTTAAAGCCGGTTCTTGGCTCTGTTCTTCTGACTGAAAAACATTTAAAAGATAGAAAAAATCCTGTCACAGAATATTTAACAAAAAAATACCGTTTAATCTTAAGCAAATCTATGGATCACAAGAAAACTATCCTAACGATTTTCTTAATTTTAATAATAGGCGCAGGAATCTCCTATAATTTCTTGGGGAAAGAATTTGTACCTCCTCTTGATGAAGGAGCAATCATGGCTTCTACTGTTATGCTTCCTGAAACTTCGCTTGAAGAGTCTGTAAAAATGGGAACACGAATTGAAAAAATATTCCTCTCTTTTCCTGAAGTCATTTCTGTATCCAGGACTACCGGTACAGCAGAAGCTTCAGAGCATCTGCATCCTGTCAACCACAGCCATTACAATATTGAACTTTTGCCCCGCGAAAAGCGAAAAAGAGGTTTTAACGAACTTACTCAGGCCATGAGAAAAGAACTGGATAAACTTCCAGGTGTCGCCTATATCTTCGAGCAACCCATTGCCAATAAACTGGCGGAAATGCTTACAGGAACAGAAGGGCAACTGTCCGTGAAACTTTTTGGGCCTGACTTAGATATTCTTAGTGACAAGATTGAAGAAATACGAGGCGTTATGGCTGAAGTCAAAGGAGTGGCTGATTTACAAATAGAACAGACAACTGGCATTCCCCAACTCATTATAAAATTAAAAAGAGAGAAGCTGGCCCGCTTCGGCATCCCTGTAAGTGATGTGGCTGATATCATTGAAACAGCTCTGAATGGAATTGAAGCAACTGACGTTTATGAAACAGATAGAATCACATCCGTGCTCATCCGGCTTCCCGAGAAGTACCGGAATGATGAGGAAGCAATAAAAAACCTTCTGGTGGATGCTCCGAATGGAGAAAGAATCCCTCTCTCCCAGCTGGCGGAGATAACCAGAAGCGAAGGCCCCCAGACTATTTTCCGTGAGAATCTGATGCGGCGAAAAATTATCCTCTGCAATGTAGTCAAACGTGATATCGGAACTTTTGTTAAAGAAGCCCAGCAGAAAATAGACGAAGAAGTCTCTCTCCCCCCCGGTTATTTTTTCACTTTTGGCGGACAGTTCGAAAGTCAACAGAGAGCCATGGAGCACCTTACAACACTCATGCTCTTAGTGATTTTAATTATCTTCGTTATCCTTTTCTCTTCCTTCGGGTCAATAAGGCAGGCGCTTCTCATCATAATGAACATCCCTACTACCTTAATAGGAGGCATCTTAGCTCTCCTAATTACAGGTCAGACACTAAATGTCTCTTCCACAATTGGTCTAATCGCTCTTTTCGGCATCTGTGTTCAGAACGACATAATTCTCGTGGCTAAAATCAATGACTTCAGAAGACAGGGTCTCTCTCTGCGGGAAGCCGTCATGGAAGGAGCCATAACAAAATTCAGGCCCATCATCATGACAGATATGGTTATGATTGTTGCTGTTCTTCCTCTGGCTTTAATTGTAACCACAGGAGCAGAACTCCACCGACCTCTTGCCGTGGTTTATATTGGAGGCTTTTTCTTCGCCATTCTTCTCAGGCTAATTGTTGTACCCCTTCTATACGAAACTTTAGCCAAACTGGGAAAAGAAAGATGGCTTACAAAAAGTTGATTTTTATTGTTATAAATGCTCTAAAAGAATTTTTACTCCAATCAGGATAAGAATCAAACCGCCTAATAGCTCCGCTCTTTTGCCAACCATCTGACCGAATAAAGGGCCTATTTTTACACCAATAATAGTCATTAAAAAGGCAACAAGACCGATTACAACAGATGTATAAAGGATTGCGACCTGAAGAGCAGCCAGACTAAAGCCCACGACCAAGGCATCTATGCTAGTAGCAATAGAAAGAACAAAAATAAATAAGCCTTTTGTCGGATCATCCATATTCTTTTTGGACTTCTTTTCACGTTTAAAAGATTCATAAATCATCTTCACTCCGATAGCAATTAGCAAACTAAATGCAATCCAATGGTCAAAAAGCTCAATGTACTTCATTATGACGTTTCGTGCAGCAAACCACCCTAAAAGAGACATCATGGACTGAAAAAAGCCAAAGAAAAAAGCCAGTCTCAAAGTCTGTCTTTTTGTTAGTCTCTTAAGGCTTAAACTTATCCCTACAGAAACAGCAAAAGCATCCATCGCCAAGGCTAAGGCTATGGCAATAATAATAAAAAAATTCATTTCTCTCTATTTTTACTCTGGGATATTGCTTGTCTTAATATAGGGCTGTTCTCTTATTTTTTTTCGCAAGAAAATTCTCAAAAGAACCATTCCCGATTTTTTTATTCAATCCTCGCCAGATATTCAAGAGCAAGGCTGGTCATAAGGAGCACTGCTTGAGGAAGAGACTTTTCATCCAGGTCAAATGCTGGATGATGGTGGGGGAATTCCATCCCGTCGCCCATCCCGAAGAATAAAAAGGCGCCGGGAACTTTCTGGAGAAAATAAGCGAAATCCTCACCTCCCATAACCGGATCAATAGATTTTATACTTTCTTCTCCCAGTGTTTTCCTGGCTATATCTAAAACAAAATCTACCATCTTTTCATCATTAACAAGTGGTATATATCCCTTCTCATATTTAAACTCACTTGTAGCGCCAAAAACCCTGCAGGTTCCTTCTGTTATCTCTATTAACCGCCTTTTAATGAAGCTCTGGAGGGAAGAGTCAAATGTCCTGACTGTGCCTGTCAAGGAAACTTCACAAGGTATAATGTTATAAATCGTCCCCCCTTCCACTGTTCCAAAGGAAACTACAGCTGATTTGATAGGATCCACATTTCGGCTGACAATACTCTGAAGATTCACTACAAGATGTGAGGCAACAAGAATGGGGTCCACAGTCGTTTGCGGCATTGAACCATGCCCTCCTTCTCCTTTTACAATTATCGAGAACTTATCAGGCTGGGCCATCATCGCCCCCTTTACAATTCCAACAGAGCCTGTGGGAAGCGGCTGCCAGAGATGGAGGCCAAAAACAGCATCAACTCCCTCGAGAGCCCCCTCTTCAATCATCTTTTTTGCTCCTCCCGGGATTCTCTCTTCTGAGGGCTGAAATAGAAAGACAACCTTTCCTTTAAACAAATCTTTTCTCTGAGAAAGAAGTTGCGCCGCTCCCATCAGAATAGCCATATGGCCGTCATGGCCGCAGGCATGGGTAGATTCAGGATTCTCGGAGATATATTCCTTGTCTCCTTCTTCTTTAAGAGGGAGAGCATCCATATCAGCCCTCAGAGCAACGATTTTTCCTCCGGTTTTTCCTTCCAGGATTCCCTTCAAGCCTGTTTCTGCACATGCTGATACAGAAATGCCAAGGCCTTCTAAAAACTTTCTTATAACAGAGGATGTCCGAAACTCTTTGAAGGCTATCTCCGGATGGCGGTGTAAATCACGGCGCCAATCAATAATTTGATTTGTTAAGTTTTTTATATCTTTTCTTAATTCATTAATCATTTAAATCCTCCAGTTGCAGGTTTGGTCTTGAGACTGACTAAAAAAGTTATAAGCGCATTAACCACAAAGCCGATAAATCCTGCATTCATCCCCAGGAAAGGATCTTTTTTCCCCAGGATAAGAATAAGAAGCACACTCACTCCCGCGATAATCCCGCAAAAAACTCCTGCCTTTGACACCCGCTTCCAGAATAATCCCAGAACGACTCCAGGGAAAAACTGGATGACGCCGTCATATCCGAATATAAGAAGAGGAACCAATTCATTAGGGAAAAAAATGGCAAAAATAAGAGCAAAAGTCATGACAACCAGAACCATAAATCGTGAGAGAGTCATGACCTTTTCTTCACTCATTTGAGGATTAAAGCCATCTTGATAGACATTTTTGACTAAAAGGGTGGAGGCAAAAAGAACAAGGATCGCAGAGGGAACCATAGCTGTCACAGCCCCGGCTGCTCCGACAAAACCCATAAACCATGGGGGATACGTTTTATGGACAAGGGCCAAAAAGGACATATCCCCGTCTTTTAATCCAGGAATGACTAAAAGAGCCGTAAATCCTACCATAAAAACAAAAAGAACCGGTATCTGATAAAAAGGCATGATAATGGCATTTCTTTTAATAATCTTTGCACTTTTTGCTGAAAAGGCAGAACCAAAGACATGGGGCCACATGTAAAAACCCAAGCCAGTTAAGATTAACGTCGACATAACCCAGAGCACACCCATACTTGACTCTGCGCCAGGAAAGACAAGAAAATTGGGTTTCTGCTCTATCAATGTTCGAAACATCTTCCCAAAACCGCCAAAATAAATATACGGGACTCCTATGCCCACAATAAAAACTGCAAGAATCATCAGGACATCCTTGATTATGGCAACCCAGGCCGCCCCTTTGATGCCACTTGTATATACAAACATACAAGTCAAAATAAAAGAGATCCCTATCGCTACATTAGGATTTACAGCCCCGTTACTGGCAACTTCGACAATCAAACCAAGTCCCTTGAGCTGAAGCTGAAGGTAGGGGATTATACAAAAAACTCCTATTATAGCCACAAAAACACCAAGGAGTCGGCTGTCATAACGTTTTATGAAGAAATCAGGCTGAGTGAGTAAGCTGTAACGTTTGCCGACCTTCCACAAGGCCGGGAGGATGAAAAAAGAAAGAGTATAGGCTAGGGCACCATATATCAGGATGTAAAAAGTCGGGGCTCCCTTTGAATATGCCCATCCGCTTGCTCCCAGAAAAGTAAAAGTCGTGTAAATCTCTCCTGCCATAAGAAGCCAGATTATTATGATTCCGAACTGGCGTCCGCCCACGGTCCAGTTTTCCAGGTTCATTTTGACTCGTCTCCCGGCATAAATGCCCAGGAGAGAAGAAAAAATAACCACCGCAAAAATAATAATCAGTGCAGTATTCATCACTCATCTTCCTCTTCAGGGGGATTGAATTTTTTTTCTAGAAGATAAGCAATAAATAGAATAAGTGGTGTCAATATAACCCAGGAGAGTATCCAGAACAAAAGAAATGGTAGGCCAAGTATTATAGGTTCAATCCGGTTTACCAGGGGAAGGGCAAAAACCAGTGTGATAAAGGGGATAGCTCCAAGAATCAAAGCATACTTTGTTCCTTTTTGCATAATAACCTCCTTTCTTAGAGCGCGCCCATTATATCAAAAGGAAAGGGGAGAAAAAACAATATTTACTTTTATCCTCATATCATAAGACTTATAATAATTACCCGATATAAAATAAAGAGAGAGAACTTTAAAAACATTCAATTTGATTAACCTGGTAACTTTATGGAAAATACGATTATTCTCAGGGGAATCAGAGTTCATAACCTGAAAAATATAAACCTCGATATTCCCCTGGATAAGTTTATCATAATAACAGGAGTCAGCGGTTCTGGTAAATCCTCTCTAGCTTTTGATACTCTTTACGCAGAGGGGCAGCGTCGTTACATCGAATCCCTATCTACCTATGCCCGCCAATTCCTGGAAAGAATGGAAAAGCCAGACGTTGACCTCATTGAAGGAATCGCCCCTGCCATTGCCATCCAGCAAAAAGCTGTCACAAAAAATCCACGGTCTACAGTAGCAACAGTCACAGAAATCTATGATTTCCTGAGGGTTCTTTTTGCCCGAATTGGGACAATTCACTGCCTCAGGTGTCACAAGCCCGTCATAAGAGACACGATTGACTCTATTGTTGAAACACTCTACTTTTTTCCTTCTCAGACAAAAATATTGATTTCCTTTTCCTGGCCGCTGGAGAGAGGTCTAGCCTTTCTAAAAAAGAGCGGTTTTTTCAGGATTATCCAAGAAAATAAAATTGTGAATATAGACAAAACCAACCTTGAAAAAGAGGAAAAAATTGATGTTCTTGTTGACAGAATGACCTTAGATAGAAATGAAAGGGAGAGACTTGTAGATTCTCTTGAAATTGGATTAAAAAGAGGGGGCGGCAAGATCAAAGTTCAAACAGAAAAGCACAAGGAGTTTATTTTTTCGGATAAACTCGAGTGCAAGAAATGCGAAATCGTTTACGAGGAGCCCTATCCCAACCTTTTCTCCTTTAACAGTCCTCAAGGGGCCTGTCCTGTCTGTCATGGTTTTGGAGACCTGGCTGTGCTTGATGAGGATAAAATTATCCCTGACAAGAATAAGTCTCTTGAAGAAGGAGCCATAGAGCCATGGACAAAGCCGGTTTCCCGGAGACGGATGAGGAGATTAATACTTGAAGCTGAAAAAAGGGGAATCCCAACCGATATTCCCTACAAGGATTTAAAAGAGGAGTGGAAAAAGTTTATTTTTGATGGGGGAGATCGCTATAAGGGCATTAATGGATTTTTTAAAAGACTCCAGAGAAAAAAGTATAAAATCCAGGTAAGAGTCTTCCTGAGCCGGTACCGAAAATATGTGCCCTGCCCTGAGTGTAACCAGAAACGTCTTAATCCTCAAGCACTGAGCGTCAAGATTGATGGGCTTTCTATAGGAGACGTTGTCCAGAAAACAGTTCAGAAAGTCCACGAGTTTATTAAAGGGCTCAAACTATCTCCCTTTCAAAAACAGGTTGCTGAAAAACTCATTGATGAAATCCAGAGCAGATTAAAATACCTGTTAGAGGTTGGCTTGGATTATATCACTCTTGACCGAATGACATTTACATTGAGCGGAGGCGAAGCACAAAGGATAAATCTGGCAGCAGCCTTAAGCGCATCTCTTGTCGGAACACTCTTTGTTCTTGATGAACCAAGTATCGGCCTTCACGCTCGGGATAACAACCGCCTCGTAGAAATCCTTAAATCCTTAAAGGAGATCGGGAATACAGTGATGGTGGTCGAACATGACCCGGAAATCATAAAATCTGCCGATTATTTGATTGACCTGGGACCTGGAGCTGGAGACGCAGGAGGAGAAGTCATTTTTAGTGGGCCTATGGAGGAATTTCTCAAATACAAAAACTCTCTCACAGCGCAATACCTTAGAGGAGAAAAAAAGATTAAAATTCCAGAAAGCCGGAGGACTTCCAGTGATTTTATTGAGATAAAGGATGCTCATAAGCACAATCTCAAGCATCTGGATGTAAAACTCCCTCTCAACATTTTCACCTGCACAACAGGAGTATCAGGCTCTGGAAAAAGTACTTTGCTCCATGATGTACTCTATAAAGGATGGCGTGGAGAGGCAAAGGATGGATTTAAGGAAATAAAGATGACGAAGCGAATCGACAAAGTCATCATGGTCGATCAGTCACCTGTCAGCACTTCACCACGCTCCATCCCAGCCACCTACACCAAAGCTATGGATGAAATAAGGAATGTCTTCAGTCAGACAAGAGAGGCTAAAGCACTCGGATTGAAGCCCGGATTTTTCTCTTTTAACACATCAGGAGGAAGGTGCGAGGAATGCAAGGGTGCTGGCCAGCAAATTGTAGAAATGCAATTTCTCTCTGATGTAGTATTGACCTGCGAAACCTGTAAAGGAAAAAGATTTAAAAGCGAAATCCTTGAGATCAAATACAAAGGAAAAAACATAAACCAAGTCCTGCAAATGAGTGTCTCTGATGCCTGTGATTTTTTCTATGACCAGGCAAAAATAATAAAAAAATTGTCCCCGCTTATGGAAGTTGGATTGGGATATATAAAACTCGGCCAGCCCACAACAACCCTATCTGGCGGAGAACTCCAGAGAATTAAACTGGCTCATCACCTTATCCATCAGAAGGATAAAAGAATCCTCTATCTTTTTGATGAGCCTACTATTGGCCTCCACCCTGACGATGTTTTTATGCTCCTCCGCTGCTTTCAAAAATTAGTGAATGAAGGGCATACTGTTGTAGTTATCGAACATAATCTTGATGTGATCAAGTGCGCTGATTATATCATCGATCTGGGCCCTGAGGGTGGAGAAGGAGGGGGTGAAATAGTCTATCAAGGCCCTCCTGAAGGAATCATCAAATCCAAAAAATCCCACACCGCTCACTATCTAAAAAAATATCTTTCATAAAATTTGATATGTAGGGACTTGATGCAGGGATTTGATTTATCGGTTCTCTTCCATTTTGTGTGGGCAAAACATGTCTTGATAGATTAATAGAAAGTGTTCGGGGATGGATGAAGCGACCTTTGAAGATTTAGCCTCCATGAATCGCTCTTCGAGGAAACCCGACAGAGTCGGGCGGCGAGTATGTTTGAGCGGAGCGAGTTACGCAGCCGCCAAGAAGAGCGATGAAGGGATGGCGTGAAAAATCTGAACGGGAGCGAGGCCATTCCCGAATACTTATTGATTAATACCCACACAAAATGGAAGAGAACCGATTTATCAAACCTGCTTTAATGTAGTCGTACAGCGTAGTTATTTCTCAAAAACATCCCTATAGTATTTATCTAAATCCATGCTAAAGTTTTCAGACAGACAATTTTCCCTATCTAATGCCCATTTCAACTGATTATTCATGATATATTCTCTAATACCATCTAATTCTTTTGTGGAATGTACAACATACTCATAATAATTACGCTGCCATTTGAAACATAAAAAACATCTATCATGAATAATCTTGGCGGATTTTGCCTTGAAATATCGAATGATTTTCCCAAGAGTTTGGTCAGAGTTCTTCATCAAGATCCAATCTTTTGTTTTTCTTGATGTTTGGTTTATCAGCTCAATTCTCTTTTTGTTTGAACAATTCATTTTATGGGTTTGATAGATTAAATCCTTTGGCAGGCAATATGTAGGATTATCTTTGTTCATTTGTTGAATCAAACTCTTGTTTTCTTTATTTATAAAAATAATTCCATGGATATGATTTGGCATAATGATAAACGCATCAAGGTCAACATTATGAAATTTTTCTGGTATTTCCAGCCAGATTTTTCGAACAATCTCACTCGTAGGCAATGAGACCATTACACCATCAATGATATTCCCAAAATAACAAGCCTTGTTATCTGTACATACTGCCACAAAATATACACCAACCTGAGAATAGTCGTAGTTTTTCAAGCGCAGGGAATTACGAATAAGATCCCTTGTGATTTCTACAGCCATATTCTTTTATTAAAAAGTTAGCCTGAATTATTCATAAAAACTGCCGATGCCATCATCCATTCTCAATAATATCAATCATCGGCATTTTTTACTCTTCGAGCGAGCCGATTTCACCGTATCTGCTTCGTTGCAAAGGATTTGCGGTGAAATACCACAGCTTCATCCTTTACGCCTCGCATCTACGGCAAGCTCGACTCGTGAATAATCCAGGTTCGTTTGATGAATTGAGTAATAAACATACAGACACAACCTTTCATAAGAACGAAGTCATTAAATAAAGACATGAATTCTTTGTTTGTTTTCTCATTATTCATGAATTTCCTGCAGGTAATGTCTGATGAATAAAGCCCCTACACCATCCTCTTACATAAAATTAAAATTGTTCAATTTGACATAAGATTTCTTCAATGTTATACATCTCTATTAATAACAGTCTGTTATGGAGACATATGCCTGGCTATCCATCCTTCCCCCCCTTCTTGCAATTTTTCTCGCTATTAAAACAAAACATGTCTATATCTCGCTAACTCTTGGTATCTGGCTGGGATGGACTATAATCCATTCATGGAATCCAGTCTCAGGACTCATTCATACAGTCAGTGCTCTTATCGCAGTTTTTAAAGACGCGGATAATACGCGTGTCATCCTGTTCAGCGCCATGATAGGAGCAATCATCACTTTCACTCAGTATTCCGGAGGAATGCAGGGTTTTGTTAACTGGGTAGTTGGAAAAGGGCTTGTCCGGACAAGAAAATCAGGAGCCTTTCTTGCCTGGTTTCTGGGATTTATTATCTTTATCGAATCAAGCATATGCGTGCTTATCTCAGGAGCTGTAACAAGGCCTATTTTCGATAAATTAAAAATATCCCGCGAAAAATTAAGCTATATCCTCGATTCAACATCTGCACCAAAGTGTATTCTTTTTCCTTTAAACGCCTGGGGAGCCTTTATTATCGGTCTTCTCGCATCCCAGGGTGTCAAAAATCCCGTAAGAGTCCTGGTCTCATCTATGCCTTTTAATTTTTATGCAATCCTCGCTCTGCTGCTTGTTCTTTTTGTTGTTCTGACAGAAAAAGACTTTGGCCCCATGAAAAAAGCAGAACACAGAGTTAGAACTGAACACAAAATCCTCCGGGACGGAGCCGAACCACTCGTTTCCACTGAAATTGTGGCTATGGAAGCAAAAGAAGGAGTCCCTCCGCGTGCCTTAAACATGATTCTTCCGGTTGCCACCATGGTTATTATGATGCCAGTCGTTCTTTTCATAAGCGGAAAAGGAAATTTAATGCAGGGCTCAGGCTCTCAATCTGTGCTTTGGGCAGTTATCGCAGGCCTGGCAGTCGGTGCTTTTGCTTACAGAGCACAGGGCATCATGAAGGCAAAAGAAATTACAGATATTTTCATGAAAGGAGTGGGCGGGCTTATTCCTGTCGCAAGCCTCATGATGCTGGCTTTTGCAATAGGGGATACCTGCGATGCCCTAGGCACAGGTCCTTTTGTTGCACAAGCCGCTAAATCCACCCTTAATCCTGGATTCGTACCTGCCGTTCTTTTCCTAATTTCCTGTGTTATTGCATTCTCAACTGGAACATCCTGGGGAACTTTTGCCATTATGATTCCCATAGCCGTTCCCATGATCGATACGATCGGCCTCCATGCAGGCCTGATCATTGCAGCAGTTCTTGGAGGAGGAATATTCGGAGACCACTGTTCCCCAATTTCTGATACAACCATCATATCTTCGATGGCTTCCGCAACGGACCATATCGACCATGTTAGGACACAACTCCCCTATGCTCTTGTAGCCGCAGGAGCGTCTCTGATTCTCTTTCTTATATTTGGCTTTACTTTATGATTATTAACTCTCCAAGGAGGTTAAATCTTTTAAAAAAACAATTCCAATCCATACCTGAAATCATAAATTTATCTCTAAGTGTAGGTCCCAAGGGTTTGTCTGGATAGTCTTTGTAAGAGGTTATTTATCGGTAGGTTTTCCAGCAGATTCCTTGACTGGTTTCTCTGAACCTTTATCCGCAGGCTTTTCAGCAGATTTTTCAGGTGGAATAAGTCCAACTTCCCTTCGAATCTCGGTATCCAGTTGGATGGCTAATTCCTCGTTTTCTTTCAGGAGTCTCTTTACGTTCTCTCTTCCCTGCCCCAATCGTTCTCCTTTATAAGAATACCAGGTCCCGGTTCTTTCAATAAGCCCCGTATCCACTCCGCAGTCTACCAAATCGCCTTCTCGTGAGATTCCCTCACCAAAGATAATATCAAATTGGGCTTCCCTGAAGGGAGGAGCCATCTTATTCTTAACAATTTTCACCTTCACTCTGTTACCGATTACTTTATCTCCTTCTTTTAATGTGGCTATCCTCCTTACGTCCACTCTTAATGAGGAGTAAAACTTAAGGGCTCTTCCTCCTGACGTTGTCTCTGGACTTCCCAGAAAAAAGCCTATTTTTGATCTGAGCTGGTTAACAAAAATAAAACATGTCTTGGAACGGCTTACAATAGCTGTCAGCTTTCTCAGTGCTTGAGACATGAGGCGTGCCTGAAGGCCCATGTGCGCATCTCCCATCTCTCCCTCAAGCTCGGCTTTGGGCACGAGTGCTGCTACAGAATCGACCACAATGACATCCACAGCCCCGCTGCGCACAAGAACCTCGGCAATCTCCAGGGCCTGCTCTCCATAATCCGGTTGAGATATCAGAAGATTATCGACGTCCACTCCCACACTGGCTGCATAATTCGGGTCCAGGGCATGTTCAGCATCAATAAAAGCTGCCTGGCCGCCCTGTTTCTGGGCTTCAGCCATGACATGAACAGCTAAGGTTGTCTTCCCAGTCGCTTCAGGGCCAAATACCTCAACAACCCGGCCTCGCGGGAACCCCCCTATGCCCAGGCTTAAATCAAAAGCAATTGAACCTGTAGGGATTGCTGGCACTTTAATCGCTGCTTCTTTCTGCCCGAGCTTCATCACCGCTCCCTTGCCAAATTGTTTTTCTATCTGAGATAATGCTGCCTCAATGGCTTTCTTTCTCGAGCTTTGTTTTTGTTCTGTTTCTTCCTCTTTCATTTTATCCTCCCCAAATAAAATGGGCTCCAGTTTATCTTAAAAAATATATTTTAATACTCAGTTTTTCAATTTAACGCATATAAAATTATTAAAAAATAACTTTTTTCACTTCCTGTCTATAGACACACTCAATTATTTATCGTAATCATAAAAACCTTTTCCTGTTTTCCGGCCAAGATATCCAGCATCTACCATCTTTTTCAACAATGGACATGGTCTGTATTTTGGATCCTTAAATCCTTCGTAAAGGACTTCCATGATGTCTAGACATATATCCAGCCCTATAAGGTCAGCCAAAGCCAGGGGACCCATTGGATGATTCATGCCCAACTTCATTACAGTATCAATCGCCTCTGCCGTACCCACTCCCTCCATTAAAACAAAAGCAGCTTCATTGAGCATAGGAAGTAATATCCGGTTTGATATAAAACCGGGAAAATCATTTGCTTCTACCGGGACTTTCCCCATCTTCTCGGCAATACCCTTAACTTCATCAAAAGTTTCCTGAGAAGTCGCCAAACCTTTTACCAATTCCACTAAAGCCATCAGAGGCACGGGATTCATAAAATGCATACCCATAAATTGGGATGGACGATTGGTCAAAGCCGCCAGACGTGTTATGGAGATGGATGAAGTGTTGGAGGTCAGAATGACTGAAGGAGCAAGGATTTTATCGAGTTCCACGAGTATCTTTTTCTTTACTTCAAAATTTTCAAACACAGCCTCCACAACAAATTCGGCCTCTTTAAAGTCTGAGAGATTTGTTGTAGTTTTTATCCTGGATAAAATAGTTTCTTTATCTTCTTCGATTTTCCCTTTCTCTTTAAGCTTGCTGAGGCTCTTATCGATTCTCTCCAAAGAACGCTGGAGAAAATCTTCCTTCACATCATTCAAAAAAACTTCAAAACCAGAGGTGGCGGCAACCTGGGCAATACCCATTCCCATAGTTCCTGCTCCAACAACTCCTATATTTTTTACAGCCATTATCCCTCCTTGATTATACCATTTCTACTGCCATGGCTACAGCATCTCCTCCCCCCAAACAGAGAGAGGCAATGCCTCTTTTCAGTCCCCTGTGCTTTAAAGCGTAAATCAATGTTGTTAAAATCCTGGCTCCTGTTGCTCCAATCGGATGGCCCAAAGCTACGGCTCCTCCATGAACATTAACTTTCTCTCTGTCAAGCCCCAGTTCCTTAATAAGAACTACTAATTGGGAAGAAAAAGCCTCATTAATCTCAAACAGGTCGACATCTTCAACTTTCCAGCCCACATTGGCCAGCAATTTTTCAATGGCTCCTTTGGGCGCATACATTACCATGGAAGGTTCCACACCGTTGGTTGTGGCTCCCAATATTTGTGCCATGGGTTGCATATTCTTATCTTTAACAGCATCTTCTGAAGCTACAACAACAGCAGCAGCCCCATCATTTAAACTAGACGCATTTCCAGCCGTAACTGTCCCATCTTTTTTAAATACAGGCCTGAGCTTTGTCAATTTTTCAAGAGTAGCATCTTTCCGGGGCCCTTCATCTATTTCGAAAATCGCCGGATCACCTTTCCTCTGCGGTACTTCCATAGGAAAAATTTCATCTTTTAAATAGCCCTTCTCAATGGCATGTATAGCTTTCTGATGGCTGCTTGAAGCATAAACGTCCTGCTCCTCGCGAGTGGCGCCGAATTTTTCAGCAATAACTTCTCCTGTGTTTCCCATGTGATGGTCGTCAAAAGCGCACCATAAACCGTCCAGAATCATGGAGTCTTTAATTTTTAAATCTCCAAATTTGACCCCTTCCCTTGCTCCCCAGAGAAGATGAGGTGCCTGGCTCATGCTTTCCATTCCACCAGCTACAATAATCTCTTTCTCTTCAAGCCAGATAGCATGAGCAGCCAAAACAACAGCTTTTAAAGCAGAGCCGCAAACTTTGTTAACAGCAAAGCAGCTCACTGTATACGGAATCCCACCTTTTACTGCTGCCTGTTTGGCAGGAGCTTGTCCCAGGCCTCCTGAAACAACATTTCCCATAATTACTTCTTCAACATCTCCACCTAAAATCCCGGCTCTCTTCACAGCTTCCTTGATAGCCAATCCACCCAACTCAGGAGCTTTAAAATTTTTTATTGTTCCTAAAAAGCTACCTATAGCTGTGCGAGCAGCACTGACAATAAAAACATCTCTTAATTCACACATTGATTAAACCTTTCACATAAAATTTGAATATTATATTACTGTCCCTTTTTATCACAATTAAAAAGGAGTGTAAACCTCTACAGAGCTTTTCTCTTTATTCTCATTATGTTGCCTGTTTTGGCTGTCAAACAAATCCTATTCTCAGAGATTAGGTTTTCAAAATATGCCGGGGGTTCCGTTATCCTAATTATGTAGTTTTTGTTGTCCCGGAACTTTCACATATTAAAGACCAGGAGAGGAAAATCATAAATGTTGAAATATCCTACCCAAGGGACCTAGTAACTCAGCAGCTCATAAAACACACGTTTTTCCGGGAAAATAATTGCATTATTTCACGTTTCAGCAAAAAGATAACAGGTATTATTCACGTTTTTCCGGGAAAATAATTGCATTATTTCACGTTTTTTGCTATAAAATAGTTATGAAAAGAGATATATATAAAAAATTATTCGAATGGAAAAATTCAAGCCTTAGAAAACCTCTAATCCTTAAAGGTGCTCGACAGGTTGGGAAGACTTTCATTTTAGAAGAATTTGGCAGAAGAGAATATTCAAATATTGCTTATTTTAATTTTGAAGAGAATCCGGGTCTAAACGATTTTTTTAAAGGCAGAATTCAGCCTGAAAAAATTATAGAGAAATTATCAATTTACCTGGAAACAAGAATTTACCCTGAAAAGACACTAATAATCTTTGACGAAGTTCAAAATTCTCCTGAAACAATAAACAGCCTTAAATATTTCAATGAAAAAGCAAATGAATACCATATCGCTGCAGCAGGTTCACTACTTGGAATAAAAATTGGCCAGTCTGCTCCATTTCCAGTTGGAAAAGTAAACTTTATGAATCTATTCCCTTTTTCCTTCCGGGAATATCTCAGTGGCATGGGGAAATCTCAACTCCGTAATTATTTAGAAAGCAAAACAACCTTTGACTCTATAGAAAAAACTTTTCACAAAGAACTTATTGATGACTTAAAAATGTATTACTTCATCGGCGGCATGCCTGAAGCAATAGTACAATACAAAAAAGATGGAGATCTTAATAAGGTTAGGGTAATTCAAGATGAAATACTGACAGCTTACACAATTGACTTTTCAAAATACTCAACAAAACCTGAAGCTATAAAAATCAATAATACATGGAATGCTATTCCCGGACAATTAGCAAAAGAGAATAAAAAATTCAAATTCTCAGAGATATCAAAAAATGCGCGTGCAAGAGATTACAACGAAGCAATTCAGTGGCTTGTAGATACAGGACTTGTATATAAATCTTTTAATATTAAAACACTAAGGTTTCCTCTAAGTGGCTACAGAGAAGACAATATATTTAAACTTTTCCTTTTGGATATCGGACTCCTGGGTTCTCTACTTAATATATCTCAAAGAACAATTGTTGAAGGCAATCGTCTATTTTCAGAATATAATGGGGCATTTGTGGAAAATTACGTAGCACAGGAATTAATTGCAAATAATCATAAAGAACTTTATTATTGGACAAGCAATACTTCAGCAGAGGTGGATTTTATTATTTCCTACAATGAACAAATCTTTCCTATCGAGGTAAAGGCAGGAATCAGCAAAAAGAAAAAAAGTCTTAGAATTTATGGCGAAAAATATCACCCTCCAATTCTATCCCGGTCAACTCTAATGAACTTTAAAAAGGACAATTACATCTGTAATTATCCACTCTATGCAGTCTCTCTCTTTCCAAAAATTAGCTGAAGAATATCATTGCAACTAGTATTAAGTTTGTTTCAATCCTTGTTTTAGTGGAAACTCTTATTTAACAAAATTAACTGGAATTGGGACAGGATAAAGTATACCTCAGGTCAACCCGATTATTTTCCCATTTTCTTCTATATCTATTCTTTCAGCTGAAGGTATCTTTGGCAAACCAGGCATTGTCATAATATCCCCACAATAAACAACCACAAAACCTGCTCCTGAACTGAGGGAAGCATCGGTTACAATCAAAACAAAATCTCTGGGCCTTCCCAGCGCCTCGTCATCATCCGAAAGGGAATATTGCGTTTTAGCAATACAAACCGGAAGATTTCCAAATCCTTCTCTCTCAATCCTGCGTATTTTCCTTCTTATTTTCCCTTCCATGGCAACGGAGGACGCCCCATAAACTTTTCTGGCAATAACATCAATTTTCTCGACAAGAGGCATATCTAAAGGATAAAGGAACTGGAACTGGCTTCCGTCCTCCTCTATCGCATTTAATACTTCTCTCGCCAACTCGACCCCACCCTGTCCTCCTTTACTGTGAACTTCGCATTGGGTAACTCGGACTTTCTCCTTTTGGCAAAGATCCAGGATTTTATTTATCTCTGCCTCCGTATCTGTTGGAAATCTATTTAAAGCGACAACAAAAGGAATTCCAAAAATCCGTATATTTTCTATATGCTTTTGGAGATTCTCAAATCCCTGCTCCACGGCCGCCACATTTTCTTCATAAACCTTCCCCAGCTCAACTCCACCATGAAGCTTTAGAGCCCTGAGAGTCGCCACAAGAACACAAGCATCAGGCGGAGGAATTTGGCCTGTCCTGACAACTATATTGAAAAACTTCTCTGCTCCAAGGTCTGAACCAAACCCTGATTCGGTCACAACAAAATCAGCCAATTGAAGAGCCATTCTTGTAGCAATAATGGTATTAGTGCCATGGGCAATGTTTGCAAATGGCCCTCCATGGATTAATGCCGGAGTTCCCTCTAATGTCTGGACAAGATTTGGCTTAACAGCATCTTTAAGCAGGGCTGCCATCGCTCCTTCAGCTTTTAGCTCCCTGGCAAAAACAGGCTTTCTATCCGGGGAATACCCTATAAATATATTCCCCAGCCTTTTTTTCAAATCCTTTAAATCCTCAGCAAGACATAAAATAGCCATAACTTCAGAGGCAGCTGTTATATCAAAACCAGTCTCTCGCGCAATTCCGCGGAGTGGGCCCCCGATTCCAACCACAATCTCTCGCAGGACACGATCATCCATATCCATAACCCGCTTCCAGGACACTCTTCGGCAGTCGAGTTTCCCGCAAGAACCGTCAAAATGAAGACGGTTATCCACCATAGCTGAAAGGAGGTTGTGCGCTGCTGTTACAGCATGAATATCTCCGGTAAAATGGAGGTTTATCTCATCACGGGGTGCCACCTGGGCATATCCTCCTCCAGTCGCTCCGCCTTTCATCCCGAAAACAGGTCCGAGTGACGGCTCTCTTAAGGCCACAACTGTCTCTTTCCCCAATTGATTCAGGGCGTCAGCTAAACCGATAGATATTGTGGTCTTGCCTTCTCCGGCCGGAGTTGGAGTCATCGCTGTGACCATTATAAGCTTGCCTTTTTTATCCCCTTTTTTTTGAGATGCTTCAGGCGATATTTTCGCCTTATATTTACCGTATTTCTCGAGGTGCTTAGCGCTTATTCCCAATTTCTCGGCAATCTCCTCTATCAGATTTATCTCAGCTTTTATTGCTATTTCCATATCGCTGGGCATATTGACCTCCTCTCGTTAATTTTACTTTAAGGATCCTCTTCCATTTTGTGTGGGTAAAACATGTCTTGATAGATCAAAAGAAAGTATTCGAGGATGGATGAAGCGACCTTTGAAGATTTAGCCTCCCTGAATCTCTCTTCGAGGAAACCCGACAGAGTCGGGCGGCGAGTATGTATAAGCTCAGGCCAGTGGATTCAGAAAACACGCAACTTTTTCCCCAGCGAGTCAAAAGCTGCTCGGTTTCAGGCTTCGCTCCCCTCTCCATCATGGAGAGGAACCATGCCCGCTTTGCCTTCAAACGGTTTTTTTCACCCACTGTCCTTCGCTTATGCGTTGAAAAAATTGAAGAAGGGATGGCGTGAAAAATCTGAACGGAAGCAAGACCATTCCCGAATACATTCTGATTATTACCTACACAAAATGGAAGAGAACCACTTTAAGTCATTATTTTTTTTCCTATTTCTTCCTTTCATAACCTCTCTTATGGAAATCGTGAAACATTATATCATAATCTTCAATCAATCCTTCATCAGCAAAGCTAAAATAGCAATTGTTCCCGATTATGATGTGATCCAACACCTTCAGCTGCATAACATTAGCTACAAAAACCAGATCTTTAGTAATTTCTCTGTCGCTCGCAGAAGGTTCAGGATCTCCCGATGGGTGATTGTGCACAAAAATCAAGGATGATGCATCGCACCTCAAGGCCTCTTTCATGATTTCTCTTGGGTAAACAGCGCTTGAGTCTACAGTTCCCTCAAAAACAGTCTTTTCCTCCAGTATCTGGTTCTTAGCATCTAAGAAGAGCACCTTAAATTTCTCCTTTTTTACATCCCTGAGAGCATGGTAAAGATAATCAAATACCTCTTTTGAGGAATGACAATAAGGCCTGCTCATCATCTTTTCTTTAAGGAAACGTCTGGAGACCTCCTGAATGAGCTTTAGCCCAAAAATATTGTGGGGCCCAATTCCTTGTATTTCCTGGAGCTCATCAGGTGAAGCCTCAAGTATCCCTCTCAGTGTCTGATATTTTTTTACAGCTTCCCTTGCTTGTACTTTACAATCCTTGCGTGGAGTTCCGAGAGTCAAGAGGAGCTCGATAATCTCATAATCCAGAAATCCCTTAAGTCCACCTTTCAAGAATTTCTCCCTGAGTCTCTCTCTATGTCCTTCTCTTTTTTGCATTTTTTGGTTCTTTCCTCCCAAGTAATAGCTTTTAACCTCAAACAAGTTTAACTAACAAATATGACGAAGGAGGTATGGAAAGTTGCTCAGATTTTTCTCGATCTCCCGGCCACATGCTACGGCCACGTGTACTAATACACTTTACTCTAGATCGTAATAAGGTTAAAAAAATGGAGGATTATTTTTTCTTGGCGGAAAAAAAGCGGATGTAAAAAAGTCTATCAACTTCCTTTATTTTCAACCTCAGGATATAAATGAGGACAATTATCGCAATCCACATCCAGACCACAAAAACATAAATTCCTATTGATTCTTTAATATCTTTGGGAGAGGGAACTATTTTCTCGGCATTTTCTTCAGCCTGAGTTATTTTATTCTGCTCCTCTTCCATAACCTCCTGAGCAAAGTTTAATTTCAAGAGGAAAAAAGAAAATAACAAAAAAATCAGCAGGGAAAAAACCAAGAGTCTTTTCATTTTCCACATCATAATAGACTCCAGACCGTCATTACTACAGCATATACGATAGTTACATAAGCTAAAAAGGTGATAAATTTCCCCTTCATCTCGGCCGGCTTATTATCAAGGAAAGGCAGGAAAAAGAAGAGAAGAAACTCCACTAAGATCAATATGACAATAAAAGTATCTCCGTTTATAAAGAGTATTTTTGCCGGAAAGATTTTAAGTGCCTGGAATAGAAAAAGAAAGTACCATTCCGGCCTTATCCCCTCAGGAGCAGGGGCCATCAAATCCGCCGATTTATCAAGGGAAGGGGGTAAAAAGATAGCTACTGTAAAGAGAATACCCAGAAGAATTAACCAGACAACAGATTCCCGATAAACAAAATTCGGCCAGAAAGGAAGCTCCTGTATCTTTTCCTTCTTGCTTTCAACAGCCAGGGGGAGGCTCATTCCCTGCTTCTGAATGAGATATACGTGAACAGCCAGAAGGATAAATATAAAAACAGGGAGAATACAGACATGAAATCCAAAAAATCGGGTTAAGGTATCTCCTGTTACGTCTTCACCTCCTCGAAGCAGCTTAGTGACCCAGACTCCCACGATAGGAATAGAACGCGGAATATCTGTCCCCACTTTTGTAGCTGAAAGAGAGAGGTCATCCCAGGGGAGCAGATATCCTGTGAAACCAAACGCCAGAGTAACACAAAGAAGAAAAACTCCACTCATCCAGGTCAGCTCTCTTGGCTTGCGATAAGCTTTTGTGATCCAGATACTGAGAAGATGGATAAAAACAAAGGCAATCATAAAAGATGATGACCAGCTGTGGATTGACCTGATTATCCAGCCCATAGGGATTTCAGTCATTATACGCCCAACACTTTTGTTTGCCTCTGCCAGAGTGGGATTATAATAAAAAACAAGCATAAATCCTGTAATAACCTGAATAACAAAAAAGAGCATAATGGCACTTCCCGTGTAGTACCACAATGAATGTTTATGCTGGGGAATCTTCTTTTCCCTCAGGAATTTGACTATCCCTGAAATCCCAAATCGTTCATCAAACCAGGATTGTGCTCGTTTTTTTTTGCCCAAAAGATTCACTTTACACCTTCTCTTTTTATGATTAAATCTTCCCCTTCAATAATTAAGATCAAGCGCCGTAGGGGACGAGGAGGAGGCCCCCCGATGTTAGTCCCATTCTCATCATACCAGCCATCATGACATGCGCAGAAAAATTTTCTCTGCTCTGGAATATATGTAACATTACAATCCAGGTGAGTACAAACAGCAACAAACGCCCAATAAGAACCATTTTTATTCTTTTTTACAAATCCAGGCTTGCTTCCCCATGAAAAAACTTTAACGGAATTTGGCTTCATATCCTTAAAATCTAAAAAAGGTAATATAACTTGATCAGGCTCTCTTGTAGGAGGAAAAACAAATTTTATAACAGGATACAGAAAAGAAACCATTAAGGCTCCGAGCCATCCTCCAAAAAGGCCGTTTAAAAATTGGCGACGAGTAAAAAGAGAATATTTTAGCTTCATCTTTTAAATTTAAAAATCCTTTTGATCTTTTCAACAATCAGTTTTCTTCTTAATGCTTCAATACCATCTGCAGGCCTTACACTCTTCGGACAAACCTCATTACATTTAAAAACTGTATCACACCCCCAGACTCCTCCTTCTGTGTTTACTTTAGACCAGATTGAGAAAGGTCTTTTATCCCTTGGGTCTTTAACAAAACGATAGAGCTTGGCCAACGCAGCCGGTCCCAGGTAATTTTCATCCCTTGAAGCCACAGGGCAGGCGCTGTAGCAGGAGCCGCATAATATACAGTTAACGTACTGGAGAATTTTATCCATTTCCTTTTCTTCTATCCGATACCCCCCTTCGGAAAAATCCGCTTCGGATTCAATATAGGGTTCAATTTTATTCAGGGCTTCAAAGAAGGGGTCCATGTTGACCACTAAATCCTTCTGGATTTCCATGTTGGGGAGAGGCTCTATTACAATAAGCGAAGACATTAAAGAATTTAACATAGTCCGGCAGGCCAGATCATACTTACCGTTAATAACCATGGCGCACGAGCCGCATATAGCTTCCCTGCAGCTATATCTAAAAGCAAGAGTACAATCCTGCTCATTCCGAATATCCATCAAAGCTTCTATGACTGATTTCTTTTCATCCGTTTCGTAGAAAAAATCCTGAAAGAAGGGATGTTCATCTTTTAATGGATCATACCTTAAAATCCTAAAAAGATACTTCATCTCAGTATTTTCTCTCGACTGGCTTGTATTTGTTGATCTTTACATCTTTATAGCTTATCCTGGCTTTGTCCTCTTCTCTAGTAACAAGAGTATGCTTTAGCCAATCTTTGTCATTACGCTTATTAAAATCAAGTCGAAAGTGTGAGCCCCTGGTCTCTTCCCTTTTTAAAGCTCCTAAAGTAATCACTTCAGCCAAGTTCAGCATAGAATCAAACTCAAAAATGTTCACAAGCTCCTGGCTGTAACGGAGGCATTTTCCAGAAATATAAATCCTTTTATAGTCTTCTTTCAGTTCCAAGATTTTCTCCAGCGCTTCAGTTAAGTCTCTTTTGTCCCGAAAAATCCCAACTTTTTCACTCATAACCTCTTTTAATCTGTTTAACAGACGAAACATTTTTTCTCCAGAGTCTTTGCCTTCCCATTCCTCCACTTTCATTTTCACTTCCAGAGCTTGCTCAAGGAGAATTTTTTCACTATTGTTGGATTTTTCGCTTCCTTTGACATAATTTGAAGCTTCTTCTCCTGCAATTCTTCCAAAAACAACTGTATCCAGCAGGGAATTTCCCCCAAGACGGTTAGCTCCATGAATGCTCACACAGGCGCACTCGCCTGCTGCGAAAAATCCTTCAACACAAGAGGAACATTTCATATTGACATCAATTCCACCCATTGAATAATGCTGGGCTGGCTGGATAGGAATAGGCGACTCTATTGGATCAATTTCTGCAAAATTTATACAGATTTCCCTTATACCCGGAAGCCTTTTTTTAATTATAGCTTCCCCTATATGCCTCAAATCCAGATGAACATACTGATCTTCAAAGCCGTTTCCATTATCAATTTCTGTCTGTATGGCACGGGCAACGATGTCTCTGGGAGCAAGCTCCATGGCCAAGGGTGCATAATCAGCCATAAATCTTTTCCCTTTATTATTAACCAGATATCCCCCTTCTCCCCGCGCTCCTTCTGTGATCAAAATATTTACGTCAAAAAGAGATGTAGGATGGAACTGAACAAATTCCATGTCTTTTAAGGGGATGCCAGCCTTGTAGGCTATTCCGATACCGCTTCCATGATTGATAAAGGCATTGGTCGTTTTTTGGTAAACTCTCCCGTAGCCCCCGGTGGCAAAAATAACAGCTCTGGCTTCTACAGGAATAATCTGACCGGTGGCAAAATCGCAGACAATAACTCCCAGACACTTTCCATCCTTGACAATGAGTTTGGTCACCAGCCACTCATTGTAGAACTTAACATTCTTTCTAATGGACTGTTCAAAAAGAGTATGGAGGATAACAAGACCGGTTCTATCAGCTGCATAACATGTCCTGGGAAATCCTGCTCCGCCAAAGGGCCTCTGGGCAATGACACCTCCGGGAAAACGGCTGAATGGGACTCCCATATGCTCCAACTCATAAATGGCAGGAACCGCCCTCTCGCACATCAGTTCTGCAACATCCTGATCAGCAAGATAGTCACTCCCCTTAATCGTATCAAAGGCATGTTTCTCCCAGTTGTCATCTTTTGCATCTGGATTGTTTCCCAGGGGAGCATTAATTCCCCCTTGAGCAGCAACTGAGTGAGAGCGAAGCGGGTGGACTTTGGATATAACGGCAACCTTAAGTTGAGGATCGCTGGAGAGTGCAGCAGCCAGTCCTGCCAATCCACCCCCAACGATAAGGATGTCCTGCCTTATCATTCAGTAATTCCTGGTAAAGTAAACAAAAAGCAGCAAAACACTTAAAACAACGCTCAGCAGAGTAAAGACCCAGAAAAGCATTTTTTCTTTTCGAAGCCCTAAATCAATAATAACTGTTCGCAAACCATAAAGAGCATGAAAAACAATTAAAACAATAAGGAGAGTGTCTGTAAAAGGATTAGTATGAAGAACAAGGGCCCAGTCTGGTTTTTGTGCCTTCGTCATTAAAAAAAAGGAAGTTAAAAACTTAACACCCAGGAGTAGAATAAGCAGAAGGCCGCTAACTCGATGAAAAATCCATACAAACATTGAATAATTTCCTTCTTTGGAGGATATATTACATTAAAGTCAAAAAGGAATGTCAATAACAAGGAAAAATTAATTATTATCAGAGTTTTTAATCAGAGGATAAATTATATACTTTCATCTTGTAACTTAAAATTCTTTCTGTGATCCCCAGATACCGGGCAGCCTTGCTTTTTACTTTGCCGCTTTCAAGAAGTGCTTTCTTTATTTCTTTAATCTCTAGCTGCTTGACTCTATCTTTTAAAGAAAGCCCTTCTTCTATTAATTCTTTTTCCTTTTTATCTTTTAAAAATATCGGCAAGTCGGCTGAAGTGATAAAATTTCTATCACAAAAGACAGCAGCCCTTTCTATTATGTTCTCCAATTCTCTTATGTTTCCTGGAAACAGATAATTAAGCAGCAAGTTCATACCTTCGGCTGATATTCCCTCTATATCCTTTCCCTCTTTCTTGCTGTATTTCCTGATAAAATAATCAACCAGAGGGGGGATATCTTCTTTTCTCTTCCTGAGCGGAGGGACTAGGATAGAGATGACATTCAGACGGTAATAAAGATCAGGCCTGAATTTTGCTTCTTTCACCAATTTCTCTAAATCCTTGTTCGTTGCAGCTATAATCCTCACGTCAGATTTCAAAGGCTGGGAAGACCCCAGGCGGAAAAATTCCTTTTCCTGCAGGAAGCGCAAAAGTTTCACCTGCATTTGGAGGGGGAGGTCGCCTATTTCGTCTAGTAAGAGTGTTCCCCCTGACACAGCCTCAAACTTGCCTATTTTCCGTTCATAAGCCCCTGTAAAAGCCCCTTTTTCAGCTCCAAAAAGCTCGCTTTCTATTAAAGTTTCTGGAAGGGCAGGAATATTAACAGCCAAGTAGGGCCCTTTTTTTCTTTTAGAGGAAAAATGGATTGTTTTAGCCACAAAATCTTTCCCTGTCCCAGTTTCACCCGAAATAATAACGGTTGCATCGCTCTTTGAGGCTTTTGAAACTAGAATAGTCACCTCCTCCATTTTCGACGAGGTAAAAATAAAGTTTTTAGAACTAAATTTCTCTTCCAGGGAACTTTTGAGGCTGGATATTTCTTTTTTCAGTTTTTGTCTTTCTAATGCCCTCTCTATGGCTAACAGAAATTTATCAAAATCGATAGGTTTGACAATATAATCGTAAGCTCCTTTTTTTATTGCATCCACAGCATTTTCAATATTGCCATAAGCAGTTACAACAATAGAAGTCACGAGGGGATTTTGTTCTAAAATCTCTTGGATCACGTTTATCCCTGTTTCCCCATCAAGTTTGTAATCAACAACTGCAATATCTATGGAATGAAGAGCAATTATATTGCTGGCTTCCTTACCGTTAGATGCTTCAAAGACAGCATAATCTTCCTGTTCAAGATTTTCCTTAATCAATCTTCTTTGCAGAGGATCATCTTCAACAATCAGAATATTCGCTTTGTCCATCTTAGCCTCCTGGAATCTGGATGAAAAAAGTCGTTCCTAGCCCTATTTCGCTTTTGACTTTAATCTTTCCCCCGTGGGCTTCAACTATTTTCCTTGCAAGGTAAAGCCCGATTCCCATCCCTTTTTCCTTTTTGGAAAAGAAAGGCTCAAAAATGCGCTCCTTGTCTTCATTAGATATCCCTCTACCTGAATCTTCAATTCTTATAATAACTTTTTTCTTCGTTTGCTGCCCCTGGATTGAAATAACTCCATCGTTAGTGGCTTCAAGAGAATTTTTAAAAATGTTGAATAAAGCTTGGCTCATCAATCCCTTATCCGCCTTCAGCACTATAGATGAAGCCTGGAAATATTGTATATTAACACCTTTCTTGCCTGACTCCTTCGCGAGCTGTTCACGAACATACAAGATCATCTCTTTCAGCAAGAACGTCTCTTTATTTAATCTCAAAGGCTTTAAAGAAACTGTAAATTGATCAATAATTCTGGAAACTTTCTGAATTTCCGCCTTCCCAAGAGAAACCTCTGCTCGAAGGTCTTGGGGCATTCTTTTATGCAGCAAATCCAAAAGAAGGGAAAAACTGTTTAAAGGGTTTTTGATCTCATGGGCTAAGCCTGATGTAAAAGCAGAAATCTCTCGATATCTTTCTTTTTCTCTTTTTTCCTCTTCTGCCTCCCTTTTTTTCTCCAGATAATTTCTTTGAAATTGATAAAGGCCCATAAAAAAAATGATGCCAACAGCAAAAATAAGACCAAAAATATAAAAGAAATTTCTTCGGGAATAGACAATCATTTCCTCTAAATTCTTCAGGGAATAACCTAAATAAAGAAAATAGGTTTTTCCTTCTGCAGGAAAAAAAGGAGAAAAAAAGTTGAATATCTTTCCCGCAGGAGAATCAATAATCCACGATTCCTCATTTTCTATGACTTGAAGAGAAAGCGGGAGGTATCCTTCAAAACGAGAGCTCCAGCTCAAAATCTCTTTCTTTTCATTAAGCAAAGCCATATAATAAATACCTTCTTCCCTGGAATAGGATTCAAAGATTTCATTCACTGAATAATCTTCTTTTAAGAGATGGGATATATTGACTTTTAATATTTCTGCCGTTGCTTGAAGATGTTCCTTTACTAAATCTTCTGTTTTATTTTTAATGTATGAGCGGTTCAAAGAAGAGAAAACAAAAAAGATAATGATTATCCCTAAAAAAGGAAGGTAAAAAAAGAGAAGAAAATTCTTGCCTCTCAAAAATCTTTGCCTTTTCTTTTCTTTTTGTGCATCATACCGCCTCCTCTCCAGGTGGGAAAACCATGTTTGTCCCGTAGAACTAATATCTCTCCCCTGAATCGAATCTGACGGGCAATGATGTTCTGGCTCCTTTCTTCCTTTGAATATATCGAGCCTACAACTTCGAGATTTGCGCCCTTGTGGAAATCGACTGAGAAAAACCGGACTGGACTGATCTCCACATTAAACATTTGACGAGTATTTTTTTCTTCAAGTATAACAATTAAGAAAGGAGAGTTATTCTTGTACCGAGGTTCTATGATAATCTTTTGAATCGTCCCTTTAATCTTTATTTCTTTATCAACATTGTAATAAGGCAGCTGCTTCTGGCCAAAGGATACATTCCAGAACACCATAAATATCAGCAGTGAGAGAATGTTTATTCTTCTCTTCATTTCTTTTTATTAATAAACGTATTCAATTCTATACCCACAGAAAATAAATTACTTTGCCAATCAAAAAAAGGATCATTTGACTGGTTATCGATGTAGAAATAAGATAGAAATATAGAAAATTTTGGGAAATTCTTTTCCAATCTCGCCTCAAACTGTCCTCTCTCATCTTTCCTTGTAATACCTAAGGTGTCCCCTTCTAAACTCATGCTCTCAATTCCATGGAATTCTTTATTATCCACAGTATAGCCTATTTTAAGTTCAATGTCCCAGGGAACTAGTACTGCCAGCTGGCTGCTGAGCTGATACCCTGTCCATGAATAACTATCATAGGAGGGATTTTCCACCATATAGAATTCTTCAACGGAGCTAAAAGGATTCCCTCCTGAAAGAATCCACTGTTTCATACCTGAAATCCTGAGGCCAATTCTATCTCCAACTCCCTGTGCAATTAATCCCTTGATGGAAAAAATTTGAATCCCCTGCTCTTCATATTCAATTTTTGGAACAAATATATAAGTCCTCCTTCCCGAGTGATTGTCCTCCGTATAATCTTCCGGAATAGCTTCCTCAGACGAATAGGGATGGAGAAAGTTTTTATAGCCCCAGCTTATCTCTGATTTTAATGTTGTTTTTGTCTGGAAAAATTTATCGAAGGATAAAAATACAGAATGACTGACAAAATCAAAAAGGGAATATTTATATTTCTTGTATTCCAGGATATAGTTTGACTTCAAAATTGAGGTCTGACTGATATAGGTCTTAAAAGCAGCTAAAAAATTAAAAGAAAAATAATTGAAATCCTCGTAATCAGATCGATAGAAAGCCCCCTGACCTATCAGGGAAAAATAAAATGCCGTTTTCTCGTTTACAGGCCTAAGATAATCTATGCCTATATCATGGAGATAATACGCAAGCTTAGGATTCTTGTGTAGATAGGAATAATTACCTTCCGTAAAAAACGAAAACCCAGAAATATTCTTGTCAATATAAAAATTGAAGGAAGATATTTGATCCGGCTCTGAATATCTATTTTGAAATAGATTATCCGTCATATTTTGAAAGAAAGATAACGAAAGTGTGTCAGCTCCCAATGCTGTATTCAGGAATAAAATTAGAAAAAAATAAATGCTGAACTTTTTCATTCTTAGCTCCTTTAAAGAGAGAAAAGGAGCTACATTCCTTTCCTCTCTTTTTTGAAGAATAGGTCATTATCTCTTTGCTAGATTAGCGCTGTCCCCTTTTTGAAGTATTTTTATTCAATCCACTGCCTCCACGAATACCTCGGCAAAATTTTGCCATGTTAGTCATGTTATATCTGAAAGATGCTTTGTTCCAGCCAATTCCGCTTTGACGCTCATTCCTGTATCTGTTCTGATATCCGGTTCCATCCTCTGGTTTTGTCCAGTCAGGGTCCTGACAGTTAGGAATTCCGTCATTGTCGTGGTCTCGAGCAAAATCTGAAATTCCATCTCCATTTTCATCAAAAAACATCCACCTGGCTTGAAGCCGATTTTCTACTCTTGTCTGAACATTACTGCGCACTTTTTCCTGAGCTTTCTCTTGACCGAACGTAAACCCTAAACCCAGGATCAATAATGATCCTACCAATACCATTGTTCTTTTAATTCTCATTTTAACCTCCTTTGATCGTTGAGATAATAACTACAGCAATAATTGTGCCAACTTATATTTTGTTTAATATAAACAAGTTATACGAAGAGACGCTTCAAAGCCGATTACAAAATTGTTGGTTAGCCAACAAATTTGTAGAACATAAGAATAAATTTTCTCTCTTTCCATTCTCTGCTGAATATGGTATTTAAAGAATTACAAGAAGAAAAGATAAAAAATATAAAATCCTAACTGTTTTTATGGAAGAGAAATAAAAATTTTTCGTCTAAACAATAGATTTAAAAAAATTAAATTAAAGGAGAAAAAGATGTCAAAGATTCGTTCCTTTTTTACTTTAAGTATTTTGGTCTTGATGACCGTCTCCCTGAGTGCATTAGATGTAAACGTTACAGGAGACTGGGAACTTACAATGACAACTCCGCGAGGAGAGAGGACACAGGATATTCATTTTGAACAGAAAGGTGAAAAACTAACCGCAACCTGGACAGGATTCCGCGGGGATGAAGTCACAGCAGAAGGCACAGTTAAAGGAAATGAAATCGAATGGTCTTATACCCGCCCCGGCCGTGAGGGTGGAGAAATGACCATGACTTACAAAGGGAAAATCGAAGGTGATACGATGTCAGGAGAGGCTCAAATGGGTGATCGCGCCTCCTTCGAATGGACAGCAAAGAGGAAATAACACT
Organism: Candidatus Aminicenantota bacterium; assembly: GCA_016783445.1. Taxonomy (GTDB): domain Bacteria; phylum Acidobacteriota; class Aminicenantia; order Aminicenantales; family Aminicenantaceae; genus JADHWO01. The sequence goes on from JADHWO010000007.1 coordinate 52,020, forward strand.
TACTTTTTAACACATTATATCTTCAGGAAAAAAGACAAGCTATAAGCTTGTACTAAACAACTTTTTCTCTATACAGACTAATCTATTTTCTATTCAAAAACAAATAATTCTTTATAGTTCCATTCCTATAGCTTAAAATAGAAAATGAATTAAAAAATACTTCTGTTTATTCTATTAAGCGGAAGATTTTCTTCTTTCCTCCGTCTAAATTATGTACGGAGGCAGAGAAAAGTTGAAGTTGAATGGAAGAAAAAGAACTGGTCCGGTTGAGCCAGGAAGGCAATGAAGAGGCCTTCGCCTCCCTTGTGAAAAAATATAAAATAAAAATATTTAACTTGGCATGGAGCTTAACACGTGATCGCGAAACAGCTGATGACATGGCACAGGAAGTTTTTATCAAGGCTTATTTTGCCCTTTCTAGGTTTCAATTTAAATCAGAATTTGGCACCTGGCTCTACCGAATTACTGTGAACCATGTCAAAGATTACTTAAGAAAAATGGGAAGAATGAACAAGATGTTAATCGAAAGCAAAAAAGAGAGCTTGCTCTTTCTTGAGGATAATACGGTGAGGAAAGAAAATAAATATGCGGAGGAACATAAGAGAAAAATTGTTCATCAAGCTATCCAGACTCTTCCAGAAAAATATCATGTAATCCTTTCATTGAGGGATATTCAAGGACTTCCCTACGGGGAAATCTCCAAAATCCTGAAAATTTCCCCTGGCACTGTGGACTCCCGTCTGCATAGAGCCAGGAAAATTCTTCGGGAAAAATTAGTACCTTTCTTAAGTCAGGAAGGAGGCAACCATGAAATGTAAAAATGATGAGAGAAAAATTTCTCGATCCTTTGATGGGCTTTTAAAAAAAGAAGAGAAACAAGCCCTCGAGGAACATTTAAAAGATTGTCCCCTCTGTCGAACAAAAAAAGAAGAATACCAAAACATTATCAATACCCTAAAAGGGGAAGACTTCCCTGAACCTTTACCCTATTTCTGGGAACGTTTACAGCCCAGGCTGAAAGAAAGTAAGAGCTATGAACCATTGACTCTGTGGAAGCAGTGGGGAATAAGGGCGATTCCTATTTCACTGATTGCGGTTTTTCTGCTCACAGTCGCTATCATTCTTTTTCTCCCCAATAATAATGAAGAACTAAGCCAGTCAGGAGCTCTTCTGCTTCGCAACCTGAATCCTCTTCAGGAAACAACGTCCTTACTCGAGGGAGTAGGAGTTGAAGACAAAAATATGATGCTGATCTTCACTGCAATGGAAGAAAAAAACGGGACAAGGAGATAATCCTATGAAAAATAATAATAAATTCTGGATTGTGTTTTCTTTAGTTATTGTCTTTGCTGTAGGAATTGCAGGCGGAATTCTCTTTGAAAAAAACTTCATGGAAAAAAAACAAGAAAGAAGAGTAAAAAAAAGGAGTCCAGTTCGATTTCCATCTCTAAAAATAATGGCTCAAGAGTTGAACCTTACTTCTGAACAGCAGGAAGAGATAAGAGAGATCTTTAAGAATAATGAGGAACGATTTAAAAAACTGAGAAGCCACATGGATGAACGCATTTCAAGCATAAGGACTCAACTTAAAAGTGAAATCAAAAATGTCTTGACTGAGGAGCAAAATGCTAAATTTGAAGCGATGATCCAAAAATACATCTCTCAAAGAAAAAAAGAAGCGGAGAAAAGAAAAAGACATCCAAAAAACCGCACAAAGGATAAAGGAGATAAAAAATGAAAAAAAAGATCATAATTGTCGGAGGTATCATTATTGTAACTACCGTGATTGTTCTGGGGCTTACGGTATTTAACGGCAATAATGGCAATGAGTTAAAATATAAAACAGAAGCTGTTGACAGAGGAGACATTGAAGCCCTAGTTGTAACAACAGGGGCATTAAATCCTGTGACTATAGTTGATGTTGGAGCCCAGGTCTCAGGAAAAATTGAAAAGCTCTACGTCGATTTTAATTCCCAGGTCAAAGAAGAACAGATTTTAGCTAAACTGGAACAATCACAAGTATTATCCCGGATCAGGCAGAACGAAGCCAATTATCTAAGCCGTAAGGCTTCACTCGAAAAATCCATAGTATCCTGTGATAACTTGAAGAAAAAACTTGACCGAGCCTTAAACCTTTTTGAAACGGACTTGATCTCTTTTGAAGAGAAAGAAACAATCGAAACCCAATATCTCAGCGCCAAATCTGACATTAAATCCGCAGAAGCAAGTTTGGAACAGGCAAAGTCTCAACTTGAAACAAGTCAGGTAGACTTAACCTATACGATAATCAAATCGCCCATTGATGGAGTTGTCATAAATCGGAACATCAACGTGGGACAGACCGTGGCTGCTAGCTTTCAGGCGCCTGTCCTCTTTCAAATTGCCAACAATTTGAGCAAAATGCAGGTGGAATGCAGCGTGGATGAAGCGGATATCGGGAAAGTTAAAGAAGGCCAGAAAGTAAGGTTTACTGTTGATGCATTTCCAAATGAAAAATTTGACGGCGAACTCAGACAGGTTAGATACTCTCCTGAAATTGTTCAGAATGTTGTCACCTATACAACGATCGTTGAAGTGGATAATCCTGAGATGAAATTGAGACCCGGAATGACAGCCACAGTCTCTATTGTGACAGGAGAGGCAAAAAACGCGCTTCGAGTCTCTAATGCAGCTCTCCGGTTTAATCCTTCTATATCTCCAGAAGAGATGAGAGAACTTATGGCAAGCATGAGGCAGGGGATGACCAGGAGAAAAGAAGGCTCAAGCCCGGCTGAAAAAACAGATCAAAAAGGAGACTCCCGCCCCAGACCAGAAGGACAAAAATCTCAGCCAGGCCAACAATCCTCTGGAAGAAGAGCATTTGGCATGCGGGGAGCACAGATGAGGAATGTCGGTCGGATCTGGTATCAGGATGAAAACGGAAAACTCATATTAGCCTTTATAAGAACCGGTGTCACAGATAACACCTATACTGAAATAGTTTCTGGGGATTTAAAAGAAAAACAGCTTGTTATCACCGGAGAAGGCTCAGAAAGCAGAAGTTCCAGGCAAGCTGATTCCATGGGAAGAATGATGAGAATGTTTCGCTAAGATCCTCACTTCCTAAAACTTAAAACTAAAAATAAGGACAAAAGGAAAATGGAAAGTAATAACAACCTTATTAGATTAGAAGACCTCAAAAAAATATATAAAGTTGGTGAAACACAAGTTAATGCTTTAAGCGGTGTTTCTTACAACATCAAAGAAGGCGATCTTGTAGCCATCATGGGCCCCTCTGGATCGGGAAAATCGACACTGATGAACATTATAGGCTGCTTGGACAGGCCAACTGAAGGAAAGTATTTCCTTGAAGGGGAAGAAGTTTCCACCCTGGATAAGAACAAGCTGGCCCGTATCCGGAACAAAAAAATAGGATTTGTCTTCCAGACTTTTAATCTTCTCGCCCGCACTACTGCTCTGGAAAACACTGAGCTCCCGCTCCTCTATTCAAGCACATCTAAAAAAGAGATGATGGAAATGGCTTATGAGTCTCTTGCAATAGTGGGGCTTAAAGGCAGAGAACTCCACAAAACAAACCAGCTCTCTGGAGGGGAGCAGCAAAGAGTGGCCATAGCCCGTTCTCTAGTCAATAATCCTTCCCTGCTGCTCGCTGACGAGCCCACTGGAAATCTGGATTCTAAGACAGGAAAAGAGATCATGGAGATTTTTAAAAAGCTCAACAGCGAAAAAAAAATAACCATCATACTTGTGACTCACGATTCAGAAGTCGCTCAGATTACCCATCGTAGAATCTATCTTAAAGATGGCCAGATTATAAAAGAGGAACAGAATTAAATTATGATTTTTATTTCTTTTTTTAATTGAGGAGTAATAAATGAATATATTGAGAACAATTCGAGTAGCTCTCAGAGCTTTATTCAGGAATAAAATGCGCTCTCTTCTCACAGCCTTAGGTATAATCATCGGTGTTGGAGCTGTTATTGCAACGGTCAGTATCGGGCAGGGTGCTAAAAGAGAGGTTGAAAAACGTTTTGACGCAATGGGAACAAACCTGCTTTTTGTCCGCCCTGGAAGCCGTTCCTTTCGAGGCCGCCACGGTGGTGGAGGAACTTATGTCAACCTTATGCCCAGCGATGCTAAAGCTATATTAGAAAAATGTGATGCTGTACAGTACATCTCTCCCTCTGTAAGTACTAGGGCTCAGGTCGTCTACGGCAACAAGAATTGGAACACATCCATATACGGGGTTAGTGATAAGTATCCGGATATAAGAAAATGGGCAGTCGAAGATGGAATTTTCTTTGACGAAAACCAGGTCAGAGCCGGGCAAAAAGTCGCTGTATTAGGAAGCGAAGTGAATGAGAATCTTTTTGAAGGAGCAGATCCTATAGGGCAAATCATAAGAATTAAAAAAATTCCTTTCAGTGTAATCGGTGTCCTAGAAGAAAAGGGAGAGTCAGGCGGGTGGTTTAACAGAGATGACCAGATTGTAATTCCATACACTACAGCCCAAAGGAGGCTCCTCGGAATCATTCATATTCAATCTATAGATATTTCAGCTGTTAGCATGGAAAGGACCACTGAAGCTGTAGAGCAAATCGAAGAAGTCCTTCGGATTCAGCATAAGATTGCTCCTGGAGCTGAGGATGACTTTAATGTGAGCAACATGGCGGAAATTGCAGAAGGAGCTGCAGAATCACGAGACGTACTGATATTTCTTCTTGGCGGGATTGCCTGTGTCTCTCTTCTTGTAGGAGGGATCGGGATCATGAATATCATGCTTGTTTCCGTAACCGAGCGTATTCGGGAAATCGGGATCAGAATGTCAGTTGGTGCTCGAGAAAAAGATATTCTTTTCCAGTTTCTGTTAGAAGCTATCGTTCTCAGTGTATTGGGAGGAGTCTTAGGAATCCTTCTTGGAGTAGGTGCCTCAAGACTGATTTCTATCATAGCCGGGTGGCAGACTCTTGTTTCTAATTTTTCTGTTGTGGTTGCCTTCTTTTTCTCAGGAATTGTTGGCATAGTTTTTGGATTCTTCCCTGCATTTAAAGCTTCTAAATTAGATCCTATTGATGCTTTAAGATACGAGTAAATAATTCAATCTTTTAAAGAGGTGAATAAATTTCTACATTATAACTGGACAAAATAATAAAAAAGATCAAGCGGACATGGCAGGCAAAAAAATTGAAATCGGAAATTAACTTCCCTCTTTTTTTGTGTTTGTCTCGCTTTTCTCGCTTATCCAGCATTACATTAATTCTAATTAAGGAGGAAGAATATGTATAAGCGTACAATTGGAATTTTTTTATTCCTGATTTTATTCTCAGTAACAACATCTCTGGCACAGCAAGAGAAAAACACCTTATCTCTTTCGCTGGAAGACTGCATCCTGAAAACCATGAAAAATAATCTCAATGTAGCCATTGAAGTATTAAATCCAGAACTTGCTGACATTAATGTCTCTCTTTCCAAAGAAAAATTCCTGCCTCAACTTTCCTTTGACTTAAGCAGGAGGAGTACAAATCAGGCCTCGTATTCCTGGATAGAGGCTGCAACTCAAGTCATATCTGATAGAGACGATTATTCTGCCCAAATTAGCCAACTTATTCCGACAGGCGGAAATTTTTCCATCTCTCTAACCAACTACATCAATGACACAAACAGAGTGACTAACACCATTAATCCTATCTATTCAAGTACTCTTCGGTTTAATTTCACCCAGCCCTTGCTTAGAAATTTTGGTTTTAAGGTTAACCGCAGAGAAATTATCATCGCAAATAACAATATGGACATATCAGAAAATCAATTTAAAAGAATTCTGCAACAGACAATCTACAGTGTGGAAGAAGCTTACTGGAATTTGGTCTACAATATCGAAATGCTTAAAGTAAGGAAACAATCTTTGAAATTAGCCCAAGACCTGTTGGAAAAAAACAAGAGGGCCGTTGAAGTAGGAACTATGGCTAAAATAGAGATCTTAAATGCTCAATCCGCAGTAGCTACCAGAGAGGCGGACATACTCGCTGCAGAAGCACAGGAAAAGAATAGTGAGGATCTTTTAAAAACAACCCTCAATCTTGTTGTTGAAAAAGAAGGAGCTGACCTAGCAAATATAATCCCCATAGACAAGCCGACATACGAGAAAAAAGAAGTGAATCTCGATGAGGCACTTGTAATAGCTATGGAAAATAGACCTGACCTTCAGGCCACAAGGATTGGCTTAAAAAACAACGAGATAAATCTGAGCTATACAAAAAACCAGCTTCTGCCAGATTTAAGCCTTCAGGCATCTTACTGGAGCCCTGGAATATCAGGAGACCTGATTCTCTTTGAAGACCCTACTGACCGTTTCCTCCCCACCGGCACGATCGAAGGCAGCCCTTCTGCTGCGATGAAGGATGCTTTTGGCTTTAGATACGATAACTGGTCTATCGGGCTGACGCTCTCCATTCCTCTTAACACTGTCCTATCACGTGCTTCCTATGCACAGGCAAGGGTTAACCTGGATCAGGCACTACTGCGGTTGAAGAACCAGGAACAGCAAATTTTTCTTGAAATAAAAAATGTTGTAAGAGCTGTTCAGACCGATTACAAAAGGGTTCAAGCTTACAAAGTTGCAAGGGAACTTGCTGAAAGACAACTGGAAGCCGAGGAAGAAAAACTCAGAGTTGGCATCAGCACAAACTATTTTGTCCTTCAGTACCAGACGGATCTGACTACTGCCCATACAAATGAACTCAAGGCTATTATCGACTATAACCTCTCTTTAGCCAGTTTGAGCAGAGCCATGGGTGTTAGCCTTAAGGATAAAAACATCAGCTTCTTAAGTATTTTAAATAGATAAACTTTTAA
>JADHWO010000148.1 GCA_016783445.1 Candidatus Aminicenantota bacterium
CATAATTCATAAGATTGTGGCTAAAAGGCCGAGAGATATTGAAGATGTGAGGTCTGTTCTTCTTAAAAACCCTGACTATGATAAAGAGTATATACAAAAATGGCTGAAAGAATTTGATGATTCGCTGGGGGAAGGCTTTTTAGATTTGTTTAATGAATTGGTCAAAAAGATAGAAAATTAAGTTTAGTTTCTGTGAATATTGTAATTGCGAGGAGCGAAGCGACGCGGCAATCTCAAAATTGATTCTTTTTATGTCGGGATACTTCGAAAAAAACCTTCAGGTATATCATAAGGAAGCTTTGAGGCATTCTTATGAATACACTACATTCTATTTTGAAATGTACGATAATATGATAAAATATAAAAGTTGAGTCGGAGGCAACTTCCATGAAAAAAACAACAATTGTAAAAATTTTTTTATCGGTTTTCATAATATTGGCACTCTCTCTTACAGGTTTTTCCAGTGTGAAAATAATTAACAGCACCAGGCTTAGTTCTCCATTAAACATCGACGGCTCCCCTGACGACTGGGGAGAGGTTGCTTTAAACTTTGAGAAAAAAGTACGTGTTGATTACGCCTTTAAGAATGATGGAGAAAATCTCTTCGTCCTTTTCATTTTCAAGGACCCCAAATACTTAAGCTCGGTAAATGCTACGGGGCTGACACTCTGGTTCAACACCGAAGGAAAAAAGAAAAAGAATTATGGTATAACCTTCCTGAAAAATAGAATCTCGGCTGATTTTTACATTTCTTATCTGGAAAAGCAGAAGGGATCACTTTCTGAAGATGAGAAGAGGAAAATACTTGAACACCGTTTTTATACTTTCTACGACGCTGTAGTCATGAACAAAAAGAGTGAATCTCCATCTCAGCCCTCTGATAGCAAAGAGAAAACACCTGTTTTATTCAGATCGAAGAATCAAAACAAGATGGTTGTGTATGAATTCGTGATTCCTTTAAAGAGGCCGACAGAAAGCGCTCCTGGAATTGGAATTGAGCCAGGAAAAATCATAAAGATCGGTTTTGAATGGGGAGGAATGACAGAAGAAATGAGAAAGAGAATGCTTCAAAGGCAAGCCGGCTCGGAAAGAGGAGCTTCAGGGGCTGCTGACTCATGGTATAGAGATGGCACGAAAGGCACGGTTCCAACGTCGAGTCGAGCCGCAAAAAAATATTCCTTCTGGGTGGATGTCCAGTTAGCTCAAGACAAGTTAAGTGAAGACGCAGAATAAGATCATTAAGTTCATCCTGAGGATTTGTATTGGGTGAATAGGAAATAAGTTCAAAAAATACTGGGCTGGCGTTTGCAGGCTTTAGCCTTACACGGCGGCGCTGATTTTCACTCTTAAAACGCGCTTTTTTGCTAAGAATTAAAGATAAAAATAAAGGCTTTATCCGCGCAGTTGATGTAGACGCCCCGGAATTCTTAAAATTTTGTATTATTGATGGACAGCTCTCCTGGATATGTCAGCAATAATTATTATTTGGCTTTTTTAAGATTCTCGAGTTTTTTGGTGTATTGATCGATATCTTTGATGGCGTAAGTCTGCTCTCTGCTCCGTATTTCAAGCTTGCCCAAAAATCTGTTTCCTGAGAAGGCTCCTTGTGCCAATTTCCATTTTTTGGGAGCGGAAAAAGTGAAAGCATAGTAAACGAGTTGTTCGTCGCATTGATAGGCCCAGACTTCTGCTGTTCTTGCCTGAATATTTTCTTTATCTCTTTCCGCTGTAATTCCGGTTACTCCTTCTCCGCCTTCCGCGATCCTCATTCCCCAGTTATCCATTTGCTTGTATTCAATCGATGCTGGACTGCCGTTCAACAGAAAAATTCTTGCCCGGTCAGTATTCCAGGGCTGGGCGGAATTTTCTTTTTTGAAGACCTTCATCACATGGTCTATTCTTCTCAGGAATTCCATTCTTGCTTCAGGCCATCTGGCTTCCCAGAAGAGAATTTGGAATTTTTCCTTTGCTTCAGGGGAAAGCTTTTTGTAAGCCGCTCGTTCAAAATCCTGCATGATGATGTAGTGCTGAATATACCATTTGTCTTTGGATGGAAGTAAATTTATACTACAAGCATCTAAAATCAAAAAGGCAAGTAGTAGAGTTCCTATACTCAGGAAGTTGAATTTTCCCCCAGGGAAAGACTTGCTTTGTGATATTAATTTTTTCATAATGTTATATTGATAGCACAGGGAAGAAAAATTGTCAAAGTCGTCGCTGGATTACCGTTGAAAAACAATAATCATTTATAAAAAGATGTAAAAAGAGTAAAAAAATGTAATCGTAAACTCTATCCAGAATTCTGGGTAATGAGGAAGCATCTTTTTTCCGTGATATCATAAGGCTTCAAATATACTTTTGGGTATGGCTTTGCTCCCTTCAGATTTTTCACGCCATTTCCTCATCAAACTTCTCGGCTCTGCGGAACTGCGCATGTTTATCCCCTCTCAATCTTTTATGTTACAGCTATCCTTTCCTCCACCCGATGAATGGTACAGTGCTCAAACAGTCCTCGGGTCCGACTCTGTCGGATTCCCTCGAATTTTGATTCGGAAAGGCTAAATCATCAATGGTCGCTTCAGTCATCCCCAAAAGCATTACCTATCACGGAAATGAGGGTGCTTACGGGTAATGAAGGATGCTTGAAAATTACTACTGCTTGTAATATATTATTAAAGTGGAAAAAAGGTTTGTCTTTTTTTTGTTTCTTCCTTTATACTTCATCTCAATTATTTCCCTTTTTAGCCAGGTTAAAAAATCGTCAAAGGACCTTGATGCAACGTATAGAAAATGGCTGGAAGAGGAAGTGGTATACATCATTACTCCTAAGGAAAAAGAAGTTTTTCTTAAGCTTGAAACAGATAGAGAAAGAAACATATTCATCGACGCCTTCTGGAAACAAAGGGACCCCACCCCAAATACTCCGAAGCATGAATTTAAAGAAGAACATTACAGCCGGATTAAGTATGTCAACAATTGGTTTGGGAAAGATTCACCCGGACCAGGTTGGCGGTCAGATATGGGGAGAATCTACATTACGCTGGGACCGCCAAAATCAGTCGATAAACATGAAAACCTCTCTCAGGTTTTTCCTCTTATTATCTGGTTTTATGAGGGCATGCAAGAATATGGACTTCCAAATGCTTTTAATGTGGTATTCTTTAAAAAACATGGGATGGGCGAATACGAACTCTATTCTCCAGTCAAATATGGCCCCCAAAGTCTCTTGATCCATTATATGGGAGATGCTACAAGTCATTTGAATGCTTACAACAAACTTTTTGGTATCGATCCCACTATAGCCGCAATTTCTCTGACTTTGATACCGGGAGAATCATCGGCGAGTGTCACCCCTTCTCTTGCTTCAGAGATACTTATCTCGCAAAGAATCCCTTCTGCGCCCCATGAAAAAGTCAAAGATACCTACGCAGAAAAACTTCTCTTGTATAAAGATATTGTTGAGGTTTATTACACAGCCAATTACATAGAAAACGACTCCATGGTCAAAGTTATTCAAGATAGATCAGGAATTTTTTTCGTGCATTATCTCGTTGAGCCGAAAAAGCTGTCCTTTGAACGATATCAGGACAAATTTCATTCTAACTTAGAAATTAACGGTATAATTTCTGATCAGCAGGGAAATACAATTTATCAGTTCGAAAGAACGATTCCTATCGAATTTAATGAAGAGCAAATAACTAATATCAAAAATAAGTTGTTCAGCTTCCAAGATATGTTTCCTTTGGTCGGAGGATATTATAAATTCAATTTGCTGTTGAAAAATTCCGTTTCAAAAGAGTTTACCTCAGTCGAATCGGACATTACGATCCCGGAAACTTCCTCTCTTCGGATGAGTTCTCTCATCCTGGCAAATAAACTCGACAAAAAGTCAAAATATAAAGGAGGGAACAAACCTTTTCTGATAGGAGATATTCAACTTGTCCCTTCACCTCGAAATGATTTTGCTTCGCTAGAAACATTGTATCTTTACTTCCAGATCCAGGGATTGACCGAAGAGCTGAAAGAGAATGGTTTCCTCGAGTATTCCATTTTAAAAGAAAACGAAAAAATCCATTCTTTGGTTAAGAGCATAAAAGATTACCCGGATCAAAAAAACTTTTTTGAGGAGTTCTCCCTGTCAAATTTACCTGCCGCTTACTATATAATGAAAGTCTCTCTCTTTAACAAAAACCGGGAGGAAGTCCTCTTTGAGAAAAGCCAATTTTATGTGTCGTTTATGCCTAATCTGCCCCGGCCCTGGCTTCTCTCTCTGCCCCTGCCGTCTTCCGGAAGCCCTGCCTTAACAAACACCCTTGGGAATCAATTCTTAAACAAGAAGGATATTCAGATGGCAAAATCTTTGTTAGAAGAAGCTTATTATAAAGATCCAAATTCCCAGAATTTCGCCCTGGATTTGAGCCGGGTCCTCTTTATGACTAAAGAATATCAAAGGGTGAAACAGATAGCTCTTCCCTTCTTAAAGGACCAGAGAAAATATGCATTTTTTCAAATTCTGGGGCGATCTTGCCAGGCGCTGGGAGAATTCAACGAGGCTATTTCTTACTATAAGAACCATCTTTCTTATTTCGGTACAAATATAATTATTCTTAATTCCATAGGAGAATGTTACTATCAATTGGATAACACAGAAGAAGCTCTAATTGCGTGGGAGAAGTCCTTAGAGATCGATCCCAATCAGGATAAAGTAAAAGCGCTGGTAAAGTCCATAAAAGAGAAGAAATGAAAAAAGCGTTTTTTATCCTTATTTCTGTCTGCTGTTTACTTCTTCTTTCTTGCGCTTCCTACAGGCTGGAAAGAAAATTAGACCCTGAAAGCAAGGAATTCATTTCCGAAGTAAGATACATAATAACAAGACAAGAGCGCAAATTCTTCCTTAATCTTCCCCCTTCAGAGAGGAAGAATTTCATAGAAGAATTCTGGAAAAAGAGAGACCCTGATCCTGATACGGAAAAAAATGAGTTTAAGGAAGAATATTTCATTCGTATTGAAAAAGCCAATACTCTTTTTAAAGAGGGAAGTACACCGGGTTGGCTTCAGGAGAGAGGCAGAGTTTATATTACCCTCGGACCCCCTGATACCAGAAAGACGTATCCGAGAGGTGTTACGTTCTATGGAAAACCCACGGAGATATGGTATTATGGCTTTTTCCCGATTGTTTTTATAGATAACAACTGGACCGGCAACTATAAACTGGAACCTCTCAGTGCCCAGCATCTTAGTGAGATTAATAAAACGCAAGTGGATTATAGACCGAAGGTCGGTTTTGAAAAGATTGTCTTCGACTTCAATCTCAATATAAAAAAAGT
>JADHWO010000039.1 GCA_016783445.1 Candidatus Aminicenantota bacterium
TCCATAGTAAAGATTGTTGATGCAGAGTTCAGCATAGAATCGAGTGAACTCATGACTGCTCCAAAGATGGCTGCAAACATAAATCCTTTCAATCCGGCTGGGATAAGATTCTTGATCAATAAAGGATAAGCCTGGTCGGCGGTCGAAAGCTGGTCTTTATAAAGTTGAAGAGCCATTATCCCTGGAAAAACAACAATGAATGGAATAAGCAGTTTTAAGCCTGCTGCAAATATCACTCCAAGCTGTCCTTGCCTCAGGCTTTTTGCGCCAAGAGTTCTCTGCATGATGTACTGGTTTAGGCCCCAGTAGTAGAAGTTTGGGATCCAGATGCCGATAATAAGCGCTGTCCATGGAATTTCAATGTGACTGGAAGGAAGGACCATATGGAGTCTGTCGGCATTTGTTTGAAGGAAGTTGTCCACACCTCCCACTGCAATGAATCCAAGAATCATAGTAATTGCCCCGCCAATAATCAGTGCAGAGCCTTGAATGAGGTCAGCCCAGACAACAGCTCTTAATCCACCGTATGTTGTATAAAAAGCGGCAACGATTCCAATGATCCAGACCGCTGTTGTCAGGTTCATGCCAAAAATAGTGTGCAGAGTCAGCCCTCCGGAATACAGGACTGCAGCAATTGTGACAGCGACATATATAATCACGGTGTAAAGGGCCATGATTGCGCGGGGTATTGGATTGTAGCGGTGCTCGAGGAATTCCGGAATTGTGAAAATACCGGTTTTAAGAAATTTGGGAAGGAAGAAGATGGCGATAAAAACGAGAGCAATGGCTGCTATCCACTCATAACTAGCCACGGCCATCCCAACATGCCCAGCGCTCTGTCCGGACATTCCAACAAACTGCTCAGTAGAAATGTTGGAAGCTATGAGTGAAAAGCCAATCAGATACCAGGCAAGATCTCTTCCTGCCAGGAAATAGTCTTCGCTAGTCTCTTTTTTTTTGCGGCTTTTATACAGGCTGGTCCCGACAACAAAACAGATAAATGTCAGGAATATCCCGATATCAAGCCAGCTTAATTGCATTCTTTATACCTTCCCTATTTTCTCTTTTTTTTCCAGAGCCAGTACAGATAGACAGCTGGGATCTGATAAATGGCAAGTATCATTGGAGAGAGGATGAACCAGTAAACATTAAAGTCAGGGGCAAAAAGGAAAATGAAAACTGCAAAACCGGCCAGAGAAGTAAGTACACAGGCAGTAAGCCAGAGAACAGAATATATTTTTTTCACTCTACTAAGCAGAATATGTAAAGATTAATAAATTATTTTTAGGACATTTCATGAGAAAAGGGACCTTTCCTTGCTTGAAAAAAGATAACAATTCCCTGGAGAATAGTCAATGTCTCAGTCAAATCCATTTTAATTGTCCGATCGTGAGGTTTGTATAAAAAGTGCTCATGAAGAAAGAATTAAAACCTAATGTATTCTGCTCAAGATGAAATAGAGAAATATAATAATACTTTTTCTAACAATATCATTGTAAACCTTTATTAGAATCTGAACGTCTACTTATATAAGTGCAATTTGTTTACAAATAGGAGAACCAGCAAATAATACTCTTATCCAGGGCTGAGGAGACTATTCTCTTGGAGGTCTACAATGTTGAAAAATTATTTAAAAATCGCTTTGCGAAATTTCCGAAGGCATAAAGGATATTCCTTTATAAACATAGCCGGGTTTGCTATCGGTATGGCTTGTTGTCTTCTCATCCTTATCTATGTCCGCCATGAATTAAGTTATGACAGATACCATAAGGATGCCGACAGGATCTGCCGGATCGTTATAGACATCCGAACACAAACCGCAAACCGGGTTTTTGCCCTTGTTTCACCAACAGTAGCCCCGGCTTTAAAAGCCGATTATCCCCAGATCGAATGTGCCGCCCGGGCTGTTCCGACAAGTGCCCGGCTGGTCAGGCTAGAGGAGAAATCATTTTACGAAGATCGTTTTATGTATGCGGACCAGGAACTGTTTGATATTTTTACCATCCTGTTTATTCAGGGAATCCCTCAAGAAGCTTTGACGCGACCTAGTACTCTTGTGATTTCGCAAAGAATGGCGTTTAAATATTTCGGCAGTGCCAATCCCCTGGGAAAAACCTTGAATATTAATCAAGCTGAGTACGAGATAACGGGAGTTATAGAGGATTCTCCGGAAAATACACATATGAAGTACGATTTGATAGCTTCTTTAAAAACGCTTTCAAACTGGAGTGAGATGTCCAACTGGCATTCGACCATGTTTTATACTTATTTGAAACTTAAGCCGAATGTAGAAATAGAAGAATTTTCTCAACAGGTCAGCCGTCTTGCGGATAAATATGTGGGGGAACGATTGGATAGTAGAGGAAAAACTTATAATTACTTCCTGCAGCCAATATCCAGCATACATCTCCACTCTCATCTCCGTTATGAAATCGAGCCTCCAGGGAATCCTGTTTATGTCTATATTTTTTCCTTTGTTGGGCTTTTTATTCTCCTTATCGCCTGTCTGAACTTCATGAATTTGGCCACCGCACGCTCGGCAAACAGAGCAAAAGAAGTGGGCATGCGCAAGGTTGTGGGTGCACAAAAGCTTCAGCTTGTTTGCCAATTTTTAGGAGAATCCCTTCTGGTGTCGTTTTTATCGTTGTGTTTTGCCATGGTTATAGTTAGGTATACGATTCCCCTCTTGAATAATCTAACCGGGATATCAATGAGCTTCGATGAGCTATTGAATCCCATCGTATTGTTCTTTTTGATCGGGGGGACGGTTCTGGTGGGGCTGGCTGCAGGCCTGTATCCTGCGTTCGTGCTTTCTGCCTTCAGGCCGGCTGTCACTCTTAAAGGTGCCCTCAGCGCTACTTCTCGTAGTTTTGCCATGCGAACTGTTCTTGTAGTTGTCCAGTTTTCTATTTCTGTTTTCCTGATTATCGGGACCCTGACCATATACAGACAGTTTAATTTTATGAAAAATCAGCACTTAGGCTTCGAAAAAGAGCAGAAGCTTGTTCTCCCTTTACGGGGAGGGATCTCTATCGAAAAAAATTATAAAAATGTAAAAGATATGTTTTCTAAACATTCCTCTATAACCGGTGCAGCGGTTTCCTCCAGCGTTCCGGGCAGAGGAGTATCTAATTTTTCTATCGGACTGGTCGGAGAGGAGGATGAAAAAAATCAATCGATGTTTCATCTGTATTTTGATGAAAACTTTATTCCCAACTATGGAATTGAAATAGTGGCTGGGAGAGCCTTTCAAAAAGAGATGAGTACAGACATTAGAGGGGCTTTTCTTATTAATGAGGCAGCTATCAAAGTCTTCGGCTGGAGCAGACCTGAAGAGGCGCTCGGAAAACGCCTGCAAACAGGATATGGAGGACGGGTGAATCCGATTATAGGAGTTACGAAAAATTTCCATTATCGAGGGCTGCAAAATGAGGTTGAGCCGCTGGTCATGGAGTTTCTGCCGGAAATCTTCAGGTATATCACCTTATCCATAGATATCACTAACCTGAAGGACACTCTGGCTTTTGTTGAGTCCCAATGGAAGGTTTTGTTCCCGGGTAATCCCTTCGAGAGCTTTTTTCTGGATACGGATTTTGATAAGCAGTACCGTGCTGACGAGCAGGTCGGCAGGATATTCGGGATCTTTACTCTTTTGGGATTGTTCATCGCCTGCCTGGGGCTATTGGGCCTGGCTTCATTTGCAGCAGAAAGCCGGACCAAAGAAATTGGTGTCCGTAAAGTACTGGGGGCTTCTGTTACGGGAATTGTCCTAATGTTATCTAAACAGTTTACAAAATGGGTGTTACTGGCGAATTGTTTTGCCTGGCCTATTGCATATTATTTTATGTACAGATGGCTGAAAAATTTTGCATACCGCATAAACATCAATATTTTGACGTTTTTATTGTCCGGCCTTCTTGTTTTGACTATCGCCTTGCTAACAGTCAGCTTTCAATCTATCAAAGCAGCTACAGCCAATCCGGTGGATTCTCTCCGGTATGAATAAAAAAAAGTTTAAAAATGAAATTTAATGGAGAAAGAAAGTCCAAATGTATTGAGATTAATTGAAGCTTTTTTTGTGTTCTTGTAAAATGTTCCATCACTTGGCTTCGTTTCCATAAACATCATATAGGTATGATATTTATTGGAAATCTCATTGTGTATATCAAAAGTCCACAGTTGGCCATATACATCTTCTTCCTTACTACTATTGGTCCCTTCTTCCCATCCAGACCAAGAACTCCAATACTTGTATTTGGACTCCCAAGAAGTCGAAGCATCACCTTCCCAGTTTTTAAAATTAACGTATCTTCCAAAAAGTTCAACTCCAAAAGAAATAACAGAAGACATTTTCATTTCCAAACCCAATCCACCATGAAATCCAAATGAATTATTTTTCATTTCTTCATTTCGTGTTGTACTATACTCAGATTCGCCTTGGTAATTCAGGGAACCGCTAATAAACGAATCATAATTATAGGAACCATCTACTTTCTCAACATGAGTTAGTTTCCCAAAATAATACCCAAATCCTGCATAGCCAAAAAAATTATACTTATTTGACTTACCCATCGGCTGGAAAAAGTAGACATCAAGATTAAGAGGAATTGCTGTGATTTTATAATCCTCATCAACATTCGATTTGTCCTCTCCAGTATCTGTCCAATCCTCCCAACTCCAAGAGTAACTACTGCTAAGGGAGTATTTTCCTTTATTTGATGCAGTAATAAATCCTGAACCAATGCCAATGCCAATTTTTGGTGTAATGTTTATGATAAGGTCTGCTTTCCAATCAGAAAGCATTGATAATCTTTTCCAGTCAAAAGTAGAAGAATAATTATCTTGTTTTCCCCAATCTGACAATATAGCTTCTAATCCTTCTCTGGCTCTATTTAGGTCCCCAGCTCCATTTAGCAAATAGCCCAAACCTCCGGTGATTTTAAAACTGATCTTAATTTTCTTTCTCAATGATTCAGGATTTCTTTCATCCTCTCCGTATTTTTGTTCTTCAGCCATCGAATTCCCTGAAAAAATCACTAAAGAAAGGACAATGATCAAAACGATGAATTTTTTGCCTTTTGGATTCATTTTAAGCCTCCCTTGCCAATTCTTTTTTCAATAACTAAGTTAAGCTTTAGCAAGAGGAAAGTTGTTATAAATTTGTCAAAAGTTTGTTAAAAGTTTGTTAAGATTGTTGCTATCTTGTTTTTGATTTATTAGAGTGGGACTCTCCTTTTATAACATGGCTATCTTATCCAACGTAAAATCAATTTGTTAGTCTGAAGCCCTTCAGATGGCAGCAAATGCTTAGTTAGGTATCAGATATTAGAGAAGGGATTATACTTAGGTTGATTGACTAATTGGGGGACAAGGGGCTAAGGATTTGAGCTAACTCAGCCATAGGTAGTAGTTGCTGGCAGCAAAAGGTAAATATAGACACCTTCCCATGTGCCACATATATGACATAACTTGCTAAAAACAGCTGAAACTATGGGATTAAAAAATAATATGCAAAAGCAAAGAAAGGCTTAATTTTCCCCAGAAAAAAAGAGAAAATATCTGGTGGGCGGTACTGGATTCGAACCAGTGACACCCGGCTTGTAAAACCGGTACTCTACCGCTGAGCTAACCGCCCATTTTTGTTCTTTCTTTCAGTTAGAACCTTATCTAAGGTAGAGAAAAGAGTTGTTTTTGTCAAGGTTAGCAAATGTCTTACTCTGTATTGACACAAAAATGACCATATGTTAAAGTTAGGTTCCATTATTTTTAGGAAATTGAGGTAAAAAAGATGTTCGCTGTTATAAAAACCGGAGGAAAACAGTACAAAGTCGAAGAAGGTGATGTTCTTTATGTTGAAAAACTCAACAAGGAGAAAGGTAATAAAGTTACTCTTGACAAGGTTCTTCTTATTGGAGACGAAGGAAATACCCTTGTTGGCACTCCCTTTGTCAAAAATGCTCTGGTAAAAGTAGAGGTTATTGAGAATTTTAAAGATAAAAAAGTCATTGTCTTTAAGAAAAAAAGAAGGAAACAGTACAAGAAAAAAAGAGGGCATCGTCAGGAGTTGACAAGGATAAAAATTGAAGAGATAGTTTCCGGGGTAAAAGCTGCTCCCAAGAAAAAGCCAGTTGAGTTAGCCAAAAAAGAAAAAGAGAAAGAAGTTCCCAAAAAGATACCAGTTGAAGTGACAAAAAAGGAAAAGGCTGAGGCTCCCGGAAAAAAGAAAACCACGGCTAAGACTGCTGCTAAGGCTAAGAAACCAACCAAAACGAAGGAGAAATAGAATGGCTCATAAAAAATCAGGTGGAAGCGCTAAGAACGGAAGAGACAGCCATTCAAAGAGGCTGGGAGTAAAACGGTCTGGTGGTCAATTTGTCACAGCTGGTTCCATACTTGTCCGTCAAAGAGGTACACCGTTTAAACCTGGAATGAATGTTGGAAGGGGGAGGGATGATACCCTCTTTGCCAAGACCACTGGAACAGTACGATTTGAAACCAAAGGAAAAAAGGCCAAATTTGTTTCTGTCATACCTTCCTAGGAAATCCAGGCTCCATTAAATATGTTTGTTGACCAGGTCAAGGTAACTCTCCGCGCAGGAAAAGGAGGCAACGGTTGTATGAGCTTCCGGAGGGAACGCAGAGTTCCTCGAGGTGGACCTGATGGCGGACGAGGAGGAGATGGGGGAAACATTTATTTAGTTTCTGAAGAAAACCTCAGTTCGCTTACCTACTTCCGTTTTTATCCTATAAATAAAGCACAAAAAGGGGCACATGGCGAAGGAGGAAATCGTCAGGGAAAAAATGGTGAGGACCTCCTTCTCAGAGTTCCTGTTGGAACCCTTGTAAGAAAAAAAGAAAAAAAAGAAATCTTGTTTGATTTTTTATCCCCTGGACAAAAGTTTTTAATTGTTAAAGGAGGAAAAGGCGGGAGGGGCAATGCTGCGTTTGCTACTTCAACTTACCAGGCTCCAAGAGATAGAGAGGAAGGCAGGCCAGGTGAAGAGGGAGATTTTGTACTTGAACTCAAGCTAATTGCCGATATCGGATTGATTGGCTTTCCGAATGTAGGAAAATCTACCTTGATATCAAAAATTTCAGCCGCAAAGCCAGTTATTGCAGATTATCCCTTCACAACACTTATCCCGAATTTAGGTGTTGTGGATGTGGGTGAATTTAACAGCTTTGTAATCGCAGATATACCTGGTTTAATAGAAGGGGCTCATCAGGGACATGGTCTGGGCATTAAATTCCTGAAACATGTGGAAAGAACGAAGATTTTACTTCATCTCATTGATGTTTCTCCTTATACAGAACGAGATCCCGTACAGGATTTCAGGACAGTTATGACTGAACTCGAGGCATTCAGTCCTCAGTTGAGCAAGAGATATCAAATATTAGCGGCAAACAAGATTGATCTTCTTGGTGAAAATAAAGAGAGACTTGATGGAGTAAAGAAGCTGGCAAAGAAAGAAAAGCTGCCGTTTTTTGCGATTTCAGCTCAAAAAAAAGAGGGCCTCAGGAAGCTGGTGAATGAGATGTACAAAACTTTAAACCTTATTGGAGAAAGTACAGATTAGCTTCATGAAAAAGGAAAGAATAGGGCTTTTTGGAGGGACGTTCAATCCCATTCACTCCGGGCATTTAAGGGCAGCAGAGGTAGTTCAGAAAAAGTTCCATCTTGATAAAATCCTTTTTATTCCTTCTTATATCCCTCCTCATAAAGACACTGCAGAAATTACATCTCCAACTCATCGCCTTAAAATGGTCAAATTGGCTCTCCATCCCTATTCTCAATTTGTTCCTTATTCAATAGAGGTTGATGCAAAGGAAAAGTCTTATTCGATTTTAACACTGAACAAGATAAAAAAGCTCTTTCCAGAGGCCTTGATTTTTTTTATCCTCGGTTTAGATGCATTTATAGAAATCGACACATGGAAAGATTACGAGCTGGTGCTTGAGCAGTGTTTTTTTATCGTTATCAACCGGCAAGGTGATTATTTTGACGAAGCCATAAAAGTTCTGACGGAAGAATACAGAGAAAAAATGTATGAGCTCTCAAAATCCGAAGCCATAAAAGATGACCTTCTTTTTTCTTTTAGGATATTTCTTTTGCCCATAGATGCTCTGGATGTTGCATCAACTGACGTTAGAGAAAGAATAAAAAGGGGCGATTCAATAAAAGGCCTGGTTCCAGGTCAGGTAGAATTGTATATAAAAGAGAACAAGCTCTACTAGATATAGAAGATGCCAGACGATAAAACCAGAAAAAAAGTGACAAAAAAAAGTCTTCCAAATGAAGTGAAGATTTCAGTCGAAGCCAGCCTGGCAAAAAAAGGGGAGGACCTTGTTGTTCTTGATTTAAGAAGGATATCTTCTTTCACCGATTTTTTTATCATAATGCATGGAAATTCCAGCAGACAGAACCTTGCTATCTATGAAAATGTCGAACAGGAACTAAAAAAAGAAAATATAAGGCCCTTGAGCATTGAAGGAAGAGAGCGTGCTGAATGGATATTAATGGATTTTGGGAGTTTTATCGTTCATGTTTTTTCACAGAAAGCACGGGAATATTATTCTCTTGAAAAATTATGGGGGGATGCCACAAAATTTTCCTATTGACTTATTCATAAAAACTGCCGACACTATTTTTTATTTTCAATGATATGAGGTTGTTACTTTAGTTTTTTCTCAAAATTAACATTCAAACCTTCTCCGATAGCCTCATTTTAACTTTATGTCGGCATTTTTTACCTTTCAGGCGAGCTGATATCACCGCATCTGCTTTGTTGCAACGCATTCGCAGTGGAAGACCACAGCTTCATGCGTTGCGCCTCGCATCTGCGGCAATCTCAACTCGTGAATAATCCACGTCCACCTGAATTATTCATAATAATCCAGTTTAGACTCTTCATTTTTCTAATTTCCTTGGGGTAAACGAGCTGTCCTATCACTTTGACCATTCAGCAAGAATCGTATATTTACCTGTTTCTCAGCAGTTTTTACAACATTCAGCTTGGCTTCTCTACTAGCATGGAGATAATGTTGGGTCATGTCAATAGTGGAATGCCCGTACATCGCCTGTACAGCTTTTGAACTAGCGCCATTATTACTCGCCATACTCCCAGCGGTGTGCCTAAAAGTATGAAAGGTTTTGCTCTCATCAATTCCAGCCAATTTTTTCACTTCCAAAAAGTGGTCTTGAATAGGAATCCTGCTCCATTTGTAATCAAAACGAGGATTCTGATAGATAAAAACATGCCCATAGCCTCCATTTTTGAAGTCTCTTTCAGTCAGTTTCTGCTGGCTCTTCTTCATCTCTGAGAACATCTGATAAAGCTTACAATCTGGGTCAATATCAATAGTCTTGCTCTTTCCCTCTTTAGTGTCAACAAGTTTAATTATGCCCTCTTCAAGATTAACATTTTCCCATCTCAGGTTCTTCACCTCTCCAATCCTAGCACCTGCTATAGCAGCAAAAGCTTGAACAGGAAGCATATGAGGATAAAACTCCTTGGCTTTTTCAAATAGAAGTTGAAGCTCTTCTCTTGTAAATGGCTCTCTTTCTCTTTTCTTCAATTTTGGTAAAGCGCCTTTAACTGGATTGACCTTTACTCCATAATCGCCCATCTCATCAATAGCCCAATTATAGATGCCCATCAGCATAGTTCCTCTTTGTTTCTGAGTAGCCTTGACTTTATTTAAGTCTTTTCCAGTGTCCGTTGCCTCTTTTTGCTCAGCTATGAAATGTCTTTGGAGCTCGCCACGTGTAAGCTCAACTGCCTTCTTCTTTCCGAATATGCCATTCCAATATCTCACCACTGCTTCGGCTGATTTTCCCTCGTCAGCATGATTAAGCTTTGCATAATTTTCGAGCCAGTTATCCATGAGATTAGAAAGCTTAATCGAATCACCATTTCCATCTTCCTCTATGCCCAGTGCCTCAATTAATTTTTCTCCTTGGTCAGGGTCATATCTCGCTACTTTCTTAGCAAAGGCTTTTAACCTCTCTCTTTCTAACTCAGCTTTCAAGGCGATAAAAGCTTCCTTTTCATTTGTAACTTGATGCCAGGTTCTAACGATTTTAACCTTTTCTGGAATCTTAGAGTCATCTGTGTTCATATGCTTGAATTTGCGCTTGTCTTTGGAGTCGTACCACCAAATTTTCCAGCGTTTTAGACCTTTGGAATCGTAAAAATAAGAAAATCCTCCACAGCCTGTCTTCCAAGACCTTTTTCCAGTCTTTACGACTTTCATTGTTCCTCCTTGAAAAACAGGTTGTTGTTTTTTACTTCTAAGACTTTCCCTATAAGCCTCAATATCGCTGCCCATAATTCTCCATTCTTTTTCATCCTTATAGGCTGGTAATTTTCCATCCCAAATTCTTTCTAGGACGGTCTGAGGCTTAAGGTTTAAGATACTACTCACCTCCTTTACTTTGTAAGATTTTTGAAGCTTTAAATCTTCTGTCATTTAACATTGGTGCTCCTTATGTTCCGACCTGCTCTTTTGCCAAACCAGTGGCGACTCGAACAACGTGAAATATGTCATTTTTACATCGGACAAGATGTGAAGAATTGCTCCCTCAGAGACTAGACAAAAGTTTCCCTCCTTTGCCCTAGTCTGAAAAATACAAGCCTTCATTTTACTTCTAAACAACCTCAAAATGCTCCATACAAAGCTGAAGGACATGGTCATAATCGCCTGACATAGCCTCTTCCTGAAACGCCTTGATTTTCTCTTTACTCCAACCTGCTCTTTTTGCTTCTCTGACGGCTTTTCCCAAGATGAAAAAGACATTGCCGTCCTCTCCGATAAGCCTTAATTCTGGTTTACTCATCGCTCCTCCTTTTTTGAAAAAAAGGACAAGCAGCCACCGTTGGATTGATGGATGGATTTGACGGCAAACCACTTGCCCTTTGTTGTATTTATTATTTCTTAGGAATTCCATCAATCCTTAGTAAATATACTACTATTCCGATGTAATGACTACATTTATTTTAAAGTATTTTTTCCTCCAGGGTGAAAATTCTTAAAATAAATTCGTTCTTCCTCCATGTAATTCTTCTTTTTCATTCATTTCAAGCTTATCCATCTCATCAAAAATCCTTATCATAAATTGACATTTTTCTCTGAGGCCAATCTTCTCGCTTCTTAATGTCTTCTTCAAAAGCCGAACTAAACGGGTATTGTGCCCAAAAGTTCTGCCTTTAAAATGGGAAAGGATTCTAGCTTGGTAAGCTTTCTCAGAATCGGAATGTTGAAAGCAAAAATCTTCATTTTTTAATGGGTACATTCTGCAAGGTTGACCAGCATGAGTAAGCGCCTTACAATGTCTCAACGCAAGCCCTCCTTTAAAACTGCGTAATGTGGTTTATTTTTAGAACTGTGCCACCGATTTCCATCTGAATATCTGAAATTATTTTGGATAATCGCTGTTTTGTGACGTTATTGTAATTCTGTACAGCATTTTTAGAATTGTCCACCATGTCCCATTTGCAAATATCATATCTGCAATTTATCAGATTAGGCATCGGTTGTTGCCATGAAAATTCGTCCACGTCTACGACTCTGCCATGAATATCTTCACCTGGATAAAAATCCTGATATTTCAATTCCTTCAGCCTTTTCTTAAACAGATCTAACAAAACATTCGCTTTGGTCGGTGAGATTCCCTCTGCGTTGCTGACCTCAAATTCAACCTTTTGATGATGTTCAAATAACATTTTATTTTCCTCCTTTTTAGTCAAAGTCAAAATCTAAATCTTCTCATTATGCTTCTGCGATTGAAACGAAATGAGCCTGCGCTGTTCCTTTACTTTCATGTAAGTTGGAAAGCCTGCTCTTCACTTCTGCCTTAAGCTCGGCATAATGTTCATCCCCTGCATCGTTTTGGGTGAAGTCAATAATTACTGTGTAAGTAATCCTATCATCTGCCATTTTTTACTCCTTTTATAGTTTTAGTGGTGCATTAATCAGACTTGGTCTGTTCGCACCAGCCATATGTTTTTGTTCATTAATTCTTGCCAGTTCTGCCACTCTTTCTTTTTCTGCCTTTTTTTTCTCTTCTTCTTCTTCCAGCATCTCAACAACAACTTCGATTTTGGCTCCTGTTTGTTCGGATAGTATTTTAGCTTTCTCAGTAAGAGTCTTTGTCTTAGGAATATGGGATTCTCTCTGCTTCCATTCACGCAATATTTTCTCTCTGGATTCTGATGTCGAAGTGTCTAGGCCTGTGCTTTTCGCATCTCGCAGAATGCTTCTATCTTTTTCATCTAATGTTATTGTTGCTTCTTCTTCAGCAATCCCTGCATTAATTTTCTCAGCGTATTCTTTGGACGTCATGCCCAGCATTCTGGCTTCATAAAAAACGTCTTTTGCCTCTACTTTTTTTCGTTTTGTTTTTTTAATCGCTTCTAGTCGCTGTTTTTCACCTAGTTTCTCAAGCCCCATTGTCTTTCTTGCATAGCCTTCGTACTTTTCCCTATAAGCTTCAAAATCTCCAGAAAACGAATTATCCATACCCCAAAATTCTCTCAGCATGTCTATCATTTTCTGTTCTAACTTTGCTACATTTTCCTTTGGATTCTCAAAATTAACACTCTCAAAAACGTTATCTTTCGTAAATGTTCCTGCCTCATAACTGGGATTGCAAACTATGTCTATACCCATCAACTTGTAGTCGTCGTTCACCTTACGGGTTATGTCATCCACTGTCCCAAATCCTCTGGTTGACACGCCCAATCTGCCTCCCTCACGTATAATTGTTTGAAGATTCTTACCTTTAGTTGTAGGCAATATCTTCATTTCTGCCCAGCCTTTGCCATTTTTATCAAGCCAGGCTTTTTGGATAATATGAGAAACGGATTCCAGTTCTGCCCTACCACTTTTAGGATGGTCAGCTGTGCCTAAAAATCCGCCTTCCTCAATATCCTTTTGGACTCTGGCAATTTCTCTTTGCATAAGCGCCTTTGGATATATACGTTTGTTCTGAAGCTCTTCATCAGTTTGAGTAAAAGGAAAAAGTACATTCATGCTATCGCCATCCTTAGTTTTTCTCTCACTGAGAATCCTTACTCCATCGCAATCAAATATTTCAATTAATTTTTTTATCATTTTCTTATCCTATTGTTTTACAATTCTGAAAAAGCCCTCTTTTTTGACTTCCAGAGAAAAAAGGGACAGAAGAAATAGGAGATAAGCTTCTGTCCCCGTTTATGAATAAACTGGCTAAACAGCCGATTTTTTTCAATGTGACCGCTACTCCTGAAACGGTCACACCTTGGAGAAAAAACTCCTTTAGATGAATAAAAAGAAAATTATTTATGTGTTTAAATAAATTTTTCATTTATTTTCCTTTAATATTTCTCGCAATCTCTGAGTATATAATCGTTCAACTTCGTGCTTCGTAATATCCAGAACCTTCAAATTTTTACATTCTTTTTTAAAGTCGGCTTTGACCTCATCCCAAGTTATCTTCCCTTTTTGAATCTGGCTCCAAATATGGTAGCAAAAAACTTTTTTAACTGTCTGATGTGAAGGCAAAACGATTCGCCTTTTAAGCCTCTCCTCTCCTGAATATTTCAGGATAAATTCCATAAGCTTTTTTTCTGGCAGGGCTTCTGCAAGCAGGTTTAGATTGAGCCCTCTTGGAAAAGCAAGCTCAGAAAATTTAAGATGTCTCATCACTCTCATGTTTCAAAATAATATTAAACTTCTGCAAAAATGATTTTAAACTTATTTTGAAAAATATTTTTACCTCTTTTAACATTCGCCCTCTTTTACACTACCCCTAAAAGAAAGGTATAGGGTTTGTTACGATCGCCCCACCTGCGTATGCAGGCGATGTTTTTTTTGGGGTTAAAAGAAATTCGGAGCCGATATGCCCCATTTTGCCTAGAGAATTGGAATCCTATGAGAAAATCTAGAAATGAGAATCGTCAACTAAAAGTGAGGCGATATTTACGCTAACAAGCGACCTGCATATTTCAGGAGGCCAGAGGATTTAGGGGATTTGGCTAATAAATACCTCTTTTTATTTTCATAAAGCCTGATTAGCGGATACAGCAAATTTATACAAATTTTTGTTGACATCTTCTTCCCTTTATAGTTAGTATTAAAAAAAAAGGGAGGATAATATGAAAAGCAAGAAATTCTTAATTCCATTAGTTTCTATTTTTTTAATCTTTCTAATGTTTCATTCATGTGCAACACTAACTCCTTCTAAAGTTCCAACACTTGCCTTTACTCAGTACGCTTTAGAATCAGGCCTTGAACAAGTTCAAGGAAAATCTGATATCGAAATTAGTATAGAGTTAGTCCGTCTATCAGATATTTACAAGTATGCGAAGTTTTTCTCTTTTAAACTTGATGAGTTTCCTAGTATGTATGCAAGTAATTCTATTCTAAGAAGCGAATATAAACCTGGACCGATGGGTAGACAATGGGAATTTCCTTTTACTAATCCTGATGGAAGCAAACAGATGCTTTTTTGTATTTGTAATGTCAAAAATAATACTAAACATATTCTTAAGATGGCTGATGCAAGAATTTACTTAATTATCGAAGGAGTAGACCCATTGCCTGCAATATCTTCATTTAAAAAATTATTAGAAATAGCGCAATATTTTGAGAATATTACCAACATAGAAAGGTCAAAGCAAAAAGCTCTTTTAGTTCTTCAAAGACCGCCTTTGCCTAAAGGATTTTTCCGTAAGATTGTAAGTTATAATAGGAAAAGCTTTAAGTTAATAAATGATTTAAATACAGAAATTTTACCAGGATTTTCTTATGATGGGATACTCGTTTTTCCTGTAATACCTTCATTTAGCCCTCGTGCAAAAATCTCTTTCTTTGACGTTACTACAAAAGTAGACAAAGCAGGGAATACAATTGAGAAAACTCAGTTTGATTTTAATTTAAAAAGTGAACAAGTACATATGTGGTATGACAGGTACGAAAAAGCTTGGAAAGTTGGACGTCCTCCTCAAATAAAATAAAAAGGATGAAAATATATCATCCTTCTTTATATGTTTAGGTGATAATAAACTCAGCCGTCTTATTCACTCCCGAGAAGCCAGAGGCTTTAAGGGTCTTTGGCTTCCAGTTGGTTCAATATTTATCATTCATTAAACAATAAAATTTATTAGTACCAAAGCGCACCCGTTTCTCCTGAGACTATTATTGTTGCACTACCTGTTATTTTATTTATTCTATACAGAGATTTTCCTACGGTTCTATATTCATACCTATTTGTTATTATTGTACCTAAGAGAAATCCTAAAATGATCCCAATAATTAAGGGGAAAATCCAAGTTCTTTTTCTCTTATTAGGATTTTTCTTTATAGACTCTTCCCTTTCCTTTCTTTCTGATTTAGAATCCTTTTCACTTATGTCTTCTCCATATTTATTTTCAAGATATCTATCGAGTTTTTTTAATATATTCACCTTCCCTCCTTATGAGAATTTCTTTTACTTCCATCCGTCTATCCTATAAAGTAATCAACGCACTGCGTCTTTTCAATTTTGGGAAGCCAGGGCTTCAGGGTCTTTGGCTTCCAGTTGAATTAGTCTTGTATTCAATTCACTCTAATTCTTTTTTCTTTCTATCTGTACTTTTTCTGTCATATGAGGTTCTTTCGGTGGAGAGAATATATATTCTCCCTTTTCAATTGCTTCAGAAATTGTTGATTTAAAGTCCTTTAACTCTTCTATTTTATGTTCTTTGAATCCAGGAACATCATCTATTCTCTCAAGCATTGTACTAATAAAGTTACAAGGAATAGCTAAAGTTAATGAAGACGAATTCTCATACACTAATAGTGTATTTTTACCTCTAATTATCTTTCTTTCATTCAAACCTGCATAAACCATTCCCAATACTTCTCCTGACTCAATATCAAAAATTGGGGATCCACTTGAGCCCCCTTTACACATAATATCTACAAGAATAGAATGGGGAGATTTACAGGGAAATGGTAATATTGCACTTACAATTCCAGTCTGTAATGTAGGAGAGAATTGATGAAGCCATCCAGGAGCAATTAAGACATCCTCTCCCATTGGGAATCCACTAACTGCAACAACATCTCCTTCGTTCAGACTTATTTCAGATTTTAATTCAATTTTAGGCAATCCTGTGAAATTAACTTTAATAACTCCTATATCAGGAATATCTTCACCATAGTAATATCCTTTAGGTTTAAATAATGCAGTTTGAATTACTCCTTTTATTTCCATTGGGATAATAGCCATCCCTTTATCAGGGACATTATGAAAGATTAATATATCGGCAGGCCATTCATCTTTTGATGCACCTTTTTTTCTGGGTAATTTTTCGATAGCATTTACAACATGGTCACATGTGAAAATCAATCCATCTTCCCTTGCAATGAAGCCTGTTCCAACAATTGGAGGGAAATGAGGTTGAGTTGACACTTTTGAAACAATTGCAACTATTGCACACTTTACTTTTGGATAAACATTTTGGAGTTTACCAAAACTAACAGTCATATTACTCCCCTAAATTTATTTATTATATTCGGATTTTTCCTACTTTCCATTTGCCCTTTTCACGAGACGCTAATCGTGCCCAGCTGTCTCTTTCACTCCCAGGAAGCCTGGGCCTTAAGGTCTTTGGCTTCCACTCGCCTCAAATCTTAACTTTACCTAAGAGCAAATCTTCCACTCTGACCAACTTTATATCTAAGCCTTTTCCTTTAACTCTAGCAACCTCTTCATGTGCACCTCTTGTAAAGCTGAAGGCAACTATAAAGCCCTTTTCATATTCGCCCCTTTTTAATGCGGTCTCAAAATTATCAACTACATTTCTTCCAACTTTTTCCGATTGTTTTACCTGGATTCCTGTTGGATCTGTAAAAATAGTCTTATCGTAATATCCATCAATACCCATATCTGAAACGAATTTTTTACTATGTTTCGCTTTCATTTCATTTATTACCCAATTTTGAAACTCAAAAGGCTCAAGCGCCTTTAATTCTGACAAGGTTGTGGGCATTCCGATGGTATCAAACTCTTTGCTTTTCCTTGCTCCTAACTTTTTTAGTCTTTGTTCAATTAGAAATATTGCTGTAGGCGATATGTCTATTCCTATCCATCTTCTTCCTAATTTTTTAGCTACTGCCATAGCTGTTCCACAACCACAGAATGGGTCTAGAATCAAATTCTCTTTATTAGAGGAAGCTTTGACTATTCGTTCTAATAGAGCTTCGGGTTTTTGTGTTGGAAAACCAAGGCGTTCCTTACCCATTAAATGTACACCAGGTATATCTATCCACATGTCTTGTAAGATTCTTCCTTTTGATTCATCTGCATAAATTTTGTAACGAGGCGTCCCTTTTTTGCTATAAGCAATCCTGCCTTCTTCGTCCATCTTTTTCATGTTTTCTTTAGAAAATGCCCAATATCTTCCTATTGGTGGATATTGTCCTTTCCATTTGTAATGAGTATCACCACCAGGTTTAGAGGCATGCAAAGGTTGAGTTTGATACTTACGTCCATTTTCAGCAACGTAACGAAAAGCTTTCTTTATATATTCTTCATCGTAAGGAAGGTATTGCTGATTCCATGTATATGTCTTTGATTTTGTATAGAAAAGGATACTGTCATGTATTCTTCCATATTGTTTTGGGTCATTATGAGATTTTGTTCTCTGCCATATTATTTCATTCATGATGTTGTTAATGCCAAAAATACTGTCCATCATAACCTTCAAATAATGGCTTGCGTGCCAATCACAGTGAAAATAAAGGGAACCAGTATCCTTTAAGAGGTCATACATTTTGATAACACGCTCTCTTATCCACTCAATATAAACATTTATTCCACCTGCCCATCGGTCTTTAAAACTTCTCACTTCTGCCTCATCCCCCCAGACTACTTCATAGTGCCTATTACTGAAGAAAGGAGGATCAAGATAAATCAAATCTACTTTAATGCCTTTCTTCTTCAGGTCATCAAGAGCCTTTAAATTATCACCACAGATTAATAGATTTTTATTAAGTTGATTATTTTTCGTCATTGAATGATTTAATATAGACTTAATGAAAAGTCGAATCCTTTAGACAGAAATTCTATATTTAATTGCTTAAGATTGTCGAATTGTTCATCTTTAGTTACTTTTGCTGACCAAATTACATCAAAATGAATTTTATAGACTTTAGGAGCTATAACTCCTGTATCCCAGGGTTCTCGATATTCTCTATGATGACTTACTCCTGATTTCCAGATATAGATATTATTATCCTTCACTTCCTGAAAAATAGGAGAATCAACATAAAATCCTCCCTCGTTTAAAGGAACACATTCAGATTCACCAATCCCGTAAGCAACATCACGAATAGTCGGAGATTCAAGTGAGATAGGCTCATAAATATCCGTTAATTTAATATCTATTAATTTGGTTTCTGGCATAAAGCCTGGTACTTTAATCCCTTCTGTCCAAGAGCTTAAATATCTAAATTCAGATGTCGATGGGATTCTAAAATGCCAAGAGTGTTCTTCTTCTATTTTTTCTTCTATTTTACACTCTTGCCATACTCTATATAGGAATACTTCTCTAGCTTTTTCTGAAATGTCGTTTATCCATTTATCATTATCTTTTTTCAATGAAAGACGCAAGCGGGATGATAATTCCTTAATAGCCTTATAAGTAACTAATCTTTTATTTTTTTTGTACTTATCAACCGCTTCAAGAAGAAGTTTATCACCGCAAATAAAATAAACCTTATTCCTTGTTGTTTTTTTGACTAATTCTAGCACTGAATATAAAATTAATGCGTCTCGAAAACCTTTCTCGGCTCGACATTTTTTACAATGTTCAAGTTTTTTTCTGATATCATCAAATGGAGGAACTCTCCAAATTGATTTTTCTTGAAGCTCTTTTAGAGATATTTTACTGTATGGAGTTTTTAAAAAAATTATATTCTTTTTCTTAGCCCATTTATCAAATCTTTTCTCAACGAGCAGCCTTAATTCTTCTGTTTTATAAGGGATTTCTCTCTTTTGTTCTACAATTTCTCCTATCCTTGACAGAGACTTCTTCACTTTGTCTAATTTTTCATCTGCAATTGAAAATTTCTGATAGCACAGTTCCCCTCTAACAACTTCAGGTATATATATTTTTAAATTACATTTATCAGAAAATTCTTTAAGGAAGCTTTCGAATTTTGAACATACAATAGCATCTGTATTTGTACGAAGACCACTACTGTCAAAAACAACATTTACTTTAAGCATTTTTCATTCCCATCAGTAATACACTTATACCACAAACCTAAAAGGCAATAAAGTCCTTCCTCGACCTCTTGACGGCCAGTCAGGCGCTCACGCTCTTATTCAATGCCAATTTCAATAAACTCCACAACCCCACTCCCCAAGGCGCTCATCCAGGCGACACATCAGGAGACGGGTGCAGAGTGCCGGACAGGATTGGGTTAAAACTCTTTATGGGGGTGGGTGACCCCAGAAGGGGGGATGGAAAGGCTACCCTGCGTAACAAAGTAGCCTCTCCTACTTGATGAGAAAGAAATTATAAGGAAGGATTGACTAATTTTGAGCTTGAAATCTCGCCTCTGCTTGAGCAAGCTTTTTCTTTAGCTTGACTACTTCATCATCAGATCCTTCGTGCTTTTTTCTTATCTTATTCAATTTGTCTTTTATATCTTCGGGGCAATTTGGAATTTCTTTTTCTTTTTCAGTTTCCATTTCTATTCGATACTGTTCCATTTCTTCTGTTCTCGCTTCATCTAACATCTTTCTTGTTTTCTTTCTTCTTCTTCAGGATCATAATTCTCCATACACTTTAGATTGTGCTCTATTAATTCCTCAAGGTGCTTTACCATCTCTTCATTGCCAGCTTTCTTTTCTTCTTCAATAGATTTCTTAAATCCTCTATTGGCCTGTATTATTCTCCTAATCCTCGTCGGTTCCTTGAAAATGAACTCTGTCACAGTGCAATCGAATGAAATCCCGTTACTGGGAGTGATGTAAAAACGGAAGCTTCGCTCGGCCTTTAAATCGGTGCAGAATAGAATGAAACTTTTGGCTGTGCTAGAAATTCTTCTGATTATGAGTTCATCTGCTTCCTTATTATCCCCCTCTTCAAATAAACGTTCCAAGTGCACTATCTCATGGTGACCCTCGTAACTGTATTCGAGGGTGCCGTTGGCTTTTTCATGCACGAATTTTTTTTTGACATTAAGCATTTAATTTCCTCCATGTTTATTTTTTATTACGAACTTCTACCCGTCTTTGGATAGAAAAATAGGTGAGGAAGTTAGGTTATATGGGTTGATGATTGCCAGGAAATGTAAGGCTAATCATATCGAGCTCCCACTATTGCAGGGGAGGGTGGCCATACAAGTGGCCCCATGTTTCTCATATTTCCTGGACAAGAGATTTTTGTCATTTAATTCTTATTCATTATATCAAATTTGGCCGAAAATTGCGAGCGATATTTTTTCGGCTCATTGTGTGCCTCCCTATTGCTGAGGAAATTTACTCATACTAAGTTATGTTCCTTTAAAGCTTCAATAAACTTTACTGTTGCTTTCATGATTTCGATAATTTTATCTCGCTCAAAATATATAACTTCTTTCTCAAAATTCAATCCAGCTATATCTTTAATGCCTCTTTCTGCTAAAGCGATGACATCTTTTTGTTTTCCTTGCGCAATACCAAGTTCTTTAAATAGCCACGAAGGAGCTGTATATCCACCATCATCTATCTTCTCTCGCTTGACAAATATGATGATAAAAAGGTCTGAGCTTAGAATTCTATTTTTTACCTTTTGTGGGATGCTATCTTTAGAATAGCGTTCTCCTGTTTTAAAATCTATCTTCAAAGCTTTAAGAATGTTTGTAAAATAATCATTAATATCTCTATCTCTGTCATCAAAGCTCATAGAAATAAATGGAACAGTTCCTGACTTTGTTTCTCTCTTTAATTCATCAGGTTCCCAGAAATTTTGTATTCTCTCTTTATATACCTTCAGTTGCGAGATACAGCTTTTTATATGCTCTTTGTATTCTTGTAATTCTTCACTATAATCTGTCTCCCCTCCGACAACAAAGAGTCCTCCACTTGCCACATTACTACGGAAATCCTTTTTTTCTTTTTTTGAGAAGAGCTCGGACAGTAAAGACTCTGAACCATGATATGCAATCTCATAGGCTTCATTATAACGGTTCTGATAAGTAGCTTCGGCTAGTACTTTTTGAAATTGATTAATTTTTTCTTCAATTAGATTTATTGCTTTGGCTTTCAACATTTCCATTTTCCATCCCTATGCTGAATTATTTATGCTGATGCACTTCTTTTTTTCTTTTCATCATACATCCGAAATTCTTTTCTAAAATCTTCCAAAATTTTTGCCAATTTTTCATCAATTTTAAAACTAAATAGCTCATTAATTTTCTTTTCAAGCAACAGAATTTCCACCTCAATTTGTTCCATTAAATCTTTTGATTTTTTTAAGGTATCATCTGCCCATTTTTCTTCGGGGATTTCTTTTTTTTTCAAATACCTAAAATTGATAAATTCTTCCATAAAAGAAGACGATAAATTCATTGTCTCCTTTGAAATCAAAATTGCTTTGGCAAACAGATCTCCAAATTCTGATATGGACTTTTTTATTTCATCTGAAGGAAGAGGTTTATGTGATAACAATCCCTGTAATTTAATAAGTGCAATTCTCAAGGGTATAAAATATTCCCTGAGCCTTTTCTCCCAAAAATCTGCACGATTTTTCTTTTTTTGGTCGTCTAAAGAATTTCTTTCCTGCTGAACTAAATTCTGAGTTTGTTTCGCATAATATAAAGTTACAAATACTAATGTCACAATAGCCAAAGCCTGAATCTTATCAGAAATTGAAAGGTCAGTCTGTATAGAAATAATGAAACATGCTAAAGCCTAGACAAATATTCCAATTATCGTTATCCATTCTCTTTTTATGAATTTTCTTGCTTTACTCATCTTCCTCACCTTTCTTTTTCTTTTTTAAACTAAATAAAACAAAAATTCCTCCTCCTAAGAATAGAACAACTAGAATATATTTGATGAACTCCAATGCTTGTCTGATTATTGCAACATTACTACCCCACGTATCCCAAATCATTGAAATACCAGACATAATTATTAAAGTTATGCCTATTGTGATTTTTTGAGCCTTGTTCATTTTCCCTCCCTTTTGCTGAATTCCACCTGTATTTTATACCATTGCTGAGAAAGAGACAAGAGCCTTAACCTGCTGGCTTTTCGCTCCCATTTTTTGGTCAGTGTGCTTATATGCTTAGAATGGCCTGCAATATTGACTTTCTTTGCAGTGAAAAAAATTCCCTAATACTCTATTCAACAGTCCATCATCTACGTAAATCTTTTCAGACCTTCATCATTATCCTATGAACATTTATTTACTCTTTCCAGGTTCAATAATAACTC
>JADHWO010000008.1 GCA_016783445.1 Candidatus Aminicenantota bacterium
TCCTTTCGTCATTCCTGCGGAAGCAGGAATCCAGCCTATTATAAAATATTTTTTTTATTCTTCTGGATTCCTGCTTCCGCAGGAATGACAACTTGCCTTCTTACTCCGTCATGATTTTCAACTAATTGGGAGATGAACCCTTTTTATTTAACTCTTTCGAGATATTTGTCTTCTCTAGTATCAATACGGATAATATCTCCCTCTTTTATGAATTGAGGCACATTTATTGTGATGCCGGTTTCAAGCACAGCGGGTTTACTGCCGGCTGTTTGAGTTGCACCTTTGAGGAAGGGAGCGGTTTTGATAACCTTGAGGTTTATTGTTTGAGGAGGCTCTATCCCAACTGGCTTCCCTTCGTGTCTTTCAATTAAAAAGACAATGTTAGGTATAAGATAATTGACTGCGTCACCAATTATATCTAAGGCAATTTTGATTTGCTCATAATTTTCAAGGTTCATGAAGATATACTCATCTCCGCTCTGGTAAAGATATTCCATCTCTATCTTTTCAAGGAATGCCTTTTCAACCTTGTCTTTTGAACGAAACCTGTAGTCTAAAAGGGTTTGGTCTTTGAGGTTGCGAAGTTTTGTCTGCATTAAAGCATGACCTTTACCTGGTGTGACATGTGTAGCCTCAAGTACTTTGTATATTTTTTCCTCGATTTTTATGACCATTCCTCTTCTTATCTGAATTGCATTTATCATTTTTACTCCTTACTATGTTTCTTCATGTGATACAGCCCTTATCTTAAGACTTCCTGATGGAAAAAGATGTATTCAACGGCAGCCGGAAATCAACTTTCTTTTCTTACTCCGTCACCAACGCGAACAATATAAACTTTTGCCCCTGTTTTTTCCAAGGCTTCGGCTACATTTTCTGACTTTTCACATGTATATGCAAACATGCACCCTCCTCCTCCTGAACCGTTTGTCTTTGCTCCTAGAGCCCCGGCCTTGAGGGAAACTTCTATCATCTGCTCTATTTTCGGGGTGGAGATTTGAAGATAGTCTCTGAGAACTTCATGCTGTTTGGAAAGCAGTTGCCCGAATCGTTTGTGGTCAAAGACTTCTGATTCAAAGAGCGATTCTCCTTCAACAGCTAAATCTCTTGTAAGAAAAGTTCCTTTTAATAGCCTTTTTTCATCTGGAGGAAGTTTTTCGATTTTTTCCTTTTCTTCCTGTGTTATTGAACTAACTAAGCTGAAGCCTTTGATCACTTTTTGAACGCTTGCTACTCCGTTAAGGACATGCTTTTTTAAATAGGCAAGCATCCCGGTTGTGTCCTTTTTCTGGAGAGAGTCAGCAAGGACAAATTCTTTTAGAGGGTTTTTAAGTTTTCTGACTTTAAGTTTATCACCAAAGTGGATGGAGATTACTCCTCCCAGGGAAGAAGAAAAATGGTCCATTTTACCTCCTGGCTCTTTAAATTCAGCAACTTCTGATAAAAAAGCCAGCTCTGCAATTTTGTCTCTTATTTCAGCTCTTTTGTCTCCGGCTGTTTCCAGTAGAAATTTTATCCAGGCTACCACAAGAGCGGAGGAGCTTGCAGTACCTGAATTTATGGGAATTTTTCCCTGAACAAGGCAGTCCCATCCTGATGAAAATGTGACTCCTTTTCTTTGAAGAACGTTAACAGCGCTTTTTAAATAATCTCTTTCTTTGGTATAATTCACTTCTTTTGCGAGAGAGAATTCTTCAGTATCTTCAATATCAGGGAGGTTGACAATAAACTTCTTATCCTCTCTTTTTTTGCCGACGATGGAAATTCTCAAGTTTATTGCAGCAGCGATAATTGGTAAGCCGAAATAATCCTGGTGCTCTCCGAATAAACACACTCTTCCCGGGGCTGAAACACGAATTTCTTTATTAATCATGATATCTTTTTATCCAAACTGTGCAGGTGCTGTCAAATAAAAAGTTTGGCATCCCCTTTTTATTTTTATTTGGTTGATTTTACAGATGTTTTTTTTTATAAAGGACTCTAGCCTTATTATTTTTATAAGAAGATGATCGAGCTTTGCTTTTTAGGGACAGGAGGATCTGTAGCAACCAAAGAGAGGGATAATACTTCTTTTCTTATTTGTCAAGAAAAGACGTTGGTCTTGGTCGACTGCCCGGGAAGTATTTTCCAGAAAATAAAAAAGTTTAACTTTGATCCCCGGAATATAACAGCGATTTTAATTACCCATATTCATCCTGACCATATCTACGGGCTACCTTCTTTTATTCATGCCCTGATGCTGGATGACTGTCTTATTCCGCTTTATGGTTCAGAGGAGGCTGTTAATTTCTGTAAAAAATTGCTTGATATGTTTGATCTTCTGGATAAAAAAATAAAAACAAAGATTAAGTTTGTTTCCCTTGAAGCTGGAAAATCCTTTGAATTGGAAAGTTCGCTGCAGTGCAATTCTTTTAAAGTTCCCCATAGTCCTTCCTCTTTGGCATTCCATTTCCGTTTCGAGGAAAAAAAGAAAGACCTGTTTTACTCTGGAGATACACCTTGCTATCCTTCTCTTTTTCAAGAAGCAGCAGAGAAGGATTATCTCATCCATGACTGCAGCGCTCCCTCTCGTTTTTTTAAGGAATATCCTTCCCTTTATACAATGCACACGCATTCCCTTGAGCTTGGAAAACTATCCCAGGAGAGTAAAATCAAATGTCTTGTTCCCTGTCATTTTTTCGGGGAATTGGATTTTTCAATTTCTGAAGTTGAGGAGGAAATAAGGGAAAACTACAAAGGCAGGCTTATTTTACCTGAGGATTTTGAAAGAATAAGTTTATAAAATTTGGGGACAGTCACTATTTTTTCTTTTTTCTTAAGACAGTCCTTATTTTTACTAATTGCTGGTTACTTAGTCAGAATTATGGAGTAGATGGAAAAAATTGGATTTGTGGGTCCAAGTGAAAAGATTCAGCATTTTTCTTTTAGCACTGCTTCTTTTTTTTATTCTCTCATGCCAGTCAGACAAAAGGAGAGAAATGGCTGACCTTGTTCTTTTTAACGGTGCTGTTTGGACAGTTAATCCCGACCAACCCTGGGCAGAGGCTGTTGCTATAAAAGGAGAAAAAATTATTGATGTTAGCTCTTCCGAAAAAATTAAGAAGAAAATCGGGGATAAAACAAAAGTTGTCGATTTAAAGGGTAAGATGGTCCTTCCAGGTTTTATAGACAGTCATACTCATTTTATAGATGGGGGATTTTCTCTTTTAAATATTGACCTGCGAGATGTGAAGAGTCGGGAAGAATTCCAAGCCAGGATAAAAGACAAGGCCAAAAAAATCGGAAAAGGTAAATGGATCCTTTATGGTAACTGGGACAACCAGCAGTTCGATCCTCCGGAGCTCCCGACAAAAGATTGGATAAATGAAGTCACTCCACATAATCCAGTTTGTGTGAACCGCTTCGACATGCATATGGTTCTTGTAAACAGTTTGGCTTTGAAGCTTGCCGGAGTCACAAAAAATACTCCCTCTCCTGAGGGAGGAGAGATCCTTAAGGACCCTGAGACAGGAGAGCCCACAGGAATATTAAAAGATGGAGCCATGAATCTTGTGAAAAAGCATATTCCTGAACCTTCCCTTAAAGAAAAAATTAGGGCAGCAGAGGTTGCCTTGAAACACGCCGCAAAGAATGGTGTGACTTCTGTGCATGATATGGCTAATAGTGAAAACTTTGAGGTATATCAGGAGCTTCTAAAGACAAATAAGCTTACAGCTCGTCTTTATGTTTATATCCCAATTACCGAAGTTGAGCTTTTTGAGCGCCTGAAATTAAAAACGCCCTTTGTCAACAATTTCTTGAAGATTGGAGGATTAAAAGGATTTGTTGACGGGTCATTGGGTTCATCAACCGCATTATTTTTTGATCCTTATACAGACAATCCCGAGAAAAGAGGATTGTTCCATTTTCAAATGTTCCCGGAAGGGATCATGGAACGCAGGATCATGCAGGCGGATAGAGCTGGCCTTCAAGTCGCTGTTCACGCCATCGGGGATAAAGCAAATCATGTCCTCCTTGATATTTTTGAAAGGATTATTGCTCAGAATGGAAAAAGAGAAAGGCGCTGGCGCATTGAGCATGCTCAGCATCTCCTTCCCGAGGATATTGAACGGATAGCAAAACTGAACATTATTGCTTCTGTCCAGCCTTATCATGCGCTAGATGATGGCAGGTGGGCAGAGAAAAAAATAGGGAGAAAAAGATGTTTATACACTTATGCCTTTAAATCTCTCTTGGAAAAAGGGACTATCCTGGCTTGCGGTTCAGACTGGAGTATGGCTCCTTTGAACCCGCTATCAGGAATTTATGCTGCAGTTACTCGGCAAACTCTGGATGGTAAAAATCCTGAAGGCTGGTTTCCTGAGCAGAAAATTTCCCTTGAGGATGTCATCAAGGGATACACCTTGAACGGTGCCTACGCCGAGTTTTCTGAACATCTCAAAGGATCTATAAAAAAAGGGAAGTTGGCTGATTTGGTGGTCCTCAGCCAGAATATCTTTAAAATCCCTGCTGAAAGTATCCATAAGACTGAAGTCAAAATGACTATTTTTAATGGAAAAGCTATTGAAAGTGAATAATGGTGTCGGCAGTTTTTATGAATAATTCAGGTGAAGCTGATTTATTC
This sequence comes from Candidatus Aminicenantota bacterium, assembly GCA_016783445.1. Classification (GTDB taxonomy): domain Bacteria; phylum Acidobacteriota; class Aminicenantia; order Aminicenantales; family Aminicenantaceae; genus JADHWO01. The sequence goes on from JADHWO010000008.1 coordinate 4,625, forward strand.
ACGAGTTGAGATTGCCGCAGATGCGAGGCGACAGGGTATGAAGCTGTGGTTTTCCACCGCGAATGCCCTGCAACGAAGCAGATGAGATAAGATCGGCTCGCCCGAAGGGTAAAAAATGCCGACATAAAGTTAAAAATTTGTCCATTGGAGAAGGTTTGAGTGATAATTATGAGAGAGAATCAATATAACAGGCTAATATTTTTGAGAATAAAAAATAGTGTCGGCAGTTTTTATGAATAATTCAGGTTAAATGATATATTTATATTTTATAGTATTAATCGCTTCTTTTGTTATTTTGTTTAAGTGCGCAGATTTTTTCGTAGATGGAGCCTCCGGAATAGCCAGACAGCTGAATATTCCCAAGATGGTGGTGGGGATAGTACTTGTTGGCATGGCGACAACAGCTCCGGAATTTTGTGTTTCAGTCATTGCCGCTTTTCTGGGGGAACCAGAAATTGCTTTAGGGAATGCTGTCGGCTCAGTTATTTGTGATGTTGGAATTGCCCTTGCCCTGGCAGCTATTGTTGCGCCTGCGGTTATCTTTGTGAACTGCCGAGTACTCAAGATAATCGGGGTTTTTCTCCTGGTTATTGATTTTTTTGCCTATCTTCTGGCAAGGAACGGGACAATCGGCCGGTTGGAAGGAGCTATTTTAGTCCTCATCTTACTCCTTTATTTTATTTTTATTTTAAAAAATAAGGATTTTAAGTTCGGCAAAAACAACCAGAAGAATAATAATCTTGGGATAAACAAAAAAAATCATACTCCTGTAATCAGTTCACAGTTAAAGCGGCTGGTCTTGTTATTTATTGCAGGGCTTGCAGGTGTCATTTTTTCCAGCGTCATTGTTGTTTGGGCTGCTAAAAACATAGCTATCCATTTTTCTATTTCTAAAACTATCATTGGCTTGACTGTTATTGCGATCGGAACTTCTCTTCCTGAGATCAGCACATGTGTAACCGCTGCTTTAAAGGGAGAGGGGGAGATAGCTGTTGGGAATATAATCGGAGCAGATATCCTCAATGTCCTGTGGATTATTGGCGTTTCTTCACTCGTTAATCCTATAAAAGTTGAATTAAATGTTATGAATTTTACATTTCCATACATGATCCTGATTGTGACCACAATGCTTGTGGCTATGAGAATTGGATGCCGCTTAGGAAAGATAAAAGGTATTATTCTTTTTGGGCTTTATATAATTTATTTCATTTTAGCTCTTAAGCTTTTTACATAAATAATGTGAGGCTCTTGCCTGCGTTTTAAATCCGCGAGAGCAGTTCCGCTTTGCTGTTTATTCTCGGGTGCTGTAGCGTTCTTTTTCTTATTTTTTCTCTTAATAATATGATATTTTGATTTATGTTGTCCGCAGTGAATTTATTTGTTATTATAATTTGTTTTATAAATTGGGAGGCATCAATGAATGTTGGTGTTATAAATGAAAGTTGTAAAATTGAGAACAGGGCTGGCCTAAGCCCGAGCGGGGTCTCTTTACTAACAGAACATGGACATACAGTATACGTGCAGGCTGGAGCAGGATTAAAAGCTGGATACACCAATGAAGAATATGCTGACCTTGGGGCAAAAATTGTATTTACTAAAGATGAAGTTTTTGGCCGTTCGGATATTGTCCTCAATATATCCCCTCTTAATGAAGAAGAAAACAAACTCGTGAAAAAGGACCAGATTTTATTCGGATTTCATCACCTTGCTATTGCCAGAAAAAGCTTTATTGAAGAACTTCTCAAGAAAAACGTCACCATCATCGGTTATGAAATTGTTCAAGAAGATAATGAAGTCCTTCCTTTTATTGAGAGCTTAAGTGAGATTGCAGGCCAGATGTGTCTTGTTATCTCGGGTCACTATCTTCAGACCAGTTATGGCGGTCGAGGAATTATTATAGGAGGAGTTGTAAGCGTTCCTCCTGCAACTGCTGTTGTAATAGGCAGCGGCGTTTTAGCCAGGAGCGCCATTAAGAGCTTGCTGGGAGCCGGAGCGCACACTATTGCTCTGGGCAGCTTTATGGATAGACTTAGAGGATTAGAGGAGTTGACTTCGGGGCGGCTGATCACGCTATTTGCCAGTCAATATAACCTGGCACGGATGACAAAAATTGCGGATATATTGATTGGAGCAGTCCTTCGTCCTGGGGAGAGAGCTCCTATCATGGTAACAAGAGATATGGTCAAAACTATGAAAAAAGGTTCGCTCATTGTTGATTTAGCTATCGACCAGGGAGGATGTATTGAGACAAGCCGCCCGACCACTCTCGAGCAGCCGACTTTTGCTGATGAAGGAGTTATCCATTACTGTGTTCCCAATATCACCTCAGCAGTGAGCCGAACTTCAACAAAAGTATTATCCAATTTAGTTGCTTCACGCTTAGTGGAAATAGGAGAATTGGGGATTGAACAATGTTTGAGAGAAAACCATGCTTTGGCAAGAGGTGTTTATATTTTTAAGGGTAAAATAACAAAGAAGAATCTAGCTGAAAGATTCAACCTGGAACATAAAGACTTAATTTCTTCTTTATAGAGGTCAGTAAAAATGGAAAAGGTCATCGATGAATTCGATAAGGATCAAAGAGAACTTATTCATTTACTTCATGAAATCCAGAAGCAGTTCGGCTACATCCCGGCTCACATGATTTCTCAGATTGCCAGGCAGTTAAAGATCTCTGAAAGCGAAATATTTGGAGTCCTTACATTTTACAAGGCTTTTACCCTTAAGCCACGGGGTAAACATCTTATCACCATCTGCATGGGAACGGCTTGCCATGTGAGAGGAGCCCCAAAAATCCTTGATGAGTTCAAGAGAGAGTTAAGCATCGAACCTGGAGAGACATCCGGGGATAATCTGTTTACTTTAGAAACTGTCAATTGTGTTGGAGCTTGTGCTTTAGGACCTATTGTGATCATCAATGGTGATTATCACGGTCAAATGAAAACAAGAGAAGTCGATAAACTCATAAAAATATGCAGACAAAAAAATGGAAAACGTTGAATAATGGATGAATTTGATACCTCAGAATTAGACAAAATCAGAGCAGAAGTTTCAGAGTCCCAGATGAAACAAAAAACCTGCATCACTATTTGTGGGGGTACTGGCTGCCATGCCTATGGCTGTTTAAAAGTTGCTGAAGCTTTTAAGGAAGAAATAAAAAGACAAAATCTTCAAAATAAAGTTGATGTAAGAACTACTGGCTGCCACGGCTTTTGCGAAAGAGGACCGATTGTTGTCATCCAGCCCGAGGGGATTTTCTATCAGAGGATCCAACTCAATGATATTAAAGAAGTCATCTCTGAAACGATTATCAATAAGAAAATTTTAGACAGACTCCTCTATATTGATCCAAGAACAGAGGAGAAAATTGTATATGAAAAAGATGTTCCTTTTTATAAAAAACAGGAACGGATTATTTTTGGGAATAATGGCTTCATCGATCCCACTGATATCAAAGATTATATAGCTTTAGATGGATTTAAGGCTCTCGTAAAAGTCCTTTTTGATATGACTTCAGAAGAAGTCATTGATGAGATTAAGGCTTCTGGTCTGAGAGGAAGAGGGGGAGCAGGTTTCCCGACAGGGAAAAAATGGGAAATTTGTCGTAAAGAAAATTCTGAAAAGAAATATATCATTTGTAATGCGGACGAAGGAGATCCGGGAGCCTATATGGACCGCAGTCTCTTAGAAGGCAATCCTTGTTGTGTTATAGAGGGTATGATCATTGGGGCCTATGCTATAGGGGCTTCCCAAGGCTTTATTTATGTCCGGATGGAATATCCCCTTGCTGTAAAAAATGTGACATTAGCAATTGAGCAGGCAAAAAAACTCGGTTTGCTTGGCAAATCTATTCTTGGATCTGAATTTCAATTTGATATTCATATTTTCAAAGGAGCAGGGGCTTTTGTTTCAGGGGAAGAGACGTCTTTGATGGCATCTATAGAAGGAAGGAGAGCCTTTCCCAGGCAGAGACCTCCTTTTCCTGCCCAAGAAGGTCTATGGGGGAAACCTACAAATATCAATAATGTTGAGACATGGGCTAATGTCCCCTTGATAATTAATAAAGGAGCTGAATGGTATTCTCAGATAGGAACAAAGAAGAGCAAAGGAACAAAAATATTCTCTCTGGTAGGGAAGATAAACAACACAGGTTTAGTAGAAGTGCCTATGGGCATTAAGCTGAAAGAGATAATCTATGATATCGGTGGGGGCATAAAAGATAATAAAAAATTCAAAGCTGTCCAGACCGGAGGGCCTTCAGGAGGATGTATTCCTGCTGACAAGCTTGACCTTCCGATTGACTTTGACACATTAACTAAAGCCGGCTCAATGATGGGTTCTGGCGGAATGATTGTAGTGGATGAAGATACCTGCATGGTAGATATTGCTCGATATTTTCTTGAGTTTTCTCAAGAAGAATCTTGTGGCAAGTGTGTCCCTTGCCGTGTTGGAACAAAGCAGCTTGTGGAGATTTTAACGCATATTACCCGGGGTGAAGGAGTAGAAGAAGATATAAAGAAGCTTAAGGATTTGGCAAAGTCAGTAAAGGAAGGTTCCCTTTGTGGATTGGGACAAACTGCGCCTAATCCAGTGCTGACAACCATCCGTTATTTCAGAGATGAATATGAAGCTCATATCAAGGAAAAGAGCTGTCCGGCCCTCGTTTGTAAAGATTTGATAGTTTATAACATAGAGCCTGAAAAGTGTGTTGGGTGTCTTTTATGCCTAAAAAGCTGTCCTGTTGGAGCTATAACTGGCGAGAGGAAAAAAGTCCATATAATCAACCAGGAACTGTGTATTAAATGCGGGGTCTGTTTTGAAGTATGTCCTCCAAAAGTTGCGGCTGTTTCAAAATACACAGGGAAAAAAAGAGATAGAATTTTAAAAAAGGATTTGAAACAAAGAGTTAAAGAATGAAAATAATTATTGACGGAAAAGAGCTTGAAGTAGAAGGTAAAAAGACAATTTTAAATATTGCCCAGGAAAATGACATCTTTATCCCTTCTCTTTGTGACCATCCCCGTTTAGCTCCTTTTGGCGGTTGCCGGCTTTGTATTGTTGAGATTAAAGGAAGAAAAAACTATGCTCCTTCATGTTGTACATATGCTGATGACGGTATGGAGATAAAAACAAAAACTCCCCGGCTCCAGAGATTGAGGAGAGAGATTTTAGAGCTTATACTTTCTGAACATCCTAATGCATGCCTTATCTGCAGTGAGAAAGAGAATTGTGATGACTATAAATCAACCATCCGGAAGGTTGGGGAGACCACAGGGTGTGTCCTTTGTTCAAACAATGGACGCTGCGAACTTCAGGACATTGTTGAAACTCAACAAATTGAACAGGTGAAATTCCCTTCTTTTTATCGAGATTTTGAAGTCAAAAAAAGCGACCCTTTCTTTGACCGGAACTATAACCTGTGTATTCTTTGCGGAAGATGTGTAAGGATCTGCCATGAGGTGAGAGGAGCGTCTGCGATTGCTTTTGTAAACAGAGGATCTCAAACTGTTGTTGGGACAGTGCTTGATTTGCCGCTTCTTGACTCGGGATGTCAGTTTTGCGGAGCCTGTGTGGATGTCTGTCCTACAGGAGCTTTAACTGAGAGAGCTATAAAATATGAAATGTTGCCTGAAGAAACAAAAAAATCAGTTTGCCCTCTCTGCAGTGCAGGATGTGAACTAAAAATAGACCTCATGGGAGGGAAAATATTGGGTTCAAAACCATCCGAGGATGGAGCAGTGAATCGAGGCCAGGCATGTGTTAAAGGACGATTTATAATAAGAGATCTTGTCTATAGTCCACGGAGGATTCTTAAACCCTTAATCAGGGCGAATAAAAAGCTGGAAGAAGTCAGCTGGGAAGAGGCACTCGATTTTGTAACTCGGAGACTGAAAAAATACAAGGGAAAAGAAATCGCTTTGATAACTTCTCCCCAGCTGTCTTGTGAGGATAATTATCTTTTTCAGAAATTTGCTAGGGAAAGGCTTAAAACAGAAAATATAGGCAGCTCTTATTCCTTTTCTCCCTTGGCAGTCTATCATGAAATGTCTCAAAAAAATCAGCTCGGGCTGGCCTTAAATTTTAAGATAAGGGATATTTCAAAGGCAAAGGTTATTTTTCTCCTGGGAGAGGATCTTGCTGTCTCTCATCCTTTAATCTGGCTTGAAGTGCTCGAAGCCGTTAAAAATGGAGCTAAGCTTATTGTGGCCAGCCCCAATGAGCTCCCTCTAAATCGTTTCTCTTCGCTCTGGCTTCAAATTAAACCGGGCTCTGAGTTCCATTTACTCAGTTTTCTCTCTCGGATCCTTATAGAGAATGGAGGTGCTGGGAGACTTTCCCGGATTGAGGAATTTGATTCTTTCAAAAACTCTCTTAATAAACTGGATATATCTCAGGTCTTCGAGATAACAGGTATTACTGAGAAGGAATTAATTAAGACAGCCAGGCTTCTTTTAGAAGAAGAGCCGGCGGCATTTCTCTTTGGAATGGGATTGACTCAACATCCATGGGGAAGTCAGAATGTAGCGGCGCTCCAGAATTTAGCGCTTCAGACGCAGGCCCAGCTTTTTCCCCTTGGGCTGGAGAATAACTTAAGAGGTCTGTTCGAAGTAGGGCGGAATTATCCTGACAAAGGATTGGCTTTTAACAAAATTATTCAGGGTGCTTCTTCAGGGGATATCAAAGCTCTTTATCTGGCAGGGCCCATGCCTTACCTGAATAAAGCGAAGCTGGAATTTTTAGTACTTCAAGATTGCTATATAAATGAAAATTTTGAACTTGCAGATGCTGTTTTACCGGCAACCACTTTTGCAGAGACTGAAGGGACATTCATTAATGAAGAGGGAAGAGTTCAAAGATTTAAGAAGGTTGTTGAACCAGTTGGAGATGCTAAACCCGATTGGTGGGTAATCTCTCAATTAGCCTGTAAGATGGGAAATAAAGGATTTAATTATAAGGATGTGTCAGGGATCATGAAAGAGATGAGCAAGGTTATCCCCGGTTTTTCGAATATTTCATACTTGAAGCTGGAAAACGGCAAAGAGATTTTTATCCGGGACGAGAAAAAAAGGAGAAAGTCGTTTATCCCTTTAAAAGACAATGGTCCCCTTTATAAAACCAGCAAGAAATACCCTTATCTTTTGTTTGTCGACTACAGTTTGGATTATTACAGAAGTTTGCCTCTGGGTAGAGAAAGTTTAGGTCTGAGAAAGATCAGAGATTCCAGATGGATTAAGATTTCTCCTGAGGACGCAAAAAAGTTAAAGTTAGACGAAGGAGAGAGTTTAAGGGTTGAGTCTTCTTCAGGAAGTTTTAATGGCTTCGTTAAGATAATAGAATCCATGCCCAAGGGAACAATAAGTACCAGCCTCCTCTGGAGCGAAGATTCTGATTTTTCTGCGGTTAGTTTTTTCACAGGCTTTTTTCAGGAAGAAAATGCTTTAGGAATGCTGCCTGTAAAAATTAAAAGAGGAAAGTGATGGCAAAAATTTTGTTGAGAGAACGGTTGGTACCTAATATCCATATTCTCGAAGTTTATTCTCCTGATATAGCACGGAAATGCAAGCCCGGACAGTTTGTTATCATCATGCCTGATGAACACGGAGAAAGGATTCCGTTGACGATCGCGGATTGGGACAGAAAGAAAGGCTCTGTTACTTCGGTCTTCATGGTCGTGGGGACTTCTACTCACAAACTTTCTATCCTCAAAGCAGGAGATGAAATTCCTGTTTTTGTGGGTCCTTTAGGCAGGCCGTCTGAAATAAAAAAATATGGAACTGTTCTTTGTGCTGGAGGCTGTTTTGGCATTGCTGCCATTTATCCATTAGCCCGCGCTTTAAAAAAGGCAGGAAATAAAGTTATTACAGTATTAGATGTTAAAGCAAATTATCTTCTTTACTGGGAAGATAAGCTGAGGGCAGAAAGTGACCTCTTGTTTATTTCTGCGCGTGATAGTTTCTACGATTGTAAAGATTATATTCCAAGAACTCTCAAGAATATAATGAAAAAGGAATCTGAAATCCACAGAGTCCACTCAATCGGCTGTACTTACTTGATGTCCACCTGCTCTGAGGCCACCAAGCCGTATGGAATAAAAACGATAGTCAGCCTTAATCCTATCATGGTGGACGGAACTGGAATGTGTGGAGCATGTCGGGTTACCGTGGATGGAAAGACAAAATTTGCCTGTGTGGATGGGCCTGATTTTGATGGTCATTTAGTCGACTGGGAAGAGCTTTTCTCCAGGCGTAAATCATATTTTGAGGATGAGATACAGTCTCTGTGTTACTGGGAAAAAAAGGAATTTCCTTAAAGATTTGGGATATAAAAGAGTAAAAGATGACTGAGAAAAAGGAAATGGCCCCTGAGCTGAAGGAAGGACTCAAGGCTGAATTCAATAAGGAATGGCGGAAGGAACTGCGGAAATCTCTTCCAGTTAAGGAAAGGACAAAGCTCCGTCGCCAGAAAATGCCGGAGCGAAAACCTGAAGAGCGGAATGTGGACTTTGATGAAGTTAATCTGGGTTTGGATGCCAGGAAGGCCAAAAAAGAAGCCCAGAGATGCCTGGATTGTGCCAATCCTCAATGTGTACTGGGCTGCCCTGTAGGAATTGATATTCCGACTTTTATAAAACTTATAGAGATAGGTGATTTTGCTCAAAGTATTCAGAAGATGAAAGAGACTAACAGCCTTCCGGCAATCTGTGGTCGTGTATGCCCTCAGGAAACCCAGTGTGAAGAGTTGTGTAATTTGAAGAAGGCAACAGGAACGCCTGTTGCTATAGGAAATTTGGAGCGGTTTATTGCCGACTATGAGATGAGTCAAGGAGATGTTTACATTCCTCAAATCCCGCCGCCAACTGGGTACAAGGTTGCTATTATCGGAGCAGGCCCAGCAGGTTTGACAGTTGCTGGAGAGCTGGCAAAGAAAGGCCACAAAGTGACAATCTTTGAAGCCCTCCATGTTGCCGGAGGAGTTTTGGCTTATGGAATCCCAGAGTTCAGGTTGCCCAAAAAAAACCTTCAAGCTGAAGTGGATTACCTCAAACGATTGGGAGTCGAGTTAAAAACAAATTTTATTGTTGGATTAACAGCAACTCTTGAAGATTTAAGAAATGATGGATTTGACGCTTTTTTTATAGGAACAGGAGCCGGGCTTCCCAATTTTATGAGGGTCCCCGGTGAAAACCTGATCGGGATTTATTCAGCCAACGAATATTTAACTCGAGTTAATCTGATGAGAGCTTATGATTTCCCCAAATATGATACCCCTGTGTTTTTAGGAAAGAGAGCTGCTGTTTTAGGCGGTGGCAATGTAGCCATGGATTCTGTTAGAACTGCCAAAAGACTTGGGGCAGAATTAGCTGCTATAGTCTACCGCCGCTCAAGGATTGAGATGCCGGCAAGAATTGAGGAAGTGCATCATGCAGAAGAAGAGGGCATCGAGTTTCATTTCCTGACTACACCTACAAAATTTATCGGAGATGAAAAACATCAGGTTAAAGCCATGGAATGTTTGCGGATGGAGCTTGGAGAGCCTGATTCTTCCGGGAGACGTCGGCCAATTCCTATTGAAGGCTCGGAATTCATCATGGATGTTGACATGGTTGTTGTTGCAATTGGAAACAGCCCCAATCCTTTGATCCCTCAAACTACACCTCAGCTTAAAGTTGGAAAGTGGGGAAATGTGGAAGTGGATTGGGATACTATGGCTACAAGTATAGAAGGGGTTTATGCCGGAGGAGATATCATACGGGGTGGTGCCACGGTTATTCTAGCTATGGGGGATGCCCGCATCGCTGCAGCTGAGATGGATAAATACCTGAATACAAAAAAGAGTAAATTACAAGGTACAAAGAGCAAAAAAAGAAGAGCGAAATAAAATAAACTGGAAGAACTTGAAGTGCAAAAAGGATGTAATTGCGGGCGAAAAAAAAGAGGATGGGAATCTCGCGTGAGGAAATTAACTGAGCAGGCAGATGTTTTATATTACTTTCCCATGATTATTTACATGATCGAGAGGATTTAATGAGTTGGGTTGATGATTACAAAAGTAAGCTAATTACTGCGGAAGAAGCTGTCTCTGTGATTCAAAGCGGCGACCGTGTTTATATCAGCGGAAATGCAGCCACTCCTTACGCCTTGATGAGTGCCTTAGCTTCAAGGAAGGATAAATTGGAGGATGTTGAACTTGTTCATGTTCTTCTTATGGGAGAAGATCCGCTTTCCAGACCGGGCATGGAAGGTCATTTTCGCCATAATTCTCTGTTTGTTGGTCCGGCAGACAGAAAGGCAATCAATGAAGGGAGGGCAGATTATGTTCCAATCTTCCTTCACCAAATTCCAAATCTTTTTTATTCAGAACAAATGCCTCTTGATGTTGCCTTGCTTCATCTTTCCCCTCCCGATGAGCATGGATTTATGAGCTTAGGAGTTGAAGTGCTGGCTTCCAAGGCAGCAGCGGAAACAGCAAAAATTGTTATTGCCCAGGTTAATGAGAAGATGCCACGGATTTTAGGGGATTCATTTATCCATGTTTCACGAGTCAATAAAATTGTTGAAGTTTCCGAAGAGCTGCCTCAGCTTGAGAGAAAACCTTTTACTGAGGTGGAAAGAAAAATAGGGCATTTTATTGCAGACCTCATTGAGGATGGTTCCACTCTGCAGTTGGGTATAGGAGGAATTCCTGATGCAGTTCTATCCGCTTTAAAAGGCAGGCAAAATTTAGGTATTCATACCGAAATGGTTTCTGACGGAGTAATGGAAGCCATAGAGGAAGGAATCATAACCGGAGCAAAAAAAACATTTCATCCTTATAAAGTCATATTTACTTTTTTATTGGGTTCTAAGAAACTCTATGATTTTGTCGATAATAATCCGATGTTCGAAGCCCATCCTACTGACTATACAAATCATCCCTTTAATGTTTCCCGGAATGATAATATGGTTGCTGTCAATTCTGCTATTGAAGTGGATATAACAGGACAGGTCTGTTCTGACTCTATCGGTACATATATTTACAGCGGATTTGGTGGGCAGGTTGATTTTATTCGGGGGGCTGCTCATTCAAAAGGGGGCAAGCCTGTTATTGCGCTTCCCTCTACTGCAAAGAAAAATGAACTCTCCCGGATTGTTCCTTTTCTGAAAAAAGGAGCAGGGATTGTCACAACCAGAGCGGATGTCAAATATGTGGTTACAGAATATGGCGTTGCCTATCTCCATGGGAAAAACCTGCAGGAGAGGACAATTGCGTTGATTAATATTGCCCATCCAAAATTCAGGGAGGATTTAACAAAAGAAGCAAAAGGCAGGTATCTACTTCCTTGAGAGTCTAATTTACTTTAATGAAACAACCAGATCTATTTCCGACTCAAAAAGGTCACATTGGAACAGATGAATCGGGAAAAGGGGATTATTTTGGTCCTCTTGTGGTCGCAGGGGTTTTCCTCCCAGACAAACAGCTGAATGTTTTAACAGAATTGGGTGTAAAAGACAGTAAAAGACACTCTGATAACCGTGTCCGCGAATTAGCCGATATTTTAAAAAAAGGATACAAACATTCATTAGTCGTTATTGGTCCTGAAAAGTATAATGAGCTTTACCTGAAGCTGAGAAACCTCAATAAAATACTTGCCTGGGCCCATTCGCGTGCCATTGAGAATATACTGGAAGAAGTGCCCTGTTCTCTTGTTATTACAGACCAGTTTGGAAATAAATCTTTTGTCCTCAACGCGTTGATGAAGAGAGGGAAAGATGTTGAGCTTGTCCAGAGGCCAAAAGCTGAGGAGGATCTGGCAGTTGCAGCAGCTTCGATTCTAGCCAGGGCAGAATTCCTGAAACGTCTTTATTTTCTTTCTCAGGATGTAGGAATAAACCTTCCTAAAGGTGCATCTGCTCTTGTTGAAGAGACAGGATTAAAGCTTGTCAAACTTCAAGGGATTCAGATTCTTGATAAAGTCGTCAAGAAACATTTTAAAATCACAAAACGCATTCTGGCTTCCTTATAAAACTGTGAACTCAGGCTAGGAAGGCAGAGCTCAAAACTAAAAAATCAAGTGGCTGGAAGATATTTATCGTAAAAAGCTGAACAAAACAGAATAGCAAGAAATAATGGGCGATCTTTTAAGAATTATCCTTATCATCCTTGTTCTCCTTTTTTTAATCAAGAAAAAATGGGATCTTGGTCTTGTTCTTTTCCTTGGAAGCCTGCTAACAGCTATAACTTTCCATCTTGATTTTAAAGTTCTTGCTCAGAATATGCTGGGGGCTTTAACTTCAGGGGAAACGCTCAGTCTTATTGGTGTTGTTATTCTTGTCCTCTATCTGGGAAATCTTCTCCAAATCAGAGGGAATTTCAAAACGATGGTGGATGCTCTCAAGAGTCTAATTCCAGAGCCTCGCCTGATTTTAGCCCTTCCTTCTGCTTTTATCGGCTTGCTGCCCATGCTTGGAGGAGCATTGATATCTGCTCCGATTGTAGAGGAAGCCGGTTTGCGCTGGAAACTTTCTCCAGCCTGGAAAACATTTCTCAACTATTGGTTTCGTCATATCTGGGAATACAGCTGGCCCCTCTATGTCAATGTGATCCTTGCTTCAGTAATCCTCCAGATTCCCATAAAAAGAATTGCCTTGATTCAGTCCCCTTTCACTATTCTTGCTGCATCCCTGGGTCTTGTTATTCTTTTCAAGAATGTTCCATATCTCCCTGGGGAGAAAAGCGGTAAGAGCTTTCTGAAAAATTTATTTAATCTCTTTTTTAGTATCTGGCCAATTCTCTTAACCATTATTTTAATTTTGACTTTAAAATTCAGCATGCTTTTCTCTCTTGTTGTTGTTGCTCTTTTAACACAGATTTTTTTCCGAATGGGAATCCGGGAGAGACTAAAGATTATCTGGATAAGTATCTCAATAAAAACAGTGTTCCTTGTGGTTTCTGTCATGGTCTTTAAAAGAATTCTTGAAGTATCAGGAGCGCTAAATTCTCTGACTCGTGATTTTGAGCCTGAAGGGATTGCGGCTTATATGCTTCTTTTTTTAATTCCTTTTTTTGTTGGCCTTTTGACCGGGGTCAATCATGCCATTATCGGCATTTCTTTCCCTGTTCTCCTTCCGATCTTAGGGTCGGGAAATCCGGATATGGTGTTGGTTATGTTTGCCTATGTCAGCGGCTTTGTGGGAATTCTTCTCTCTCCAGCTCACCTTTGCCTTTTTTTAACCTTGGATTATTTTAAAGCAGACTTGCGTGATGTCTATAAAATATTGATCTGGCCTTCAGCTGTTATCTTTGTAGCTGCATTTTTGGTATTATTATTTTTTCGGATTTTTTAAATGGGAATTATATAGTCCCCATTTTTGAACTGTCCTCAGGAGAGTCAAAATGAAAAAGGAAACAAAACGGCTTTATCTTGAAGACCCTTACCAGGTAAAGTTTGATGCTCGAGTTATAGAGAAGGTTTTTCGGGAGAAAAAACCTGCATTAATCCTTGATCAGACGTGCTTTTATCCGGAGTCAGGCGGGCAGCCTTATGATAAGGGTACCATAAACGGAATTAATGTAATAAATGTTCTGGAAGATAATGGAAAAATTGTCCACATTCTCGAGAAAGATATAACAATTCAAAGTGTGTCAGGAAAAATAGATTGGGAGACTCGTTTTGACCATATGCAGCAGCATTCGGGCCAGCATATTCTTTCCCAGAGTTTTAACGAGCTCTTCGGAGCAGAGACACTTTCTTTTCATCTGGGAGAAGTGCTCTCGACTGTTGAGATAGATCTGGGGAAGATTTCAGATGAAGATGTAAAGAATGTCGAAAAACGGTCCAATGAGATCGTGTTTCAAAATAGAGAAATAAAATCTTATTCTGTTCTTGAGGAGCAGGTAAAGAATATTCCTTTGAGAAGGCTGCCTAAGAAAAAGGGAGAAATCAGGGTTATTGAAGTTTCAGATTTTGATTTTTCTGCCTGTGGGGGAACCCATGTCCGGCGGGCGGGTGAGATAGGTTTGATCAAAATTCTCAGCTGGGAAAAAATCAGGAATAATAACAGGTTTGAATTTGTCTGCGGTAAAAGAGCTTTTGAAGATTATGTATGGAAAAACAGGATTCTTCGCGAGCTCTCAAACAGATTTACGGTCCATGAACGGGAGATCCTCCCCGTGGTTGAAAAACTATCTTCTGATTTAAAATCTCAAAAAAGAAAAACTAAAAAGATGCAGGAAAAAATAGTCCGGTATGAAGCTCAGGGTATTGTTCAAGAAGCGAAGGAAAAGATAATCAAAAAAGTTTTTACGGACAAAACCCAAGATGAGCTCAGGTTTCTGGCACTAAGCATTATAAGAGAGGGTGATTTTATTGTACTCTTTGGCGTGCGAGGAGAAAAAAGGGGGCATCTGGTCTTGGCATGTTCTGAGAATTTCAATATCGATATGAGGGAACTTATTCCTGTGGCATCTTCCTTGATAAAGGGGAAAGGAGGCGGGAGAGAATCTCTGGTCGAGATTGCCGGAGAGGATACAAAAAATATTGAACTCGCTCTGGATAAATTATACAAAAGTGTAAGAAAAAAAATAGAGCCAGACCTTTAAGGCTTTTTTGTTCATAAAAGGCCGGGGACAGACATTCAAAGCTTCTATTAAGAGATGATTGGGTAAAGCCTTTTTCATATTAGTGATTTTGTTAAGTGAGACCAGGTTATTAAAATACTCTTAAAATTATTCCAAGCTTGATCCCTATTTGAGTTTTTGACGTTTTAGAAGTCTGATTCCAATGGTTATTCGTAGCGGAGAGAAATAATAGGATCCAGTTTAGATGCTTTCCGGGCAGGGAGAATACCAAAGATAAGACCCACAGAGATTGAGACAAGTAATCCTAAAACTACTGACCAGGCTGTGACAGAAGTTGGCAGGGGAGTTGCAGCCCTGACGAGGAATGAAATACCGAATCCGATAATCACACCTAAGGCTCCTCCTAATCCGGTCAGAAAGATTGCCTCGATCAAGAACTGCTTCATGATATCCGCTGAGCGGGCACCTATGGCCTTGCGAATCCCGATTTCCCTGGTTCGTTCTTTTACAGAAACAAGCATGATGTTCATGACCCCGATTCCACCAACAAGAAGGCCGATGGAGGAGATGACAACCATGACCAGGTAAACAGCGCCTGTAAGCTGGTTATAGAGATTAACAAAAGTGTCCTGTGTGGCAATAACAAAATCGTTGGGTTTTCCGAATCCGACTTTCCTTCTCCTGCGGAGTACATTGATTATTTGTTCAATTGTATCCTGCATGTAGCCATGTTTTATTGGTATGGCTATAATCTCGATATCGGAGAGATCGTAAGGGAAATATTTCATGAGAGTGGTGATGGGGATACCGACAAAATTATCCTGGCTCTGTCCAAATATGCTGCCCCTTTTCTCCAGAACACCCACAACGGTAAACTCTTCAGGGCCTATTCTTATCTTTTTTTTCAGAGCATGTACATGGGGAAATAGAGTCTCCGCCAGTTCAGAGCCAAGAACACAGACTTTTGTCCGGTGAGAAACATCGCTTTCTGTTAAGAATCTTCCTTCTTCCGGGAGATAGATAGAAATTACTATAGGCCAATTTTCGTTCATGCCTAAAATTATAGAAGAATCCTGACTTTTTATATTCCTGTATTTGATAGGGATGGACTCTGTTATTCTAACAATAAGATCCACAGCCACAGCCTTTACAAGGGAGCATTCTTGCTCTATGGCCACGGCATCTTCAAACGTGAGGTCTTTTCTCTGTCTCTCTTCTTCAGAGCGGCGGCCCATTTGAACAGGATCATATTTATATACAGAGATAAGATCTGACCCGGCGGATTCAAGCTCGCTGAGAAAAGACCGGTTCAGGCCCTGGATGATAGAGACCATGCCGATAACAGTCATCACACCTATCATGATTCCCAGCAGAGTCAGGAAAGAGCGGAGTTTATGAGATATAATAGAGTCAAAGGCCATATTAAAAATCTCTTTCAGGATTCCTAATCTCATTGTTCTGACCTTAAAGCCTCAATTGGGTTAAGCTTTGCAGCCTTGTTGGCAGGATAAATTCCGAAAAAGATGCCCACAGAACCCGAAACAAAAATGGCGACAATAATTGCGGTAGGATCAAGGGTAGAAGGTATAGAGGTGGCTGCTGTTACGAGCTTGGCAATGATAAACCCTATGAGGATACCGATAAGTCCACCGGTTGTGGACATGGAAGCAGATTCGATTAAGAACTGGAAGAGTATGTCCATACGGCGGGCTCCGACAGACATCCGGATGCCTATCTCTTTTGTTCTTTCTGTAACAGACACGAGCATGATGTTCATGACTACAATACCCCCTACTACAAGGGCAAGGGAAGAGATAGCGACCATGGCAAAATAGATGCTTGAAGTTGCTGTTCTGTACATTGAAATAAAAGTTTCTGAGCTTGCAAAGGAGAAATCATCAGGATCATTAAATGAGCGATGGCGTCTGGAACGGAGGGCTGTTCTCACTTCCTCTTTAGCTATTTCCATCTGTTCCTGTGAAGATGTGTGCACGTTTATATTGATGCTTCTTCTTGAGCCGTATAATTTATGGAAAGTTGTGATGGGAATTCTGACATAATTGTCCTGACTCATTCCCAGGAGCTTTCCTTTTTTCTCGCCGATACCGACAATAAGAAAATTGTGAGGGCCGATCTTTACCCACTTACCCAGTGGATCCAGGTAGGGGAACAATTTTTCTGTTATATCTGTTCCGATGATGCAAATATACCGGGAGTGCTCCTCATCCTCTCTTTGGATGTGCCGTCCTCTCTCCAGCTCCAGCACTGATCCGATCATGTGGTCAAGGTGGGTAATTCCTCTTGTCTCCACATCTTTAATGAATTGATTTCTGAATTTTACGGTTCTGCTTGTGGAAACAGATGCTCCTATAAGGTCGCATGATCTGCACTGCTTGCGGAGGGATCTCATGTCATCTAAAGTCAAGTTTTTCCGTTTGATCATTTCCCGGTACTCTTTCAAGGAGCCAGTCATAGCGAATTTGGAAACAGAGAAGTCATTAGCCCCAAAAAAAGCGAATTTGGTATACACATAGTTGTTGAGGCCCTGGATGATGGAGACGACTGCGATAATAGTGAAGACTCCGATGATAATACCCAATAGTGTAAGGAAAGTCCTTAATTTGTTTGACCATAGAGAGCCCATGGCCATGGAAACAGATTCACTCATATTAACTCTAGCCATCGTTCTTCTTAATATTTTATATTATATGATACGAAAGAGGGAAGCAAAGGTTTTTAGAATTCACAGGCTCTTGACAATTCTCTGCCAAGAAAACAAAATGGGGAAGGCAAAAAAAAGGCTTTTGTTTTTAAAAAGAGGAGGATCTGTTATGTTGGCTGAAAGCAAGAAGGAGTCATCTGAAATATCCGTTTCTTGTGTTTATTTTGGAAAACCCGGTCCAGAAAATACCAGAAGAACAATGAAGGTGGCAGCTCAGCGGGCAGAAGAGCTGGGAGTTCACAATGTGGTTGTGGCAACCACATCGGGAGAGACGGGTTTGGTAGCTGCTGAGCTTTTTTTATCAAAAAACCTGGTAGTTATCACTCACTCAACAGGTTTTGTAGAGCCCGATTACCAGGAATTACAACCTGAATATCGCAAAAAGATAGAGGAAGCAGGAGCTAAAATTCTGACATGCCAGCATGCCCTTGGAGGAGTAGGGAGGGCGGTCAGGAAAAAGCTGGAAACATATGAACTGGAAGAGATAATGGCCTATACTTTACGGATTTTTGGTCAAGGGACAAAGGTTGCTGTTGAGATTGCGCTCATGGCTGCAGATGCAGGTCTCATCCCCACAAAGGAGCCCTGTATTTCCATTGGAGGTACTGACCGTGGAGCTGACACAGCCATCCTTTTGCAGCCAGCTCATTCCCAGAATTTTTTTGATGTCAGAATCATAGAGATACTGGCCAAACCCCGGCTTGCGGATTAATTTTTGTTAAAGTTAATAACTCAGCAAAAAAACAGATTTTGATATGAAATTTAATGGCAACAGGGGTATGTTCCATCCTGGAAGCCGGCCTGAAGAGGATTAAAATTGGGAATATTCATCTCCTGGGAAAGGACTAATAATAATGTTAATAAGGTTGAATAAATTCCTCGCTCAGGCAGGAGTTGCCTCCAGAAGAGAAGTGGACAGGATGATCACTGAGGGAAAAATTAAAGTTAACGGTCAGGTAGTCCAGGTGCTGGGCAGTAAAATCGATGAAACAAAAGATGAAGTAGAAGTTGATGGTAAAAAGGTTAAGCGGGAAGAAGGTCAGGTCTATTTGATGCTTAACAAACCTCCTGGGTATCTGGTGACCTTTAAAGATCGTTTCCAAAGACCTACGATTAAACAGTTGCTTCCTTCCCTGGGAAAAAGATACTTTCCTGTTGGAAGGCTGGATTATGACAGTGATGGTCTTTTGCTTTTGATGAATGACGGAGAACTGGCTTTTCGCTTGACTCATCCCCGCTTTAAAGTTGGAAAAGTCTATCTGGCCAAGGTCAAGGGTGAGCCTGAGCCCTCAAAACTCTTAAGGTTGAAGAAGGGGATTTACCTTGATGGAAAAAAAACAGCCCCGGCTAAAATTGCTATAGTTTCGAAGAGCTCAAAAAAGACTCTTCTCAAAATTGAGATCTACGAGGGCAGAAAGAGAGAAGTGAAAAAAATGTTCAAAACTGTCGGCCATGAGGTTCTTCAGCTGAAAAGGATCAGTTTTGGAGGTGTAAGGCTGGGCGAGCTGAAAACAGGAAAATGGCGCTTTCTCACACAAAAAGAAATTGATATTCTGAAAAAGAAAGTCAATCTAAGTTAAAGTAAGCCTTATTTTTTTTCTTTTTCGGAGGGGGCTGAGAATGTTTTCCAGCTTTTTGCCAGCCGCTGTAACTCCTCGTCAACGAGATAATTCACCGTGTCTTTTTCAAATGTTCCATCTTTTTTTCTTTCTCCTGCTTTGAAGCCTGTCAGGATTTCAATTCCTTCATCAATAGTTTTAACAGGATAGATGTGAAATTTCCCTTCCGTGACCGCTTCAATCACATTATTTCTGAGCATTAGATTTCGGATATTCTGATGAGGGATGATAACTCCTTGAGTACCTGAAAGGCCTTTAGCATAACAAACATCAAAGAACCCCTCAATTTTTTCGTTGACTCCACCTATAGGTTGAATTTCTCCCTTCTGGTTAAGAGAACCTGTGACAGCGATATCCTGCCTGAGAGGTAACTTAGAGAGGCTGGAAAGAATGGCGTATACCTCGGTGGAGGAGGCACTGTCCCCATCGATTCCAGAGTAAGACTGTTCAAAGGCAATGCTTGCGGAGAGGGAAAAGGGTTTTTTCTGGGCATATTTTCCCCTCAGGAATCCTCCTAATATGAGAACGCCTTTATTGTGTGTGCGGCCGCTCAAGTCAGCTTCTCTTTCAATATTGATGACTCCTGTTCTTCCTACTGCGGTTCTGGTTGTTATTCTAGTCGGTTTACCAAAGGCAAATTCCCCAATATCGTAGACAGATAATCCGTTGACCTGGCCTTCAACTTTGCCATCGGTATCTATCAGTATTGTGCCTTCTTCGATAAATTCCTGGATTTTATCTTCGATGAGATTTACGCGTTCGAAGCGCTCTTTAATGGCTTTTTCGATATATTCCCGGCTGACAGTTTTTTTCTTGTCTTTTTTTGCCCAGTAGCTGGCTTCGCGGAGAACGTCTGCGATAATATGGAAACGAGTGGAAATTTTTTTCTGCCTTCCTGCAAGACGAGTTCCGTATTCAATGACTGCCGCAATCCCACTTTTGTCAAATGGTTTAAGTTTGTCATCGTCAGATATTTTCTTTATGAAGGCGGCATATTCTTTAATTGTTTTATTGTTTTTTTTCATTTCCGAGTCAAATTCAGCTTTGACCTTGAATATTTTCTTGAAATCTTCATCTAAATAATAAAGGAGGTTATAAATATGAGCATCCCCTATCAGGGCTATTTTTACATTGCATTTAATGGGTTGGGGTTTGAGCCTGGCTGTTGAAATGAGGAAAAGGGATGCGTAATTTTGAATTTCTAATTTTTGATTCCTTAAGGTTCTTTTCAACGTTATCCAAACACCAGGTTCAACCAAGGCATCTAAGGCGTTTATGACCAAAAAACCTCCATTGGCTTTGAGAAGAGAGCCTGCTTTGATTTTTGTAAAATCCGTCTGGACAATTCCATGTCGCGATGTGGAAAGTTCAATGGAGCCAAAAAGATTGATGTAGTTAGGATTTGTTTCCATGATAACAGGTGAGCCTTTTAGGTCTGAATTATCGATCAGAAGGTTCACCTTATATGCCAAGAATGGATCAATAATTTCTCTCTCTTTTTGATTCTGTTTTTGTTCTTTAAAAAGGTCAATATGCTTGACGAGATGCTGTTCTATATCATTCAAGTAATCTGATATTTTTGGATAAGAAAATTTTGTTCTTACTTCGTTTATAGCTCCTAAAATTATAGGTGTGATAGATTGAGAGTCCCATTCTTTCAAGAGACGCCGCGTTTCTTCCTCGATTTCTTTTAGCTGTTCGAAGATTTCTTCAAGTTTGTCTGTCAATTTTTCGTATTTTTCATTCAGCTCATCCAGTGCTTTTTTGGGAAATTTGCCTTCTTTGACTGAAGCTTCTAGCTTATTGAAAGGAGTTGGCTTTCCGTTGATCAAAGGGACGAGGTCCGGTTTTGTAAAAAGACCCATCTGCACATGGATGACGGAAAATCCTTCCTTGGCGACTTCGTCTTCGAAGTTCTTAAGGATATCTTTTTGCCTTTTTTGCTGGGATTCTATGGTGCTGTCCTTTTTTTCTTTATAGTATTTACTTTTAATCATTTCTGGAATGTTTGTTTTCAGCATTTCAATAAGATTTTCTGCTGATTCTTTAAAGAGTTTCCCTTTTCCTGCCGGAAGGGTTATTAACGTTGGTTCATCAGGATTCTTGAAATTATTAACGTAAAGAATGTCATCCGGAGTTTCCTCTCCTTTTTCTAATTTTTCAAGGAGCTGTTTAATAGTTGTTGTTCGACCAGTTCCCACCATTCCGGTTATGAATATGTTATAGCCGAGGCTTTTGATCTCTAAACCTGTCTGGATGGCTTTAAGTGCTCTTTCCTGACCGATGATTTCCTCACAGGGTTTACACTCATCGCTGGTTTTAAAAGGAATTTTTTCAAGGTCACAACTCCACTTGAGCAGATTAGCAGGAAGTTCTTTAAAATTTGCTGCTGTTTTCATTTTATCCTCCTAAACAGTCGAGCCTGTATTCTTCTTATAAAAAAAATAATTACCACAAAACCATTTTAAACACAACTCCAATTCAGGGTAATTTCCTAAAAATAAGTGCAAAAAAAGCATTTATCTGCTAAAATAGTTAAAATTTTGGAGAGAGCAGGAGGACTAAAAGATATCTTTTATATATATTGAATAAGGAGTGCTTCAATCAGAAATGAATAAAATAAATTATGAGAGTTTTAAAACAAAAAATAGTGGATTAGACTGGACCCTGGAAGAAGGTCTTCTTTTGGAGGTCGAACTTTTCGGAAAGGTCTGTGATATAGAAGACAGTAAGGAAGGGACAAAAACCTTTTTGGAAAAAAGAAAAGCTGGCTTTCAGGGCCGATAAAGGGAGATGGAAATGGAAACATACCAAGGAAAACTTCAAGCGAAAGGTTTAAAGATTGGGATTGTTGTCAGCCGCTTTAACCAATTTATTTCGGAAAGGCTGCTGGAGGGAGCACTTGATGCTCTCCAAAAACTGGGAGCAGTGGAGCGAGATATTTCTATTTACAAAGTTCCGGGTTCATTTGAGATTCCAACTGTTGTTAAAAAGTTGGCCAGAGCAAATAAAGTGGATGGGATTGTCTGTTTAGGTGCCTTGATAAGAGGAGATACTCCCCATTTTGATTTTTTGAGCGCTGAAGTTACAAAAGGATTAGCTCAGATCTCTATGGAAGATGGGGTGCCTGTTTCTTTTGGCATCTTGATTGTTGATACGATTGAACAGGGTATAGAGCGGGCAGGCTCAAAAGCAGGAAATAAGGGTTGGGATGCGGTGCTCTCAGTAGTTGAGACGCTGAACATGATTAAGGAAGCAGGGCTTTAACA
This sequence comes from Candidatus Aminicenantota bacterium, assembly GCA_016783445.1. Lineage (GTDB taxonomy): Bacteria > Acidobacteriota > Aminicenantia > Aminicenantales > Aminicenantaceae > JADHWO01. The sequence goes on from JADHWO010000008.1 coordinate 26,794, forward strand.
AGACGGAAGCCGTTTCATGGGCCGAAGAAGGAAAGCCCGGGAGGAAACACTTCGTTTTCTTTTTCAGTTAGAATTTGAAAAGGCACATGTTGAAGAGAAACTGACTCAATACTGGGAGAACAGAAAAACTCCTGAGGAGATAAAGGAATACAGCACCTGGCTGATTCATGGAATTATTTCTCATCAAGATAAAATCGATAATATCATTCAATCATTTTCTGAAAACTGGCGCATCTCTCGTATGGCTCTTGTTGACCGCAATATCTTACGGATGGCTGTTTTTGAACTCCTCTACGAAGAGGATATTGCTTCAGCTATTGTTATCGATGAAGCGATTGAAGTTGCTAAAAAGTACAGTGGAGAGGGAGCCGCTAAATTTGTTAATGGAATTTTAGATGCAGTACGGAAAAACCTTGATGATATACAGAAATCGTTGAAGGGGAAAAACCATGAGTGAAAAGAAAGAGCAACAGAGTAAAGCGAGCTTGAATAAAACCGAGGATTCAAATAAAAGCGATCAGGAGATTGTTCGTTTTGAAAAAATGGAAAAGCTCGCCCGAGAAAATATAAATCTTTTTCCTCATAATGTGAAAAAAACCCATTCTATTATTGATGTAATAGAAGGATTTTCTTCCCTTTCAAAAGAAGATTTAGAAAAGAAAAATGTAAAAGTCACCGTACCCGGGAGAATTATCTCGATTCGCCGCATGGGCCGGGCCACTTTTTTCCATATTGCTGACTGTCGATCCAGGCTTCAGGCCTATTTGAAGGAAGATAAAGTAGGCAAGAAAAACTATCAACTTTTTTCCCTCTTTGACATAGGAGATATCATTTCCGTGGAAGGTGTTTTGTTTAAGACCAGGACAGAAGAGTTGACTGTTTTAGCTGATTCATTCACATTTTTAGCAAAATGTTTTCATCCTCTTCCGGAGAAATGGCATGGCCTGCAGGATGTAGAGCTTCGCTATCGAAAAAGATACCTGGATTTAATCATGAATCCGGCAGAGAGTGAGGTCTTTAGACTCAGAAGTGCCATGATTGCTTACATCAGGAAATTTTTTGACCAGAACGGATACATCGAAGTCGAAACGCCTATGATGCATTCCGTCCCTGGAGGTGCCCTGGCGAGACCTTTTAAAACATTTCATAATGCCCTGGGCATGGACCTTTATTTAAGAATAGCTCCAGAGCTATATTTAAAAAGGTTGATTGTCGGGGGCTTTGAAAAAGTGTACGAAATTAATCGAAACTTCAGAAATGAAGGGATTTCCTCCGAACACAATCCAGAGTTTACTATGCTGGAATTTTATCAGGCTTATAGCGATTACTTTGATATGATGGAAATGACTGAAGAACTTATCCATGGAATGAGCCTTTCTATTTTAGGAACAGAAGATGTTACTTTTGGGGATAACACGATCTCATTAAAAAGGCCCTGGAAGAGGGTAACATATAAAGAAGCTTTAGCCTCCTACAGTGGAATCGCTCCTGCCCGCTTTGAAAACAAAGCTGGAATTATAGAATTAGCGGGCACGTTAGCGCCTGATAAAAAAGGCCTCTCTTATGGAAAGGCACTGGATATAATTTTTGATAAACATGTAAAGCATAATCTTATTCAGCCGACTTTTGTGATAAATCCTCCTAAAGAAGTCTCGCCTTTAGCTAAGGCTACAGAAAAAAACCCGGATGAAGCAGAACGCTTTGAGCTTGTAATGTGCGGAATGGAAATCGCCAATGCTTTTAGCGAGTTGTCAGATCCTGCAGAACAGAAAAAGAGATTTGAACAGCAGGAAGAGGCACGAAAAGGAGGGGATGAGGATGCCCACTGGATTGATACAGATTATATTCATTCTTTAGAATACGGGCTGCCTCCAACAGGAGGTGAAGGGATTGGGATTGACCGGCTGGTGATGATTTTTGCAAATAGAAAATCTATAAGGGAGGTTATCCTATTCCCCCTTCTTCGCCAGAAATAGTCAAAAGGAATGGGCAACTTAAATCCCGTAATCAGCTTGAGTAAAAAACAAAAAAGTACATGAATAAAACTACAGATAAAAAATTATACATTTATTGGCCGGGGAATAAGAAGGAATGAATTTTTACAATTTGAGTGTTTACAATGAATTATGAGCTTTTTATTGCCAAGCGGTACCTGACTGCAAAAAGGAAACAGGCTTTTATCTCTGTCATCACTTTTATCTCCATTCTGGGCATTACTATTGGAGTTATGGCTCTTATAATCGCCATAGCTCTTATCACAGGTTTTCAGGGAGATGTTCAGGAGAAGCTTCTAGGTTCAACCTCACATATTTTAGTTTCTGATATTGAGAGGGAGGGATTGAAGGATTATCCGCAGCTTATAAAAAAAATAGAAAATATCGAAGGCGTTAAGTCTGTTTCACCTGTGGCTTTAGACAGAGTTCTTATAAGGGGTCCTTCTCAGAGTTTGGGCGGCATGCTTAAAGGCGTAGATTTCGACCTGGAAAAAGAGGAATCAACATGGCTTCAGGAATTGCAGAGAGGACAAATCCCTGTTCCTGGATCAAAAAGGGAAGGAATTCTTCTTGGCCGTGATGCTGCAATTAGCATTGGGGCAGGAGTTGGAGATATCGTTGAGGTTTTATCTTCGTCTTCCCGTTTATCACCCATTGGTCCCATTCCAAAAAGAAAGAGATTTGTTGTGACGGGCATTTTTTACACAGGATTGTATGAGTTTGATTCATCCACAGCTTTAATTTGGCTTGAGACAGCGCAGAAATTTCTGGGTCTTGAGGAGGGAATTAGCTATATTCAAATCAAGATCAACGACATTTTTCAAGCTCCAAAAATAAGCGAAAAAATTATAAAGGTTATACCTCCTCAAGCCTATATAATGACCTGGATGGAGCTGAATAAATCCCTCTTCGCCGCACTGAAGCTTGAGAAAAACATCATGTTTCTTACAATTGCCCTCATCGTCTTGGTTGCTGCTTTAAACATCATTGCCACTCTTATCTTAATGGTTATGGAGAAGACAAGAGACATTGGTATTCTTATAGCTATGGGAGCCACAGCCCAAAATATAAAAAAGATATTTTTCCTTCAAGGAGCAATCATCGGAATAATTGGCACAGCTTCTGGAGTGATTCTGGGTATGATATGGTGTTGGCTAGCGAATGCTTTTGAGCTTATTAAAGTTCCTGTTGATATTTACCAGATCTCCTTTGTGCCCTTTCATATCAAGCCTTTTGATTTAATTTTAATAGTAGGGATCACCCTTTTGATCAGTTTTCTCTCGACACTTTTCCCTTCCCATAGAGCATCAAAAATTAACCCCGTTATGGCCTTAAAATATGAATAGTATGTTAAAAGTTGAAAACCTGAGCAAAGAATACCCTTTACCTGAAGGGGTATTAGAAGTATTTAAAAACATAAGCATTGAACTGCTTGAAGGTGATCTTGCGGCAATCATGGGAGTTTCCGGTGTGGGAAAAACAACATTCCTCAATTTACTTGGAGTTCTGGATAAGCCCACAGAGGGGAGGATTCTGCTCGACGGAGATGATGTTCTATTAAAGGATGAAAAAGAGCTGGCTGAGATAAGGAACAGAAAAATTGGCTTTGTTTTTCAATTTTACCACCTTCTGCCTGAGTTCACAACTTTGGAAAATGTTATGTTTCCTCTTCTTATAAGAGGAGTGGATAAGAAAGAGGCTCAGCAAAAAGCCCTTAAGATCCTTCAGGAGGTCTTTCTTGAGGAAAAGATACATATCAAACCTGGAAAGCTTTCAGGAGGAGAGCAGCAACGAGTGGCTATTGCCAGGGCTCTGGTTAATGAGCCCAAGTTGCTGTTAGCCGATGAGCCAACAGGGAACATGGATTGGAAAACAGGTCAAATGATTCTCGAGCTCATTCATGAGCTGCATCAGAAGAAAGGATTGTCCTCTATTATTGTCACGCATAACGAAAAAGTCGCTCAATTTTGCCATAAGACTTACCTTATGGAGAGCGGGAATTTGAAACTTTTATCCCTCCTTTAAAGTTTAAATTATTGCGAGATGAGTAAGATATAGGCTACCTGTGCGCAGGATGGAGAAAGCAGAAGGCGGAATGAAGTGAAAAAATTAAAATTTTTATGTTGGACAAAATTGGCAGTCTAAATAGAGTTTTTTCTTGCCTTTCTCGGTGTTCAGGTTCTTCTCATTTCTTTATTTTTAAGCGCTGATATGGTATAAGGAGAGAGAAATGAAAAAGATTGTGTTAATTGTTGTTTTATCCTGTTTTCCTCTCTTTCTTTTTGGGCAGGATATAATCGAGAAAATTGAAATCATTGGCAACATAAGGGTTACTAAAGAGACAGTTCTCTTTTATATTTCTTCAAAAGAGGGAGACCTTTACAGAGAAGACATGATAAAAAGAGATTTGAGAGTCTTATGGGCAAGGGGTTTTTTTTCCAATATCAGGATAGAAAAAAATGATGGAGCAAAAGGGAAGATAGTAAGAATTATTGTTGAGGAAAATCCTCTTATTAGAAGTATTACTTATAAGACCGGCAGGAAGCTGAAAGAGGATGATATTGTTGATAAGCTAAAAGAGGAAAATGAATACATCCTTCCGTATTCTTATTATAGTCCTTATAAGATCCAGAGAATTAAGAAGATAATCGAAGACTTGCTCATGGAGAAAAGTCTCCCGTCTGGAAAAGTCAAGGTTGAAAGTAATACAGTAGGAAATAATGAACAAGAGATCATATTTGATATTTATGAAGGGCCAAAAGTTAAGGTTGGCGAAGTTGAATTTGTAGGTAAGCCAAAATTGCTCCATAGTGTGTTAAAAGAAGCAATGGGGGATAACAGAAAACATGGATTTATATCCTGGATAATGGGAAAGGATGTATTCAAGCAGAGCAAACTCGATGAAAATTTGGTCAGTATCAAGAATAAATATCAGGAATACGGATACATGGAGGCCACGATTGGGGAGCCGAGGATAGAGGATATCACAAAAAGATCCATTTTTTTAAAGAAACAGACAATGAAAAAGATAATTATTCCTGTTGATGCTGGCTACTTATACCGGGTAGGTGAAGTTAAAGTCGAAGGTAATAAAATCGTTAATACACAATATTTGCACAGCCTTATCAAGTTTAAAGAAGGTGATGTTTACAGTACTAAAGAAAGAGAAAAGGCAGTTGAAGAGATCCAGGAAGTTTACGGGGACATCGGTTACCTTTATACCCAGGTATATCCGGTAGAGAGTCTGGATCCCAAGAGAAAACGTGTTACAGTAACTTTTAATATCTTTGAAGGAGACGTGGTCTTCTTAAACAGACTTGAATTTAAAGGCAACACATATACTAAAGATAAGGTTCTCAGGAGGGAAATAATTCTTAGAGAGGGAGATACGTTTAGCTTGGGTATGTTTAAAAACAGCCTTTTGAGGCTTAACCAGCTGGGGCTTGTTGAGCTTGAAGGGGATCCGGATGTCAAGCCGGTTCCTGATAAGCCAGCCCTGATGAATATCACTGTGAATGTTAGGGAGCTTCAGAGGAATAACATCCAGTTTACGGCCGGCTATAGCGGGTATGAAGGGACCTTTGTTGCTTTTAGTTACTCCACTGTGAATTTTTTAGGTGCTGGCGAAAAATTGGAATTAATGACCCAGTTTGGAAAAAGAATCAAAAACTATATGTTTGGCTTTTCTGAGCCTTATTTTCTTGATCTGCCCATGTCATTGGGTTTTAATATTTATAACCGAGATATGATTTATCTCTATTTATTCAGGCAAATATCAAAAGGAATTGATTTTAATATTGGAGCCAGGGTTATAGGGTATTTGAGAACATCATTGACTTATAGCCTGCAAAATATTGACATCCGTCAATTAGGGGAGGATGAGCCCTATATTGATCCCTACTATGGCGGCATGGGCATGATGGGATACGGCAAATATTTTATAAGCAGCATTACTCCGTCAGTATATCGTTCCACAGTAAATAGCCCGCTGACACCAACTAATGGCGCCTTATACTTAGCCTCATGTAAGTTTGCAGGCGGTATTCTTGGAGGCGATGTAACTCTTATCAAGCCTCGCTTTGAGTGGAAGCTGTTCCAGCCATTAATCAGACACCATGTGCTTGGATTCCATATAGAGTATCAGTTTATAGAATCTTCAGGTGATTCGGCAATTCCTATCTGGGAGAGATTCTATCTTGGAGGAGAGAGATCCATCAGGGGCTATACGATTTATTCAATCGGACCCCGCAGTTATGAGGGAAGGAATGTTGGCGGAGATAAATCTTTTGTATTTAATGCAGAATACATCATTGAACTCGGAGGTCCTTTGTATGCTATTTTATTCTATGATTTAGGGAATGCTTATGCTCCGGAGCAGAAGCTCAATTTCAAGGATATGTATACTTCAACAGGTTTGGAGTTGAGAATATTTGTCCCTGCCCTTCGAATTCCTTTCAGGCTCATTTTCGCCTATAATAGCCGTAAGATACGTATCAATGATACTAGTTTTGCATTTAGGTTTGCAATTGGAACAACTTTTTAAGTAGTAAAAATAATGCTTTTTGAATCAAATTAAGGAGGCTAAATATGAGGAGAAGCACAAATATTACTTTTTTACTTACTCTTTTTATTGTAGTTCTTGTTTCTTTAAGCTTCGCTCAGCAGACAATTAAGGTTGGTATTGTCAATTCAATAGAAGTCCTTGATAAATCGGCTGAGGGGAAAAGAGTCATAGCGCGGCTGCAGGAAAAAGACAAATCCAACCAGGATAGGATAAGCAAGCTGGATGAAGATATCCGACAGTTAGAGACAAAGGCCAACACTCAAAGGCTCACTCTGACAGACGAAGCGATTATGCAGTTAAGTTCTGATATAGAAAGAAAGCGGACTGAAAGGAAGCGTTTTGCAGAAGACTCTTTAAGAGAGATCCAGGTACTTCAGGAAAGGCTCTTCAATAAACTCCAGAGTGAGCTGCTTCCAATTATCCAACAAATCGGGAAGGATATGAACCTGGATGCTATTTTTGATCTGGGTAAGGGCGGAGTCATTTATTTCAATCCTAGTATTGAGCTTACTGCCGAGGTCATCAAAAGATACGATGCCTCTAAAGTCACAAAAAAATAAAGAATTGTTGAATATCGAAAAAATCCTCAAGATTCTTCCCCATCGATACCCTTTTTTGCTGGTTGACCGGGTTTTAGAGCTGGAAAAAGGGAAGTCTATAGTCGCAATCAAGAATGTAACTTATAATGAACATTTTTTTCAGGGGCATTTCCCTGCATTAAAAGTAATGCCTGGTGTTCTGGTCATTGAAGCTATAGCTCAAACAGGGGGCATTCTTCTTTACCATTCCGTCCCTGAGCCCGAAAAAGTTCTTGTTTTTCTAAGCAAGGTTGATAATGCAAAATTCAGAAAACCGGTTGTGCCTGGTGACCAGTTGAGGTTAGAAGTAGAGATCCTGAAGCTAAGGAAAAAAGTCTGCTATATTAGGGGTAAAGCATACGTAGACGGAGAGATTGTGGCAGAAAGCGAGGCTATTGCCTCACTTATGAATCTTGAGGAAATGAATGAGCAAGAATGATATTTTTGTCCATTCTACAGCTACAGTCCAACCCAGAGCTCAATTGGATTCAGGAGTCTGGATAGGGCCCTATTCTTTTATCGGGGAAAAAGTCACCATTCATAAAGGAACAAGAATTGATGCCCATGTCTATATTGATGGCCTGACTGAAGTCGGAGAAAGCAACCATTTTTCTCCTTTCTCCTCTGTAGGAACAGAACCTCAGGATATTACATACAAAGGGGAAGAAACTCTTGTTAAGATCGGGGATAGAAATAATTTCCGTGAATTTTTAACCGTACACAGAGGAACAGTAAAGGGAGGGGGTAAAACTGTTATAGGGAATGACAATTATTTTATGACGTATTCTCATATAGGCCATGATTGTTTTATTGGAAATGAAACCTATTTTACTAATGCAGCCACTTTAGGAGGGCATGTTACGGTTGAGGATTATGCGACGGTTGGGGCGTTTTGTGGTGTTCATCAGTTCTGCAGGATCGGGAAATATGCCTTTATTGGCGGTTTCTCTGTTATCGACCAGGATGTCCTTCCTTTCTGCAGAGTTGCTGGAATGCGGCCGATTTTGATTTATGGACTGAATGCTATCGGGTTGCGGCGAAAAGGCTTTTCCCGGAAAAGGATTAAAGCTTTAAAAGAAATGTTTAAGATATTTTTTTATTCGGACCTGAATACAAAACAAGCTGTTAAGAAAATTACGGAGCAATTCCCCTCTGGGGAAGATAGGGATGAAATCGTAAATTTTATACAGTTTTCCAAAAGAGGAGTCATAAAGAAGGTATCTGAAAAATGGGACAGCGAATTGGAATAGTTGCAGGCTCTGGGGAATTTCCGTTTTTAGTTCTTGAGGAAGCTAAAAAAATGGGATGCTTCTGTGCAGTTGCGGGGATAAGAGGAGAGGCTGAGACAGGCATCAAGGAAAAAGCTGATATATTCGAGTGGTTTGATGTTGGAGGGATTTTAAACTTGATATCGTTTTTTAAAAAGACTGGAGTCAAAGAGGCGGTTATCGCCGGGAGTGTTGACCGGCGGAATATTTTTAATAAAGAAATATTTAATGAAGCTTCTCTAGGGCTTCTCTCCCAGAGCCAAGACAGAAGCCCGACCGCAATCATAAAAACCATAATTAACTTTATAGAAAAAGAAGGGATCCAGATAAAGGACCCGGCTGTCTTCATCACATCCTCTTTCTGCCAGGAGAGCATCCTGACAGAGACAAAGCCCTCTCCTGAGGTGGAAGAAAATCTTGTTTTTGGCTGGGAAATTGCCAAAAACATAGCTGATTTAGATATTGGACAAACTGTAATCGTCAAGGACAAAACTGTTGTGGCTGTGGAAGGAATAGAAGGAACGGATGAAACGATTATAAGAGGTGGTCGGTTAGCAGGGGAAGAAATAGTCGCCATTAAAGTCAGCCGCTCTTTACAGGATACAAGAGTAGATTTGCCTGCTGTTGGGCTCAAGACTATAGAGGCCCTCGCCGAGGTTAGAGGTAGAGCCCTATGCTTTGAGGCTGGGAAAGTGCCGTTTTTTCAAAAGCGGAAGGCTGTCTCACTGGCCGATAGCAACAGGATTTCAATCGTTGTCAGGAAGTCATAAGGAAGATGGGGAACATAATACTTTTTAAATCTTTTTTGGAGAAAGACCGATGGATAAAGTAAGAGTGGGAATAATAGGAGTTGGATATCTGGGAATGCAGCATGCCAGGATCTTGTCGTATCTGGAAGAGGCCGAGCTTAAAGGAGTTGCTGATATTGATTTTAAGAAAGCCCTTGATATCGGAAACCGCCATAGAGTGCAGTACTATGAAAATTATGAAAACATGCTGGATGAGATTGATGCAGCCATTGTGGCTACCCCAACATCCGAACATTTTTCTATTGCTATGAAACTGTTAAAGGAAGGAAAGCCTGTCTTGGTTGAGAAGCCTATAACCGAGACAGTGGAGCAGGCAGAGCAGCTGGTTAGTGCGGCAAAAAAAAGTAAACTGATCCTTCAGGTCGGTCATCTTGAACGATTTAACCCTGCTGTAGAAGCTTTAGAAAATGTTATTTCCGACCCGAAGTTTATTGAAGTCCAGAGACTGGGTTCTTTTTCAGCTCGGTCTCTTGATATCGATGTTGTGCTTGACCTGATGATTCATGATCTGGATATCATTTTATCTTTGATTAAGGATGAAGTGAAGGCTATCAGGTCTTCAGGGATTCATGTTCTTTCTGAGAAGATTGACATTGCCAGTGCCCGGTTGGAATTTAAATCAGGCTGTGTGGCAACACTTACAGCAAGTCGGGTCCATCAGGGAAAGGTGAGGAAGCTACGGATATTCGAGCCAACATCCTGTTATTCAATTGACTATATTGATCAGGAAGTTAAGATTTTTCCCCTGAATGGGAGACAGACCGATATTAAAAGCTTGAAGATTGAGAAAGAAGAACCGCTTAAAAAAGAACTCAAGAATTTTTTCAGAAGTATCAGAGAAGGTAAAACTAGGAAAGTAAGCGGCGAGGAAGGTCTACGTGCTCTCAAACTTGCCTACCGTGTTCTGCATGAGGCTGAAACATAAATCCGTCACAGTTAACGGCCAGTTGTTTATTTAAGAACAGGCAGGTTAATCCTTCATCTCAAAGAAAGAATCTTCCAGGCCAGTGTTGAAGCTTACCTCCGTAAGAGTCATTTTCAGAAATTCCTCACCTTCTTGGATAATTGTCATGGTGTGAGCAACTATCGCTCCGCTGACTTTTTTGTAGTCAGAGAAGAATGTTTCTTGTTCGATTTCAACTCCCATTTGATTCATTGTATTTTGTTTGATTTTATAAAAAAGGTAAGTTTTGGAATCAAGATAAATTGTTGCGTTTTTACCATCCGGGAAGGTCTGCACTAAAAGATAATAGTCTTTGCCTTCAATGCTTTCCTTGCCCTTATACTCGTATTTAATTCCGAATTTTTCGGGGTTAAGAAGGGCAGTGTTCCCAAAGTCTATGGCTTGCCTCTTAAGTTCTGCTTGTGCTTGTTCGGGCATTTCCTCTACAGCTCTTGTTTGAGGATTGGTCATCCAGGCCGTTTCTCCATCAAAAGCTGATGTGATGACCATTCCCATTACTTCTATATCCTGGCGATATTTGTTAGGTTCTTTGTGGTAAAAAGTCAACGTAACGCTCATGCCCATCTGAGTCATTTCTCCAGAACCTGACATGGTTGTGTCTTTAATGCCCTCCAGGATTTTTCTTCCGCCCTGGGCTTCGATTAATTTTTCCAGGAGGTCAGAAGCTTTCTGGCTTAACCCTGGAGAGGCCAAAAGACAAAGAATAAAAAAGCTTAAAAAACAGAGTGAAAAGATTTTTTTCATGGATTCCTCCTTTATAAAGATTTGTAAATTGTACATAAAAAGAGATAGCATCTCAACTAAGACTGCCTTTATTTTACTAAAATGGGAAGCATCTTTATTTCCGTGATAAAGAAACAGTCAGGCAAACTGATTCGTCAGCCCGTGAATTTTCCCCAGCGAGGAAAATCCACTTATTCCTCGGCTCGCTCTCCTCTTTGAGGAACCATGCCCGCTCGCCTCCGGATGGCTTCCTAACCAGCTTGCCTGACTTCCAAAGAAATTGTCACGGAAATAAGGACGTTTACACTAAAATGTTAAATGTTGAGATGCGATCCCTTTTTTTATACGATATAAGAAAAACAAAGGAATAGAAGGATGCGATTTGAATCAGTAAAGTATTTGGAATGGTTTAAAACAAGGGGAAAAGTGAGAATTGATCTCTGCCCGAGCGGGATGAAAGGCTTCTCTTTGAAAAAACTGAATCTGAATAGGGAAGAACTGGAGATTAGCGGCAAGAATATCCACGGTTATCAGCCTCTTTGTCAAGCGATTGCCGCAAGATATAAAGTAAGAGAGGAAAATGTTGTAACTACCTTTGGAACATCCCATGCCCTCTTTTTAGTTTGTGGGGCTCTAATCGAAAGAGGGGACAGGGTTATAGTTGAGAAACCTGCTTATGAGCCGCTTCTGGCTGTTCCTATGTGCATGGAAGCGAATATTATTAGGATTAAGCGAAGGTTTGAGAAAGGATACCAGGTTGACCTGAAAGAGTTTGAATCTCTTCTTTTGCCTAAGACTAAACTTGTTATCCTGACTAATCTCCATAATCCCAGTGGAGTCTTTCTTTCCCGTTCTTTCCTTAAGGATTTGGCCGGGATCGCCCAGAAAAAAGGAGTGACGGTTTTGATCGATGAGATTTACCTTGAGTTTTTAGAAGGAGAAGAAACACAGAGTTCTTTCTCTCTGGGAGAAAACATAGTTGTGATTTCGAGCCTGACAAAAGTGTATGGATTAGGAGGCCTCCGGTGCGGATGGATTCTGGCGTCTTCTCAACTTGCGAGAAAAATCAGAAGAATAATCGATTATATTTATGTTGATGGAGTTTTTATCGGAGAACAGATATCAGCCAAGGTTTTTTGTCAGCTTGATTTATTAAATAAAAAGAATAAAGAGTTAGTCGAGCAAAACAAATCAAAGATAAAAAATTTTATTCAAAATGAGGAGAGATTGACCTGGGTTGAACCTGCTGGAGGATCGGTGTGTTTTCCAAGGATCAGAGAGGGTTTGACCGGAGATAGGCTGGCTGCAGTTCTCCAGGAAAAGTACAGGACATCGGTTGTTCCCGGGAGTTTTTTTGAAGAGGCTCAACATTTCCGTCTTGGTTTAGGTGTTCCCCCTTTAACTTTTAACAGAGGTCTGGAAAATATCAAAAAAGTTTTAGAGGGATTTTAAGCCGCATACCTTTTTTATTAAACCTCCATAATTTTTCCATCTCTTTTATTGATAATTCCGATATAATTTATAGATATTAGAAGTGAAAGAACCACTATATATTGTATAGGTAAAATTACAATGTTGCATATATTGAATTTTTGCTTGACATCTTAATGGGATTTTTTCTATAATTCTACCAAGGGAAAGCCAGCATATGAAAACAACATCCATGAAGTTCTTGAAGTATAGTATTATAATTTTGCTTCCTTTGTTATTTTTTTGCTGGGCACCTGTAGAATTTGGCAATGAAAAGGTACTTTTTCATGGATATACGATCCAGAAGCCTGTAATAAGAATAGGCCTCGGCGTAAATCTGAGTTATATAAAAATATCTTCTTCTTCTGGAATGAAGATTTATGAAATAAATTCAAACTATAAGCTTGTGGCTGATGTTACTGATGAGATTTACATAAAGGGGCGCAAAGAAAAAATAACCGAAAAATTTGTCATCCAGGTTGCTCAGTCAAAAGAAAGAGAGAATGCGGAGATTTTTGCCCAGGATCTGGGTACAAAAATTGAAAACAAGGTTTATGTCACAGAAAACTCTGAAAGTGAAATTTCTGGGATTTTTCAGGTTATGGTTGGAGATTTTATTACAAGAGAGAATGCGTTGAGCTTCATCAAGCAACTGAATCAAATCGGGATTGCAGATACCTGGATCATGCGAGAAGAAATCACTGAAGAAGAATCAAAGCCTCTCTGGATTCTAGTAAACGAAAAGCTTAAAAGCCTCCATGATGATACTGTCCTCTATTTTATTCCCAGCCATCCCAAGAGTTTCCTCTCTTTTAACGGACGAGATTACCGGGGAATTTTTGTCCTCAGAACCACTCATAAAGGTATTGTCTTGATTAATGTATTGAATCTTGAGGATTATCTAAAGGGAGTTGTCCCGAGCGAGCTTTCTCCTTATACGTACAGCGAACTTGAAGCCCATAAAGCTCAAGCCGTTGCCGCAAGGACCTATGTCATGAGACACTTGGGACAGAACAAAGAGCTGGATTTTGATATCTGTGATTCGCCGAAATCCCAGTTTTACAAGGGGATGAAAGCTGAACACCCCTTGAGTACTGAAGCTGTTGAATCAACCAAAGGAGAGGTTGCTCTTTATAAAGGGAGATTAATCAATGCCCTCTACACCAGCACTTGTGGTGGAAAAACAGAAAATGTGGAAAATATCTTTGATGGACCTCCTCTTCCTTATTTGAGGAGCGAGGAATGTGTCACGGAAAAACAAAATGAGTGGTTATTGAAGAGCAGAAACGTGATGCAGCCTATAAACATGAGTGGAAAAAACATAAGCCCGGAAATTGCGGTCCTCATCAGCTTAAATATCATTCATCCAGAAACAAACCCTGCCTATTATCAGCAGAAGGCTTCTTTTGAAGAGGCACTGAATTGGATTAGAAATGCCATGGAGTTGCTTGGGAAAAAGAATGAAAAGTTCAATCCGGAAACTTCTCCGCTGAATTTAGTAACTCTTGCCCGTCTTCTTGTTGATGCCTTCGAATGGCACAACAGAGTGGAAAATTTATTACTCAAAAGTGAAAGAGATTTTATCATGAAAGACTTTGAAAGCCTGAAAGATGAGGAGAAAAATTCTCTGGCTTATCTCATTCAGGCAGGCGTATTTCTTTCATCTATAGAAATTGGAAGTCCGGAGAGGTTTCTTTCACGCGGAGAGCTTGCTTATTACCTGGGGAAAGTTATACAGAGTTATCGAGATATTGGTAGCCAGGGGATATTTAAAGGGTTCAGCGAAGATAAGATTAAAATGGAAGAGGAGAAAGAAAAGAAGCAATTTGTTCTTTCTCCTGACGTTTTTCTCTTAGAAAATAACAGTGGTGATTATTCTTTTGCATCTCATCTCTATCTTCTTGAAGGGGAAGAAGTAAGGCTGATCGAGAGGGAGGGAAAAGTGCAGCTTCTGGAAGTTGTCTCTCCTCCTCATACAAATATCCTGGATCGGAGTTCGGCCTTCCACCGCTGGCAGATAAGAATATCACGGAATGCTTTGGAGAGAAGGATAAATCGGTTTTATCCTATAGGTAAACTTGTTGATATTATCCCTCAAAAGAGAGGAGAGTCCAGGAGAGTAGTGGAACTCTTGATTAAAGGCACAGAGTCACAGGCAGTTGTCAAAGGCTTAAAAATCAGGAGAGTTTTAGGAGTTAGGGAAACACTCTTTGTTATAGACAGAGAATATGAAAAAGAAGGAGGGATCTCTTGCTTCACTTTTTATGGAAAAGGACTGGGACATGGTGTCGGCCTTTGCCAGGTAGGAGCTTTTGGGATGGCACAGACTGGAGCAAAATATAAGGAGATATTGAAAAAATATTACCGTGGTATTAAAATAAGCAAAATTTATTAACCTGGAAAAAGGAGTAGACGGGTGGACAGAGAAAAACTAAAGGAAAGTCTTATTAAACTGGTCAAAGAAAAATCGTTGTCGACTGGTATTACTCGTGTTCTAACCTCTGGAAAAACGAGTAATTATTATATCGATGCCAAAATGACAACCCTTGATCCTGTAGGAGCATCCCTGACAGCTCGATTGATCCTGGATATTCTTAAACCTTTTAATATTGATGCGATAGGCGGTTACACGTTAGGAGCTGATCCTATTGTCAGCGCTGTTGCAGCGTTGAGTGCTGAGACCGAAAATCCATTATATGCATTTATCGTTCGTAAAGAGCCGAAAAAACATGGAGAGCGAAAGATGATTGAGGGGCCCTTTGAAAAGGGCTGGAAAGTGGCTGTTGTGGATGATGTAGTGACCACCGGCGGTTCCACGATGAAAGCATGTCAAGCTGTTGAAGAAGAAGGAGGGGAAATTGTCTTAACACTGACCTTAGTTGATCGTCTTGAGGGAGGAAGAGAGAATCTGGAAGGAAAAGGTTACAAGTTCATTTCCCTTATTACCCGGGATGACCTCCTCAAATAAATTTATTGGTTCTATTCCATTTTGTATGGAAAATAATCAATAAATACTCGGTTATAACCTGAGCTTTTATACATCAATTTTTTCAACGCACAAGCGAAGGCCAGCAGGTGAAAAAACCGTTTGAAGGCAAAGCGGGCATGGTTCACAAAATAGGGGACAGTCCCCATTTTGTGAGAGCGAAGCCTGAAACCGAGCATCTTTTGCTTCGCTGGGGCAAAAGTTGCGTGTTTTTGAACCTGCTGACCTGAGCTTTCAAACCGGTTTATTTGCTTTTTGCTGTCTTTTTACATAAAATTTCATATCTTTATTAACGTGGATTATTCACGAGTTGAGATTAAAGGAGATGCGAGGCGCAGGGTATGAAGCTGTGGTTTTCCACCGCGAATGCCCTGCAACGAAGCAGGCGTCGTTGCGAGGAGCGAAGCGACGTGGCAATCTCACAATATCACTCGCTCGAAGAGTAAAAAATGCCGACGTAAAGTTAAAATGAGGTCATTGGAGAGGATTTGAATATTAACTTTTGAGAAAGAATCAATGTGTAAGCCACACATCATTGAAGATAAAAGTAAGTGTCGGCAGTTTTTATGAATAATACAGGTTAAGTGAAATAATAACATGACTAATAAGAGGAAGAAAATCAAACTGGGGATAGCGCTTATTCCTGTTATCTTTTTGATTGTTGCCTTATCTCTGGTTATAGGGGTATTCAAACAGCGAGATCCTCATATCCCTTTAATCTGTTCCGCAGCAGTAGCGGCAATTGTTGCTGTTATTCATAAGCATCCTTGGAAGGAGATTCATGAGGGGATGGTCCATGGCATCAATCTGGCTATGGGGGCTATCCTGATCCTGATGATCGTCGGAATAATGATTGGAACATGGATACAAGGTGGCATTGTTCCTTCCATGATATATTACGGTTTAAAGGTTCTTTCCCCGGGGATTTTTCTTGTAGCCACTCTCATTATCTGTTCTATTGTATCCCTGGGAACAGGCTCTTCATGGTCAACAGCGGGTACAGTGGGAGTTGCACTCATCGGGGTGGGAGCTGGGCTGGGAATACCTGTTTCAATGGTTGCCGGCGCAATCATTTCAGGGGCTTATTTTGGTGATAAAATGTCACCCCTTTCCGATACAACTAATCTTGCTCCAGCAGTGGCTGGCACAGACCTTTTTTCCCATATAAGGCATATGGTCTATACAACAGCGCCGGGGTATGTCCTTTGTTTGATTCTATATGGATTTCTCGGAGCTAAATATTCAGGAGGAATTCTGCAGACTGAAAAAATAGAAACGATTATTTCCACGATCAGATCAAACTTTTTTGTTCATCCCATTCTCCTGATTCCTCCTTTGCTGGTAATAGTGATGGTTGTAAAGAAAATTCCTCCTTTGCCAGCTCTTTTAGGAGGGGTGGTCCTGGGCGGAATTTTTGGCATACTTGCTCAGTCCAAATCCCTGCTCGAAGTTATCCAGGCAGCAAAATCCGGATATGTTTCTGAGACCGGAGTGGCGTTGGTGGATAAATTGTTGAGCCGGGGCGGACTTGATTATATGATGAACACAGTTGCCTTGATCATCTGCGCTCTATGTTTTGGCGGCATAATGGAAAGAACAGGAATGCTGGAGGTTTTAGCCAGGTCTCTCCTCAAAAGAGTAAGGAGGACAGGCTCTCTGGTAGCAACGACTATTTTTAGCTGTATAGGAATGAATGCAATCGGTTCAGACCAGTATATGGCGATTGTTATCCCTGGAAGGATGTTCAAAAGCGCATTTGACTTACAAGGCCTTCATCCCAAAAATCTTTCTCGGTGTCTGGAAGACGCCGGGACTCTTACTTCTCCACTTATTCCCTGGAATAGCTGCGGTGCTTTTATGGGCGCGACTTTAGGAGTAAACCCCCTTGTCTATCTTCCGTTTGCCTTTTTAAATCTTGCTAATCCTCTTGTTTCCATTTTTTACGGCTATACGGGAATCACTATGGAGAAAGCAGAAAAACCTGACTAGTCTGTCCCCTTTTTTATTGTGTTTTTCTTATTGACCCATAAGGAATATTTATCTTATGGATCCTGTTCTGTTTTTCTTTTATGAAATAACGTTGTATTTCTTTCCTACATTAGTAAAAGCTTCAATGGCTCTATCCAGGTGATGTCTTTCGTGAGCTGCAGAAAGTTGAACTCTTATTCTTGACTGTCCTTTGGGGACAACGGGATAATAGAATCCGATTACATAAATTCCTTGCTCAAGGAGGTCTCGTGCCATATCTTGGGAAAGCTGGGCATCGTTTTCAAATTTGCCGAGCATGATAGGAACAATAGGATGAACTCCCGGAGTTATTTCAAAGCCAGCTTCTGTCATCTTTTCTCTGAAGTATTTTGTGTTCTCTTCCAGTTTGTCCCTTAATTCTGTAGTCTCGGAAAGAAGGTCAAAAACTGCAATGGATGCTCCCACGACAGCTGGTGAAACAGTATTGCTGAAGAGATAGGGTCTTGAACGCTGCCTGTAGAGCTCGATGAGTTCTTTTTTTCCAGAGATAAATCCGCCTGAGGCTCCTCCGAGCGCCTTTCCGAGAGTGCCTGTGATAATGTCTACTCTTCCCATCACTCCTCTGTATTCCGGGGTTCCTCTTCCTGTCTTGCCGATGAATCCTGTTGAATGGGCATCATCAATCAGGACCAGGGTGTCATATTTATCTGCCAGGTCACAGATCTCATCCAGTTTTGCGATATCACCGTCCATGGAGAATACTCCGTCAGTGGCGACAAGTCTGTAGCGGAGCTCTTGCGTTTCTTTTAACTTTTCTTCCAGGTCAGCCATGTCAGCATGTTTATAAATATATCTCTGAGCTTTACAGAGTCGGATTCCGTCGATTATGGAGGCGTGGTTAAGCTGGTCGGTGATAATGGCATCTTCTGCTCCTATAAGAGGTTCAAAGACTCCTCCGTTGGCGTCAAAGCAGGCTGCAAAAAGAATGGTGTCGTCTGTCTGAAGGAAATCAGAGATCTTTTTTTCGAGAATCTTATGAATGTCCTGAGTCCCGCAGATAAAGCGGACCGAGCTCATTCCGTATCCCCATTCATCAAGAGCTTTATGGGCAGCTTCGATGACTTTAGGGTGGCTGGATAAACCTAAATAGTTATTTGCGCAAAAATTAAGAACTTCTTTTCCGCCTTTAACCTCAATTTCTGCGCCCTGGGGGGTCATGATGATTCTTTCACTTTTGTAAAGACCGGCATCATGAATGGATTGGATTTCTTTTGTTAAGTCTTCCTTTATCTTGCCGTACATTAAGTACCTCCTTTATAAAATCTGAACTATATCAAAAATTAAAGAATAGGTCTATATTTTTTAATCCGTTGGAAGCATTTTTATTTCCGTGATGAAGAAACAGTCAGGCAAGCTGATTCGTCAGCCCGTGTATTTTCCCCAGCGAGGAAAATCCACTTATTCCTCGGCTCCCTCTCCTCTTTGAGGAACCAAACCCGCTCGCCTCCGGATGGCTTCCTAACCAGATTGCCTGACCTCCAAAAAAATTGTCATGGAAATAAGGATGTTTACATCCAGGTTCGTGTGTTTTACTCTTTATTTTTTAATTGCTATAATCTTGCCATGGTAAGCGAAGAATCTTATTATTCTGAGCATTTAACAGATTCATTTACAAGACGATTCAAGATAAACAAGCTTTACTTTCAGGGAAAGACAAAATATCAATTTGTCGAGTGTTTTTACAATCAATTTCTTGGCAAGGTTCTTTTTCTGGATAAAAGGATTCAATCGGCACAGATAGATGAATACATTTACCATGAATCTTTGGTTCACCCTGTCCTTTTTTCTCATCCTTTCCCTCAAAAGGTTCTGGTCCTGGGAGGAGGAGAGGGAGCAACCATTAGGGAAGTGCTGAGGCACAGTACGATTGAGAAGGTAACCATGGTGGATATTGACAAGGAGCTTGTCGACATATGCCAGAAGTATTTGCCCGAATGGTCTGAGGGGGCTTTTTCAAATCCGAGGACAACTTTAATTTTTAGTGATGCCCGTCAGTTTATTAAGGAAACAAAGAATAAGTTTGATGTCATTATTTCTGATCTTACTGAGCCGGTTGAGAAAGGGCCGTCCGTTTTTCTTTTCACAAAGGAATTTTTTGAGAAAGTTTTTGAAGTACTAAAAGAGGACGGCCTGTTTGTCCTTCAGGCAGGGAGCACTGACCCTTTTTATAATCAATTTTTCTGCTCCCTGGTAAAAACATTAGAAAAAGTTTTCCCTCTGGTCCGGCCTTACTGGACTTTTGTTCTTTCTTTTAGCATGCCCTGGGGATTTATTATAGCTTCAAAAAAGGAAGATCCACTAAAGATTAATGAAGAAGAAATTTTAAAAAAAATACGCAGTCGAAAAACCGAGAAACTTAAATTCTATCATCCCGGGCTTCATAAGGGATACTTTGCCCTACCCCTCTATTTAATAAAGAGCTTGAAGCAGGGGAAAGTTTTAACAGATAAGGAGCCTTTTATCTGGCAGCAATGACCACAGGTAAAAAGAACCGCAAAGCAGATTTATCAGAGAGAAAAGAATACCATACCGAATCGAGCGGTGTTTTTTTTAAGACTAAAAAACTTCTGTACAGACAAAGCTCTCCCTATCAAAATATAGAAGTTATAAATAATGAGTATTTTGGAAGAGTCCTGCTCCTGGATGATCTTGTTCAGACTACAGAGAGAGACGAATTTTTTTATCATGAAATGCTTGCTTTCCCCGCTTTAGTAACGCATTCTTCCCCTCAGGACATTCTTGTTATCGGCGGAGGAGATGGGGGAGTCCTCAAGGAAATTCTTCGTAATCCTGTACGATATGCCTGCTTAGTCGAGATTGATAGTCAGGTCATAGAAGTATCCCGGAAATATTTCCCCTGGCTTTCTCCATCTTTAAAAGATGAGAGAGCAGAACTCGTTATTGCTGACGGAAGAGAATTTATTGAAGGAATAGAGAAAAAATTCGATATCGTTTTTGTTGACTCATCTGATCCTGTAGGTCCGTCCGCTTATCTTCATGAAGAGGAATTTTTCTTGAAGCTGAAAAAATGCCTTAAACCTGAAGGTATAGTAGTTGCTCAGGCTGGCTCGCCCTTTTATCATCTGGAATCCATCAAGGAGAAAAATAGTTACCTCAAGAAACTGTTTAAGGTTGTCTGTTTTTATATAAGCCCTGTTCCGACTTATCCTGGAGGAAGCTGGTGCTATGTTTTTCTGTCAGATGAAGTTCAGCCATTAGATATAAAAAGAGATCCTCCTGCAGGACTTAATTATTTTAATCTGGATATCCACCGGGCAGCATTTTCTCTTCCCAATTTCTTGAAGGAAAAACTGGATTAGTTATATTCACAATAAGACAGAAAAACAGACAGCAAGAATTCTCAAAAAGAACAAAAATACTGTTTTAAGTGAAAAGAGATCAGAGATTCAGTAAGCTCCTAATTGTGATCAAATTAAATTGAGTCTAAGCTTAAACTTTTCTTGATGTTGAGACTTCCAGATTGTTAATAATTCAGTTTTCCTTCAGCGTGGCGCTTGGTGAGAGCTTCGAGCATATCCTTGGTCATTGCGGCTAAGTCATAGCTCGGCTCCCATCCCCATTCCTCGCGGGCTGCCGAATCATCAAGAGAGTTGGGCCAGGAGTCAGCGATGTCCTGCCGAAAATCAGGTTCGTACTCACATGTAAACTCGGGAATAAACTTTTTGATCTCATCGGCTAGTTCCCCGGCGGAAAAGCTCATGGCCGATACATTAAAGTCTGAATGGTGTTTTAGCTGGGAAAAATCAATCTCCATTATATCTATGGCTGCTTTGAGGCAGTCGGGCATATACATCATTGGGAGCCTTGTGTCTTCTCTTACAAAGCAGGTGTATTTTTTGTTTTTTACAGCTTCAAAATAGATAGCAACAGCATAGTCTGTTGTGCCTCCCCCGGGCAGCGTCTCGTAGCTTATAATGCCGGGATAGCGGCAGCCACGTATATCAAGGCCAAAACGCTTGACATAATAATCACAGAGGAGTTCTCCGGCAACCTTAGTGACTCCGTACATCGTTTTTGGTCTTAGGATTGTTTCTTGAGGTGTGTTGTCGAGAGGAGTTTCGGGTCCAAAAGCAGCAATGGAGCTGGGAATAAAAATTCTGGCCATTTCATGTTCGAGGGCCACTTCAAGAATGTTATAGGTTCCGTTCATGTTTACATCCCAGCAGAGTTTGGGATTTTTTTCTCCTACAGCGGAGAGGATTGCAGATAAATGATAGATAGTGTCAATATTGTATTTTTTTACGACTTCCTCGATTGTTTCCTTCTGTGCGACATTGATAAATTCAAATGGGCCGGAGTCGCAGAGCTCAGGGCTGGGTTTGGTTTTGTGTCCTGTCGCAAGGACGTTATCATTGCCGTATTTCTTTCTTAAAGCCATGGTCAATTCAGAGCCGATCTGCCCAACTGAGCCTGTGACCATGATTTTTGTCATTTCTTTTGCCATTTTTTTCCTCCAGATGATATGAGTTATTTATTTTTTATTTAAGAGAATTACTTATATCCTGCTTAAAAAAAGTTGTCAACTGGAAACTATTGGAAACTGTAGGGCTAGATATTTAAAATTTTAATAATTTTAGCTATTTTAGGATAATGAAGAAGAAAAACAAGACTTCGAGGTAACAGCAGATAAAAAGATAAGCTCGAGAAGTAATACATGTATAGCTCAAGGTTTTTATTTTTTCCGCAATTGTATATCTCTGGGTAAAGAAGCAGCTTTTTGATTGAGCCCATATGTAATATAATAAGGAAGCATCTTTTTTCCGTGATGGTCTAATATGGGTATTTGGGAATGTCTTAGCTTCCGTTCAGATTTTTCACGCCATTCCTTCATTATTCTATTTAATGCCTATGCGAAGGCAGTGGGTGAAAAAAACCGTTTGAAGGCTGAGCGGGCACGGTTCCTCTCCGGGATGGAGAGGAGAGCGAAGCCTGAAATCGAGCAGCTTTTGACTCGCCGGGGCAAAAGTTGTGTGTTTTCTGAATCCACTGGCCTGAGCTTATACATACTCGGTGTCCGGCTTCACCGGATTCCCTAAAAGAGCAATTCAGGAAGGCTAAATCTTCAAAGTCGCTTCATCCATCCCCAAATACCTTTATGATATGGTAAATTTAATCATTTTTTACGGAGAAATAATCTTTATAAATAATAATAATTTCTTGCCTTCTCGTGTCTGTTCTTATAGAGTTTTATGTTTAAACAAGTTTAAAACTTAAGGAGGAGTAACCATGACAATCACCCTTGATGGACATGACCTTACTATAGAGAAAGTTGTGAAGGTTGCACGGGAAAATGAAAGCATTGCCGTACATCCTGATGCAATAAAAAAGATTCAAAAATGCAGAGACCTTCTTGAGGATAAAATAGAAAAAGGGGAGATAATGTACGGGGTCAACACAGGAATTGGAGAGCTCTCAGAAGTTGTATTAACTCAAGAACAGGTAAAAAAATACCAGCGGTATTTAATTTACAGCCATGCAGCAGGATACGGAAAGCCTATGCCCATCGAAGTTGTACGGGCAGCTATCCTGAGCCGTATAAACTGCCACTGCCATGGTCATTCAGGCTTAAGGCCCGTTATAGTCAAGACTCTGGAGGAAATGCTTAACAAAGGAGTTACTCCGATAATGTGTGAGAAGGGTTCGGTTGGAGCATGTGGTGATCTATCTCCTATGGCTCAGATGGCTCTTGTGCCCATGGGTGAAGGAGAGGCTTTTTATAAAGGCGAACGCTTACCTGCAAAGGAAGCGATGGAAAGAGCAGAAATTCCAACTATTGTCTATGAAGCCCGTGACGGTTTGGCAACAATTAACGGAGCCAATGTGATTGCTGGCCTTGGAGCTTTAGAGATATACGATGCAGAATGCTGGATTAAGAATTCGGAGATTGTCGCAGCAATGACTTTAGAGGTTCTAAACGCTAACATGAAAGCTTATGATGAGAGGCTGCAGAGAGTCCGGGGTTATCCGGGAGCCCTGGATTCTTGCGAAAACATCAGACAGATAACCGAGGGAAGTCAGCTATTAGCTCAAAAAGGAAAAAAAATCCAGGATTCCTACAGTTTACGGAGTACTCCTCAGGTGGTAGGAGCAGCCCGCGATGCTCTCAAATGGGCCCGCTATATGATTGAGATCGAACTTAATGGGGCCGCTGATAATCCAACTTTTTTCCCAGAAGAAGGGCTTGTTCTTACAGGAGCCAATTTTCAGGGCACCCCTATGGCTTTTGCACTTGAGCTTTTAGGGATAGCCATCACTACAGTCTGCGTGCTTTCTGAGAGAAGGGTGAACAGAATGATGAATCCTCACCTGAGTATGGGATTGCCTGCTTTTTTAACCAAGGGAGCAGGGATGTTTTCTGGTTTGATGCTTTCTCAATATACGGCTGGTGCATTGATATGCGAGAATAGAATCCTTTCTCATCCAGCGGCCACAGGTTCAATTCCTGCTGCGGCAGACCAGGAAGACTTTGTTAGTATGGGTATGACCACAGCTCTTAAGACCAAGCAGATTATTGACAATGCTCAGGCAGTGCTTGCTGTAGAATTTATGGCAGGCGCCCAAGCAATAGATTTTCGTAAGCCCATAAATCCGAGCAAAGGAATCCAGGCAGCCCATGATGTTATTCGAAAACATGTCGACCATCTTGAGGAAGACCGCCCTCTTTATGGTGATATTAACAAGCTTAAGGAAGTTGTGGAGTCCGGAGAGATATTAGAAGCAGTTGAGAAGGCAGTCGGCACCCTTAAATAAATCAGGTTTTTATCCATAAAATTTTTATCCTTTTGTGTGGGGATAATGGGCAAAAAAAGTAATAACACATTAAGGATATTTGGAGAACAACCATGAAAAAGTCACTGGGAGCGAAAACAATCATTTATCCGGCTCCTGTGTTAGTGGTGGGAACTTATGACGTGGCTGGAAAGCCGAATGTGATGACTGCTGCATGGGGAGGAATATGCTCTTCCAAACCGCCAGCTGTTTCAGTCTCTCTCAGGAAAGCCACTTATACATACGGAAATATTATAGAAAGAAAAGCATTTACTGTAAACATCCCTTCAGAGACTCATGTGAAGGAGGCCGATTTTTTCGGGATTGTTTCAGGTAAAGAAGAGGATAAGTTCTCTGCTGCTGGATTTACTCCTGTTAAAAGCAGTCTTGTTGATGCTCCTTATGTCAAAGAATTTCCTCTTGTCCTGGAGTGTCAGCTGCTCCGCGTTGTTGAAATAGGACATCATACACAATTTATTGGGGAGATAATGGATGTCAAAGTTGAGGAGTCTGTGATCGGAGAAGATGGGCTTCCTGATATAGATAAAGTGAAACCTATTGTATTCACTCCAGAAAGCCGTGCTTATTATGGAGTTGGCAGATGTCTTGGTAAAGCATTTTCCATGGGAAAAAAGATTAAAGATCTACAATAAAAACTGAGAGCAGGGCTGATTTTTCTGCAGATTAAAAAAGAAGCCTGAATCCAAGCATCATTTTGTGATGATCCTGGAATGAGAGATCAACGACGGGTCCCATTGCCTCAAGAAAGATGGAGGCTGAAATTCTGGAGTTATCAAACAGTTCGAATCCTACATTGGCAATAGCCTCTGCATATTTACTGCTTATGGTTTCTTTGTCATTTGTTGTATACACACCACCAGCTCCAATAAAAACAGGTCCTAAATGGAAATTGAGAAGTAAATTTACTGAGTAAAAAGGCTTCCATGGGGCATCGTTGGGGGAGTAAGCTCCTCCTCCTGAGAGGATAATATCCAGCGTGCCTGGTAAGATCTTATATAGCAAGCCTATCCTTCCTGCGGCATATCCGACATATGTCCCATCTCCCCGGGCAGCCAGAGCCCCTGCGTCAAACAGGAAAAAGAGATTCTTTTGTTTTGCCGCGACCTCAACTTGAAATGGTTCGGATACAGCACCAAAATCATCCGTGGCGACAACTGTTACGGTATAGACACCTTTTTTTCTAAATACTTTTTCCCAGCTGAAGGGTTTTTCATTGTCCACAAATCTATCGACCAAATTTCCCATTTCATCGGCGATTGTAAAATTAACTTCGACAACTTCTCCATCTGAGTCAGTTGAACCTGAAGCATCAAAGGTGATAGGCTTTCCAACATTGCCTTTTGGAGGTTGGGACTCCAGCATGGAGACAGGTGGAAAATTGATGTATGTTTTTGCCTCGCAAGGATTCTCAGACGGCTTACCCTCTATGTTAAAAGCTTTTCCTTTAAAAGTATACTCTCCAGGCTTATCGAATTTTGTTTCCCATTTAGGAGAGTCTGGAGTCAGTTCATTCATAGTGATTTTAGTTCCTTTAGAATCAAAAACTTCGACTTCCATGGATTTAGCATGCTGTGATCCACTCATATCCACAGATATAGAATCGTTTATGTTCGCTTTAGCGGGGGTAACTTTAATATCACCGATAGCATCTTCTATTTGAATTATTTCCTCAATCACCCGAGGTTCTTCTTCAGGAAGTTCTTCTTCAGGCCAAAATACTATTCTTAAACCCTGCTCAAAACTTTCGCTTTTGTAAGGGGGGAATTCCTCGGTTAAGTCAATAACAACCCTGGCAATGTTAGATTTAAACATACTTGCTCTGATTGCGCCAATTCCGAGAGAATTGACCTGGATCAGGGGAGGAGATTGAATGCTTTTAATGTTAAAAAGGTCGATACATATTCGATAAGGATTGAACAGTTTAAACTCACGGTGGTAAGTGTAAGGACTTAAGATAATTTTAATTTCAAGGGTTTTTTCCCCTTTGGAAAAAACAATGTTTTCCAGGACGCCACTTTCTTTTGATAAAGAAAGCATCGTAAAATTCAAAAGGATTAAAAGTAAACATGGGAGTAGAAAAAGATTTTTTTTGGTCATCCGCCTCCTCCATAAGATAAAAAAAAAGAATTATTGGCTTTTTTTAACCTATAACATAAAAAAAAGCGAATTTCAAGCCAATGGGATCAAAGCCAAGGGAGTCAGACTTCTAAAGCTTCAAGAATTTTTATATTTTCCGGATTACACTGGTCTGTTCTAGTTATTGAAGTTTTAAAAGCCTGAGCCCTTAGGCGTGAGGTCTATTTGGTCTGGAATTTTTCCATTAAATAATCAACAGCTTGTTTTAAAGTTGTGTGTAGATGTTTGACGTCTCTATCAAAATTTATGACAAAGCTGAAGATGTCTCCATTCAAGCCTTCACAAAAACAGAAATATTCTTTATTTTTAGCATCGATTAAAAAAGATGATTCCTGATCGTGGAAAGGGCATTTCGCCAGATATTGGTTCTTAGTTCCGACTTTTTCTCCGGATATCTTGTATTCTTTCATCAAATCCATCATATCGATTGATTTTTTTAAGGATGACATTTTTTTATTAAGCTCAGTATCAGCATCATGGATGAGCCTCAGGTTCTGAAGAATCGAAGGAAGACCTTCCTTGCCGCATTCCTCACAGATTACAGGCCCTTCCTCTTGTTGGATTATTTTCTTTTTTTCATCCTTGATTACCTCTTTGTTAAAAGAGAGGCTGAAATAAGGAGTTTTATGATCGATATCTTTGCCACAAATTTTACATAAACTCATGCTTTCTCCTTTCATGGATTAAGACTCTGAAAGAAGTATAGTTTATTCATTTCAACAAAAAAATCAATAAGAAGAAAAATTATGAGCCAAAATTGGGAAAATTGGGGATGGTTCCATTTTTCTAATGTTGAGACGCAACCCCTTATGTTTATATATAGCGGAGAGTTTTAGGTTCTCTTTCAAGATGAAAGACGATAATCTCCCTAAGCACTTTTTTGATTGTGTTGAGCTGCTCGGGAGAAAAGGGAAGAGGTCCTTTTTTTGGAGGAGGATTTTTTTTGATCCATTGGACGAATGCCCCAAATTCCGGTTTGATTTTTTCTTTTTTTTTAGGCGCGCATTGGTCACAAAAGACGCCGTCCTTTTTTAAAGAAAGCCATCCGGATTCAGTGAGAGCCTTCCGGCATTTTAAACATTTATTAAAATCTGGAAGCACACCATTGATTTTTAGAAGCCAGGTTTCGAAATACCGGGTCAAAAAGTATAAATCGCCTCTTTCCTTTAGCGAGTGCATGACTGAAAGCAACAGCCTGTAGAGGACATCGTCTTTTGCTCTTGAAGGGGAAAATTCTTCAATAAGTTCGGCAAAATAACTCAGAGTGAAAGATGTTTCTAGGTTATTCTGGATCTCAAAAAAAGATTCAAGCAGATCACAGTTGCCTATTGTGACTAAATCTTTTCTTTCCTTTTCATAATAATAAAACTTTACAAATGACAGAGGTTCCAGGCTGCTTCCGAAACGGTTGCCGAATTTTCGAGCCCCTTTAGCCACTCCTCTTAAAATACCCTTTTCTCGAGAAAAAAAGACAACGATTTTATCTTGCTCACCTGTATTAAAGGTTCGCAGGACAATGGCCTCAGTTTGTTCGAGGGGCATTGGAAAGTTATATGAGTTTACTCAAGAAGAGGGTTCCAAGGCCAAGGAAGGTGAGGAAGCCTATGGTGTCTGTGCACATAGTGAGAAGGTTGACTGAACCCAGCGCCGGGTCCAGGCGGATTAATTTCAGGAATAAAGGGATTAGAGTGCCGAGAAGGGCGGCTATAAAAAGATTGGCTATGATAGACAGTCCGAGAATAAGTCCCAAGTATGGATTTTTAATTAATAGGTAAGAAACTCCTGATAAGATCGCTCCGAGGATAACACCGTTGCCGAAACCGACCAGAATTTCTTTTATCAAAGCTTTTTTTGCTCCCACCCAGTCAGCCTGCCCGATGGCAATTTCCCGGACTATTATTGCTATTGTCTGGTTTCCTGCGATTCCTCCCAGAGCTGCAACCAAAGGCATAAAAACTGCCAAAGTGATAAAAGATTTTATGGTGTCTTCAAAATAATGAATGACAAAGGGAGCGAGGGAGGCGGTGATAAGGCTGAACAAAAGAAAAGGGAGCCTTTTTTTTATGGATTTTAGTGGGTTGTTTTGAATTCTATCAGTTGTATCCAGGGATAGCATTTTGTAGATGTCTTCTGTAGCTTCCTCTTCTATAACGTCGATGACATCATCAACTGTAACAACACCCACAAGAGTGTTTTCGGAATCAACAACCGGGATAGCGACAAGATTATAATCTGCGACATAACGCGCTACCTCTTCCTGGTCGGTTTCAGGATGAACGCTTATGAGATCTTTGTTCATGATTTCCTTTAAGGGGGTATTGGGGGGAGAAAAAAGAACCTGCCTTAAAGAGACAACTCCAGTAAGATGGTTTTTTTCATCCACAACATAGAGATAAAAAGCTGATTCCACGTCTCCCTCAAGCTGCATGGCTGTTATGGAGTCTGAAACATTCGTTTCCTGATCCAGAGCGTAAAAATCCGGAGACATTATTCGGCCGGCGGTTTCTTCCTCGTAGTGGAGAAGTTCCTTGACATCTTCGGAAGGTTTCTCTTCCATAGCTCCCAGTACGGATTCTTTCATATCTTCGGGAAGAAGGTCGAGAATTGAAGCTACATCGTCAGGGGGAGTAATCTGGAAAAGGTCGGTTATTTGTTCCAATGGGAGTTCTTTTAATATTAAGGATGCATCTTCCGGGTCCAGTTCACTTAAAACTTCGCCGGTTTTTTCTTTATTTTTATCAAGGAGTACATTAAAGAGGATGCGTTTTTCCCTGAATGTAAGATGGTCCATAAGGGAAGAAATTTCAGCAGCGTGAAAGTTTTTAACCAGGTTCAACAGTCGAGAAAGAGCCCCCATGTTGATAAACTTTCGCGCTGAACTGATGGCGATCCTTAAAGGCTGTATCCTCATTTTTTCCTCTGAATTTTCGCCCTAAACAATAGCACAAAATTTGAAAAGAGTAAACGAAAAAGGAGGGTCTATTTATGCTTCATATAAAAATATTTATTTGTTTCTGAAACGATGATTGTGCTGAGGCCAACGAGGCCTATCAGATTGGGAAAAGCCATGCAGCCATTCATGATGTCTGAAACTCGCCAGACCGTTTCCAGCTTTAATAGAGTTCCCACAGCGACAAAGATTACAAATAGAATCCGGAAAGTTTTTACTGCTCTTTCTTTAAACAAGTATTCAACGGCTTTTTCCCCATAATAACACCAGCCGAGAATGGTGGAATAGGCAAAGAATATCAGTGTTATAGTGACGACAAATCCTCCTATTCCAAAAGGAAGGAATTTTTCAAAGGCCATGGCAGTGAGTTCGGCCCCTTTGTATTCAGGGCCGTAAGTCCAGAAGCCACTTAAGAGGATAACAAGGCCGGTCATTGTACAGACAACAAGAGTATCGATAAATGTCTGAGTCATGGAAACAAGAGCTTGTTTGACAGGATTGGAAGTTTTTGCCGCAGCTGCGGCAATCGGGGCAGATCCCAGTCCTGACTCATTGGAAAAGACTCCCTTGGATACTCCCATTCGTATTGTCTGCATAACTGTTGCGCCGAGAAATCCCCCCACGGCTGCCGTTGGTGTAAATGCGTGTTTAAAAATGAGAGTGAAGATTTGGGGAATTATTAAGATTTTTGAGAACAGAATGTAACAAGCTCCCGTGATATAGATGATAATCATAAAGGGAACAAGGATCTGAGTTACTTTGGCAATGCTTTTAATTCCGCCCAGGACGACTATAGCAGTGAATACTGCCAGTATAATTCCAGTCACCCAGTAAGGAATACCAAATGAGGTTTTGACAGCACCCGCAACTGAATTGGATTGAACCATGTTTCCGATGCCAAAAGCTGCAATAAAAGCAAAGATGGCAAAAAGTGTTCCGAGCCACTTCCAGCCCAATCCCTTAGAAATATAATACATGGGGCCGCCGCTCATGGTTCCAAATTCATCAACTTCTCTGTATTTGATTGCCAGAACAGCCTCGGAGTACTTAGTGGCCATCCCGAAAATTCCAGTCACCCACAACCAGAAAAGAGCTCCTGGCCCTCCTATAGTGATTGCGAGGGATACCCCGACAATATTTCCTGTTCCCACCGTTGCTGCAAGAGCTGTCATCAGGGCCTGGAAATGAGAGATGTCGCCTTCTTGTTCGTCATCTTCTTTCCTTTTAACAAAAGCCAAATAAAGAGAACGAAAGAGACCTCTTATTTGAAGGCCCCTTAATCTTATAGTCAGGAATATCCCTGTGCCTACTAAAAGAATTATGAGAGGAGGGCCCCAAATAAAATCTCTTATAGCGGTTAGTATTTCGAGTGCCTGGCTTTCCATGTTACCTGATTCAGGAAAAAATTTTTCCTATTATAACAGCGGAGTATGGTCAGGTCTACATTTTTATAAGAGTTTGTTCGAATGGTTCTCTTCTATTTTGTGTGGGCAATGATCAGGAAGTATTCGGGGATGGCCTCGCTCCCGTTCAGATATATTGGATTGAGGCTTTTACCCGAGGAAGGTTATGCAAAGATTTTTAATTTTTTTATTGAGGAGCTCTTTGTCAATTTTAAGTTCAGATGATGTTTTAGATATGTCCCAGTTGTGCCTTATTAAAGCCTTGTGGATGAACTGTTTTTCGAACTGTTTCTCTGCCTGTTTTAGAGACTTATTTCTGGTGAGGCCGGGAACGGACTGTGGTTCTCTTTGCTCAACAAGCAGTAAAAGATGAGTAGCTTTTATTTCATCATCCGGCACCATTATTACAAACCTTTCGATTACGTTGATGAGTTCGCTTATATTTCTCGGCCAGGAATAATTTCGGAATGCTTCCATGGCACCTTTGCTCATGGATTTTTTCTTTTTGCTGTCCTCGATTGAGAAATACTTCAGAAAGTAATTTATCAGGAGCGGGATGTCTTCCTTTCTTTCTCTCAAGGGGGGAAGAACCATGGGGATGACATTCAGCTTGAGAAATAGGTCCTCTCTGAATTTTCCCTTGGCAGTAAGCTCATTTAAGTTTTTGTTTGTCGCTGCGATGAACCTGACATTGATAGGTAGAGACTCATTTGACCCCAGTGGTTCAAACTTTTGTTCTTCGATGATTCTTGCCAGTTTAGCCTGGATTTTTAGACTCATATTGTCAATCTCTTCAAGGAAAATAGTCCCGCTGTCTGCAATAAGTAATTTTCCTTTTTTGTCATTATCAACGTGAGTAAAGCTTCCTTTAATATACCCGAAGAGTTCCCTTTCAATTAACTTACCAGGAATGGCTGCAAGATTTACATGGACAAATCGTTTGTTTTTTCTAGGGCTTTCCTGATGAATCAAGCGGGCAACAAGTTCTTTCCCAGTTCCATTTTCTCCGCAGATGAGAATGCTGCAGTTTGTAGGAGCAGTTTTCTTTATATCGACTTTTAATTTTTGAATGGAACGACTTTTGCCGACCAGATTGTGCTTGATTTTAATTTTTTCGCGAAGATATATATTCTCTTCTTCTATTTTTTTTTGTTTTAGTGCATTTTTGACGGTTAAGACAACCTTTTCCAGAGAGAGGGGTTTTTCTAAAAAATCATATGCCCCGAGTTTTGTAGCCTTTACGGCTGTTTCTATAGTTCCGTGACCAGAGATCATTACTACTTGAGGATTTTCATCCATTTT
>JADHWO010000149.1 GCA_016783445.1 Candidatus Aminicenantota bacterium
GTATAAGCCAGTTAAGGAATCAATTTGAGAATATTAATCAAATAATTGAGAGAATTTTTAGAACTAATACAAACGCAATTATTCCAGTGTCATCGCGAGGAGCGAAGCGACGTGGCGATCTCGTTAATTCATCTTAAGAGATTGCCACGCCCTTTCAGGGCTCGCAATGACATTGTAAAAATATATATTGCGTTTATATTAAAAAGGAAACTGCTACGCGTTAAGAAGGCCAAGCCATGCAAAAAAAGATTGTTTTCTTTTTGTTTTCCATAATGCTCAGCACTGGCTTGATGCGGAACGAAACATACAGGCGCCAAAAAAAGAGAAATGGTTGATTTGAAGGAGAAAAAAAATGAAAAAAATTAAAAAATTCATCGGTGACCATTTTGAAGGGCTTATAATCACCCTGGTTTTTATAGGAGTTTTAGGCATTGCTTTCCTTATCCACTATAAATTTGATTTTCTTAACTTTTTTCTTCTTCCCATCATTCTTTCAGGATATCTTCTCGGGAAGAGGAAAGCCATTTTAACTGCATTCTTTTGTATTGCATTGGTCTTCCTTTATTTGGTTTTTTATAAACTCTATCTCGGTCTGGAAGTGGCATTTTCAACTGGTGAAATAATCAGGATGGCTACTTGGGGAGGCTTTCTGATCTTGACCGCGGCAATCATCGGGACATTTACCGAAGAAAGAGAAAGGCGGCTCGAAAGAATGAGGAGATCCTATTTTGGAGCGCTCAAAATCATGCTCAAGTATCTTGAAGTTGCAGATGAGGCAAAGCCTCGCTCTTTGAGAGTATCTCTTCTTGCTGGAGAAATTGCCAAAACTGCAGAGCTCAGCAAGACTGAATTGGAAAACATTAAATCCGCTGCTCTCCTTTATGAGGCAGGAGATTTGCAGTCCAGCCTTCCCTTCTTTGAGGAAATAGTCAATTTTATATCGGGTGATATGAAAATCTCTGAGGAGCAAGCCAAGGATAAAGAACGAGTGGAGTTGAACGCAATGGCTTCTTTATTGAAAACAATCGAGCCTATTCTTGCCGGCTACTTTCACCATTACGTAGAAGAAGCGGATAAATTGGATAAGGACTTAAACGCAATTCCCTCTGGCAGCAGCATCATTGCCCTTGCTAATCTCTACGATAGAGTCGAGAATAAAGTACCGACTTCTCTGGGAGAAGAAAAGATTGAAACCTTGGAGGATATTGAGAAGCTTTCAGGACGGAGTTTTTCTACTTCCTTTGTCCGGGCCCTTAAAGAAACGATAAGCAGTCCCTGATTAAATCCTTTCCTATGGGTCAATTTAAATTAGAGTATCTTCTTTATTAATTTAGTCTATTCTTTCAAATCCGTACCGGTACCGGCCTGGGATTGAGATTCAAGTCGTTCCGGTGCTAAATTGTTGGCAATCCCGAATGACACAGCAGCGCCCACACCAGCACCAATTAAAGCAATTAAGTAAATACCAATAGATTCTCCGACCATTGCCCCACCGATGAGTAATCCTACTATTTCCCCGCCAAACCAGAAGGCCACAAGCATTGCTTTATATCCTCCAGGCTTACGGCCTTTTGCCTCTACAATTTTCCCTATTTTCTTTGATAAAAAGATGAGGAAAAAAATTTCTAACACGACATCCTCCTTTTATTGAAAAAATTTCTATTCGCCGCGAAAATAAGCGGCTTCCCTATCCATTTGAACCTTCCAGACAGCTTGAGAGTAAGCCCAAAAAGGACGGCTAAAGCCCCACCTATGATAAGAATATTTCCCAAGGTCTTGAGCATTCTTCCTTTCTTCCTAGGCTTTCGCCTTTTTTAACCTTCCTACTATTTCATCAGCAACAGTATAGGGGTCGATTTCTCTCTTGAAAATTCTCTCGACAAGACTTTCAAATTCTGATTCAGGAATATTTTGACTGACAGTCTGATAAATTTTTTCACTGATGATGTCCCTTAACATCCAGGATATCAGTCTTTTCTTCCTGGAATTTATGAATTCCTGGCTTTTGCTCTCGACCAATTTATCAATCTCATTAACCAGAGGCTCCACTCCTTCTCCTTCAGTGGCCACAGTTTTGACCACAGGGGGCATGGTATCTCCCTCAAATCCTAAATCCAGCATGGCCTTAAGCTGCCTTTCTGTCTTCTCTGCGTCTGGAGAATCTGCCTTGTTGAGAACAAAAATATCAGCAATCTCCATAATCCCTGCTTTAAAAGCCTGAATTTCATCTCCTGCCCCGGGGATTAGAATAACAAGAACAATATCCGCCAGTTTAACGATCTCAACTTCATCCTGGCCTACTCCGACTGTTTCCACCAGAATAAAATCCTTTCCCGCTGCTTCAAGTATAGTAATGGCCTCTCCTGTTGCCTTCGCTAATCCTCCTAGATGACCTCTCGCTGCCATACTCCGAATGAATACGTCAGGGTCTGTGCTATGCCGCATCATCCGTATTCTATCCCCTAGAATAGCTCCTCCGGTGAAAGGACTGGAAGGATCTACAGCAATAATGCCAATTTTCTTTCCGTTTTTTCGAAGAAGCACTACCATATGGTCAACCAAGGTGCTCTTGCCTGAACCGGGAGGACCTGTAATTCCTATAACAAGTGATTTTCCTGTGCCGGGGAATATTTTTTTCATCATTTCTTGAGCAGCACTTCTGTTGTTTTCTGCCAGAGAGATAGCTCGGGCAATGGCTCTATGGTTTCCTTTAATTAACTCTTGGGCTAAATCCATCATTTCCGTCTTTCCTGCTTATTCCTTATATTCAGTCTCTCCTAAAAGTTTAATTCTTCTCATGAGCTTAATCCAATTTATTAGGCAGGACTGAGATGCAAGTTTGCATAACTAATATAAACGCAACATATATTTTTACAATGTCATTGCGAGCCCTGAAAGGGCGTGGCAATCCGCTGTTGCGAGCGCAGCGTGGCAATCTCATAAAAAGGTTGAGATCGGCCGGTCCCTTCGGTCACTGGCAATGACAATTTATTGTATGAGATCGCACAGCCTGTTCCGAGCAAAGCGAAGTAATCTTCTTCGCTCCTCGCGATGACACTGGAATAATTGCGTTTGTATTAATATTCGGAAAGAACTTTTTGGGCAATAATCCAGCGCTGTATTTCGGAAGTTCCTTCCCCGATAGTGGCTAATTTTGAGTCCCGGTAGAACTTTTCCACAGGATAATCTTTTATAAACCCGTAGCCTCCAAAAATCTGAACCGCCATAGAAGAAGCCTTCACAGCTAACTCGCTCGAAAAGAGCTTGGCCATGGCAGATTCTTTGGGAACCTTCTTTCCCTGATCTTCAAGGAAAGCTGCTCTGTAGGTTAAAAGGCGGGCAGCCTCCAGTTCAGTAAAACCATCAGCAAGCATCCACTGGATGGCCTGAAAATTGGCTATAGGCTGATCAAACTGACTCCTCTCTTTGGCATACTTTAAACTCGACTCCAAAGCCCCGGCAGCAATGCCTAAAGAAAACCCGGCGATACTTACTCGCCCTCCGTCCAAAATGGCCATAGCTTGCTTATAACCATCCCCTTCTTTCCCTATGATGTTCTCAGCGGGAACTTTTACATCTTCAAAAATAAGTTCAGAAGTATCGGCAGATCTTACGCCCAACTTATCTTCCTTTTTCCCAGGTTTAAAGCCTTCCATTCCTTTCTCTAAGATAAAAGCAGAAATGCCCTTCCTTTTATTCTCTGGATCAGTAACAGCCATAACCACCAGGATTTCAGCTAAAGAACCGTTGGTGATGAAAAGCTTCGACCCGTTGAGCACCCAATAATCTCCCTCTTTTCGAGCTTTAGCTTTTAAAGCCGCTGCATCGGAACCAGCCTCTGCCTCAGTAAGTGCCCAGGCTCCCAAAGTCTGCCCAGAAGCCAGTCTTGTCAGGTACTTTTTCTTTTGTTCTTCACTCCCGAAGAGATTTAAATGATTTGAACAGAGCGAGTTGTGGGCTGCAACAACCAAGCCAACAGAAGGATCTACCTTGGAAATCTCTTCCAGGATAATGACATAATCCATATTAGAATAGCCTGCCCCCGAATATTCTGGAGGAATGACAATGCCCAACAATCCCATTTCTCCCAATTTCTTTGTCAGCTCCTCCGGCCATTTCCCTTTTTCATCGTTCTCCTTAACAAAGGGCAGAATCTCCTTATCGGCGAAATTTCGGATTGAGTCTTTTAATATTTCTTGTTCTTGAGTGAATAAAAAATCCATTCTTTCCCTCTACTTAAAAAAGATTAGCGGAAAAATTTAGGAAGATACGCACTTCCCTCCTTATGGCATTAAAATGATCTCTTTTTTTCCTTTTTCATATTACTTTTAAGCTTTTCAATAATCAAGAAAAATTTGTTGGGGTCAGACCTTTAAAACTTTTATTATTTGTGATGGAGAAATATTCTAGCGTCAAAAAATAAATATTAAAAAAACTCATAAAGATCAGGACCGTTCGGCGGTCTTGGTTTGACATGATTATTCAAATCGTCTAAATTTAAGGCATGATTGTAGGAATATTAAAGATTATCATTTATGCCTTCTTTGCCTATAGCGCCTACCTGTTCTTACGTTTTTTCAGGACATTGAACAAAGCGAGCAAGCCTCCAAGAGCTTCAAAAGGCACTTCGGGCATAATGGTTAAAGATGATATTTGTAATACCTATCTTCCAAAAGAAAATGCAATCAGGCAAGTTTACGAAGGAAAAGAATATTATTTCTGTTCCAGTGAATGCCGCCAGAAATTTTTAGAACAAAAAAAATCTCAGTAAACCCACCTGCAACTTACCAGGAATCAGAGTAAGTTACCTGGAAGTCTTTGAATTCCCCTTTATAATCTTCCCAGTTGACATCGACTTTTTCCACTTGAGATAAAGGAGGACCCTCGTTCAGCTTGCTAATTAACTCTTCAATTTTTTCTTTATCCCCTTCGGCTAATGCTTCTACTTGACCACTCCTTATGTTTCTTACCCAACCTGTTAGGTTAAGTGAAGAGGCCCATTTTTGAGTATGATCGCGGAAAAAGACTCCTTGAACTCTCCCTGTAACGAAAATATGCGCCCTTGCCTTCATTTGAAACTTAAAATATGTTAGCATATCCCTCGGCAAATAGTAAATAATTCGGGATTCTTAATAATAAAATTTTTTTCAAGAGTAAAGATTTGACTCCCAAAAAAATTCTTCTCTCCGTAGCAGGACACGACCCTACATCAGGAGCAGGTGTCTCACTCGATTTAAAAGTTTTCCAGCTCTTGGGCTTCCAAGGAATGGCCGCTCTG